>NZ_JAFMPU010000008.1:0-176784 GCF_049132085.1 Seonamhaeicola sp. NFXS20 | reverse complement strand
GTAACAGTAAAAGTAGCCGTGTCTTGCCCACTTTCACATAAATCAGTCACATTAAATTCAACGCTTACAGCACCACCATCACATAAATCAGGTGCAGTTAATGAACTAATATCAGTAGCTTGCGGGTTACACCCACCACTAACACTAAAACCAGCAATCCAAGAATTGAAAGCAGCATCTAGATCAGCTTGATTAGCAAAGTCACAAGCATTAACGGTTGAATCTTGCACATCGCTAATAACTAAATCGCTAGGCGTAAGATTAATGATTTGTATAGCTTCTGTGGTATTACCACAATCATCTGTGGCAGTATAAGTTCTAGTAACAACTATAGGACAATCATTTGAGTCAATTTCATCAATATAAGTAATACTTACAATCGTTCCATTATCAGAAGCTGTATACCCAGTATCAACATATGTATCTTTTATATCTGCTGATTGGGTAGCACTATATGGATATCTAACCGTTGAGGCAGTAATATCATTTTCATCACAGCCATTTATATTTATTGGACTGGGAGCTGTTATTACAGGTGCTTCATTGACAAAATCTTCATAATCAATATCTATGACATGTGGAACAGGTATAGGATCTCCTGTACATACTCCAGTAGCTTCATAACCTTGTATTAAACTAGTAGAAAAAGAAACTCCAGAAATGGCACCAACACCACTTAAAGTACCCTCTAAGGAAACTGTTTGTCCTAACATAGGATCACTTAAAATAGAACAATCTGTTGTTACTGTTAAGGTGAAACTTATATTTGCTAGAACCGTATTAGGATCTGAGGGTAAAGGTAACGTTCCTAAATCCCAAACAATAGCACCATTAGTACCAATTGATGCGTCGTATGTTGGTCCACTTGGTTGAGGAGTGAAAAAAGTATTACTAACAATATTTAAACCACTAGGGTTTACGGAAGCAGGAAGAGGCAGTGTTAAAACTGCGTTATCAATAGCTTCAGTTCCTGTGTTTTTTATTTCAATAATATAATCGGCTTCTTCATTTGGTTCTAATGAATTGTTTGTAGGTCCTGGAGGGTTTCCATTAATTGTAGTATTGCTTATAATACCTTCTGGTTCTGGTACATAGGCGTCAACCGAGAGGGTTAGATTATAAATTATATAAGTATCTTGAGTTGAGCCATATCTAAACGTAGTGCTAGTTTGGTTATTATCAATAATACCATTCCCTGTGTTGTCAATATCAAACATAGCAATATCAACTCCTGTATTGTTTGGTAAATCAGGGGTTCTTGCGTTTCCTCCAGTTACAATAGATGAATTAAAGAAATTGTTAGTTGAGTTGTTAGAATGACTTAACGCCTGATATGTGCCATTATCTTGTCTTAGAATTTCTAAATAATCTCCCGAAACACCTACATCACCTTCACCAGCCATTACACCAAGTTTAACATTTACAGGACCATTTTGAGCAGCTTGAAAACCAGAAATATCAAAAGTGTAATTTTCAGTAACACTACCTTGAACATATGCATGCCCATCAAAAACGGTTACATCTCTCCAATCCATTTTAGAATTTTCATAAACAACAACCATTCCCCAGCCACCATAATAACCTGTATTACCGCCATCTCCTTCTAAGGTTGCAATATCTGCTACAAAATATTCTCCAAGACCATTTGTTTGAACATAATCTGTAACTTCAGCATAAGCAGAATACATATTACCATCTTCTCCATTAGGGAAATAAATTTCATTGGCAGTTAAATCTGTATAAGTTGAAGATGCAGGTCCTTTTATTAATACTTTACGCTTATCAAAATTTTTAGTTATAGTTGTGGTGTTTGGTACATCTTCAAAATAGGTTATGTTTACATAAGCTCTATCATCATCTTGTCTACGTAATCTATTTACCTCTAAGGTATAATTTGAGTCTGAAAAAATTTCATAAGGAGAACTTAAATAAGCATTACTATTATTAATACTACTTGTAGAAACAGTGGTTTCTGCACCACCATTTACTGAAACATGAAGTGTTTGTGTTCCTCCTCCAGGTCCACCACCAGATGTTCTATATATAAATTCTACGGAGTCACCAGCACCAGAAGATGTAAATAAGTATCTTGTTGTATTAGTAGATCCAGGTCCACCACCGCCACCTCCTGAACTAGAGATGGTTAAAGTGTAATTTGTGTTAGGAATGTTGTTATTATCAAAAATTTCTTCATTAGTATCAGTAAATTGTTGGGTTGTTGAACCTCCTGTTGGAATTTCTTTAGAGACATCAAATGTATATCCATCGCCACTATAGCTATCTGTTCTACCTGTCCAATATATTCCGGCATAAATAATTTCAGAACACTCAGGAATAGCACCGTTTTCGTTTGAAAAAGTTAAGGTTGCAGAAGAAGAATTAAAAGTGTTATTCCCTGGAACTGCGGTTTCATCAACATCTACATACTCCATATCTAAAGAGTTGTTAGTGTTATCACCATAAGACACAAGTGTAAGATTGGTGTTTCCAATCATGGTGAAATCTCCTTTTACATTATAAATAGTTTGAGAAGGAGTAGCTGCTGAAGTTCTAGGTGCAAAAGGAACTTTCACTTGACCATAACTATTGTAAACAGCAGATATAAGTAACATGCTAAATAGTAAAAACCTAAAATTGTATTTACTGGACATTAAAGCTTTAATTATAGTGTATAGTTTTTTCATTTCTTAATCTTTAAGTTACCCAAGTATTATTTATGATGCTTTTTCAAAAGTGTAAAAAACACGAACATTGTTATCTGGTTTTTTTACTAACATTTCTATTTGTTTAGTATTACCATTAAATAGGCATTTAAGATAAATGTATTTTAGCCTAGGAAACATCTTTTTACCTTTTGATAAATCTAAATTATTTAGGTCGGCTTCATTATTTATAAGAATAGTAATAAGCTTAACTTTGTTGTAATTAGAATTATTATTGGTTAACTCTTTAAAAGAGTTCATGTCTTCAAAGGTTAATTTTATAGGACTTTCATTTCCATATTTTCTCTTTACCTTTTTATTTTTAAGATATACTGTAGCGTGAAGCTTTTTTGAAAGATTAGTAAACTCTTCTCTTGAGTCACCTAAAGATTTACTACTTTTTGTAACACTAAATTCTTTAGAACTAGTTTTATTAGATGTAGAGGAATTAGATTCTGATTTCAATTCATAAATTTCACTTTCTTGAGCAAAAGCTGTAAACGAAAAAAACGAAATAAGGAAAATGAGAGAAATGCTATAATTTTTTATAGTTGATTTATTTTTCATAATAAATATTATTTCATATTAAAATACTTTTAATCACAACAGAGTCTTACATTGTCATTATTGTTGACAATTAAAACAAACAGTAATAAAGTTTTTGAGGGAAAAAACAGCGAGGGAATAGTATTGATTTTCAACACCATATTTACTTTAGAAATTAGATTTGGGGTCATACTTTCAATATTTAATAGGTGAAACAAAAAAAATAAGTTGTAGCTAGTTTCTCAAAAATTAATGGTAAATCACTTATAAATTCGATTAACAGTATTTTAACAACATTTAATCGGTTGTTTGTGTTTTTTACCGAATGACCTATCTAACTATCTATTTTCTTGGTGTTTAATTTTATTGTTTTTTTGAAATTAGTTGATTATTAGCTGATTAATTATATTTACAGAACAAATAAATTGATTTTAATCGAAATAAACAACTTTTTGTCGATTAAAAATGCATTTAATCGATTGGTATGAAAACTTTAATAATAGTTAGACACGCAAAATCATCATGGGAATACAACGTTATAGATCATGAGAGGCCCTTAAAAAAAAGAGGAGTTAATGATGCTCTTATTGTTTCGCATTTTTTAAAAGGTAAAATAAAAAAAATAGATAAAGTTTTGTCTAGTGATGCTTTAAGAACCAAACTGACTGCTAATATTTTTTTAGAAAATTTAAATATTCATCAAAATATTTTAGAGTTTAATCATAATTTGTATGATTTTGAAGGTAGTGATTTATTACAAGTAATTAAAAGTAACAAAGCTTCAATTAATAACTTAATGATTTTTGGTCATAATCATGCCTTAACAAATTTTGTAAATACTTATGGAAGTGAATATATAGACAATGTACCAACTAGTGGAGTGGTAGTTATTGAATTTGATATAAAAACATGGCCAGATTTAAAAAAAGGAAAAACAACTTTAAAAGTATTTCCAAGACATTTAAAAAGCCAATAAATACCTTAATTATAGTTATTTAGTTATATCACAAGTTTCATTATTAAAAAAACATTAAAAAAAATCGATAAAACGCTTGTTTTTAACGATAAAATGTATAAATTAGCGGTCTAAATCTCAAATCTTAATTAAAATGAAAACTAAATTAATCCTACTTTGTTTTGGCTTTTTCTTTATAACCGGAGTTGGATTTGCTCAAAAAAAGAATCCTCCTAAAAGTATTATTAGCGATAAAGTAGCTATAAAAAAATATCATAGTAAAGAGGAGTTAGATAGAAAACAAAAAGGCGAGTTGCTCGGTTTGTACATTGAAAGAATTGAAAGTTTGGTTCAATTATTACCATACATTGCCTTTGCAACAAAACCAGGTGTTACAATGTCTACCTTAGGAATACCTAACAATAATGATAATAGAAAGATTCTTGATGAAAAATTTGAAGCGACAGCCGAATTTTTAGGTAAAAATAGAGAATTTCAGGAAGCTATTCTTCCGTATTCAGATACAGATAATTTAGTATCTGCTATTCTCTTTTATGAATCAACATTAAAATCTTTACATGAATATAGTGAGTTTCATTAAGTTTAAATAAAATGCTACTATTTTTATAGAAAATTATTACAATAAAAGGAGTGGTTTTATATTGCTCCTTATTTTATATAGGTAAAATTAAATAAACATCAGTAAATAAAGCCTTTTTCAAGTACTTTTTTAATAATAATTAGCATAAATAAAATGTATTTTGTCGATTAATTTGGTATTTCGTAGATTTTATTGTATGTTTGAACAAATAATTAGGAATCCCCATTTCTACAAAATCATAAACGAGTGATTATGAAAAATTTTACTAAATTAACCTATGTGTTGTTTTTGTTATGTGCCAATATTTTTGCACAACAAGAAAAAGGAATAGTTGGTAATACCAATTGGTTAGATAATTGGACAGAATTTAACCCTAAGCAACAAAGCTATAGAGAGCCAACTCAAATTATTTCTGGTAATATAACTAAAGATACAAGGCTTTCTAAAAGAGATACCTATTTACTGGTAGGTAGTGTTTTTGTTACAAATAATGCAACACTAACTATAGAGCCTGGAACTGTTGTTTTAGCAGATTATAATTCAAAAGCATCTCTCACAGTATCTAAAGGAGCAAAAATAATAGCTGAAGGCACAGAAACAGATCCTATTGTGTTTTCTTCTAATAAAAGCTTAAAACGTGCAGGAGACTGGGGAGGAATTGTTTTGTTGGGCAGTGCGCCTTTAAATAAATTCGGGAATGGTTCTGTTGCTAATTTACATGATAATTTAGATGCTTCAAATTACGCCAATGTGAATTATGGTGGTAATGACACTATAAGTAATTCTGGTGTATTAAAATATGTTAGAATAGAGTATGCTGGTAAAAGAATTAAGGGAGCAGGTTACCTTAATGGTTTACTATTAGCAGGAGTGGGGTCAGAAACGGTATTAGAAAATATAATGGTTAGCTACTGTGCAGGTGATGCCTTTGAAGTTTTAGGAGGTGAGGTTACTATTAATAAAGCCGTTTCTTATAGAACAAGTAGTAATGATTTTGTGTTCAATTATGGGGCTCAAGGTTATTTAAAAAATTCTTTAGCAGTAAGATCTCCATATATATCTAGTAGTGAAGGTTCTCGTTGTCTAAAGGTTTTATCGTATGATAATAGACAGGAAGTTGACTTTTCTAAAAATGGAACTCATGTTGTTGCCGAAAATTTAACATTTCTTAATGATAGTGAAACCCTAGATAGTGATATAGAAAAAGGATTGGTTAGTGAAGCTGTTTATGTTGGGCAAGAAACCTTTTTAGATATGAATAAAAGTGTAATTTCTGGGTTTAACCCTGCTGTTATATTAGATGATAGAATTCGTATAAATCAAGAAAACCTTGAGAAAATTAGGTTTACAAACATGTATTTTAATAACTGCAAGGGTAATATTTATGTTAATAATAATAGCAATAATGATGACTTAGAAAATTGGTATGGTAATGCTGCATTTTTTAACGTGTATTCTAAAAGTACCAATGTAGAAACTTTTATTGATATTCAAAATAAGAGAAGACCAGACTACAGGTTGAGAATTAATAAAATAATTGCAACAAATCTTGATTCAGATGTAAATGGTGACTAATCACTGTATATTATAATATGAGTATAAACAGAAAGTTATCTAATGAAAAAAATTATACTTATAGCGGTTTTTATTTGTTCACTAACTGTTAAAGCCCAAGCACAATTTGTTATTAGTAAACCTAATTTAGGTTATACTCAAGCCTGTGCTAGTGCTTCGTTTAACAGTTATAATGTAACATTTTCATTTTCTCCAGAATCTAGTTTAACTAGTTCAACCCAATTCATTATAGAACTTTCTGATGAAACAGGAGATTTTTCAAATCCCACTACCATTTATACATCTGCTGCAGGAAGTATAACAACTTCTCCTGCAACATTAAATTTTTCGTTACCAACCGATACAGCTGGTGAAGCTTATAAAATTAGAATAAAAAGTACATCTCCCGAAGGAACTAGTAGTGGGTCTGATGCTTTTCCTGCTTATTATAAAATACAAGATTCTCCTTTTACCATTAATAATTTAATAGAAACCGCTGTTTTTTGTGCAGGTGATAGCTATTTATTAACAATTGATAATCCTGGAGGCGAAATGAACGATTCCCCATTACAATATCCATCACTGTCTTTTAATTGGTATAAAGAAACTAGCGAAACAACTTCGGTTTTTGTAGCTACAGGTGAAAGTTTAGAAGTTACAGAAGCAGGTACATACTTTGTTGAAACCAATTATGGATCTTGTACTTCAAATTCATTTTCTAATAGAGTTACGGTAAGTGAAGCTACATCTAGTGAAACAAACGTTACTATAAACTCTTCTTTAGGAAATCCTTATTGTCATGAAAATGGACCAACGGTTTTAAGTGCAATAAAAGGAGATAGTTACCAATGGTTTAAAGATGGTGAGCCTATTAATGACGCTACAGACCAAATGTATGAAACTAATGAAAGCGGCACATATTCTGTTATTGTAAATTTAGGAGATTGTAGTGCTACGGCTTCAATAGATTTAGAAAATAGCGGCTTTACAAGTAGTATAGATGTAGACGATGTAAACGATTTAGAAGAAGGAGAAACCATAGTAGCTACAGTTACTTCAACAGCAATAAGCCCTACTTATGAGTGGTTTAGAGATGGGGCATTAATATCAGGTGCTACATCAAATAGTTATGAAATTTCAGAATCTGGTAATTACAGTGTAGTAATTACTCAAAATGTAAGCTGTTCATCAACTAAAGAATTTGCATTTAGTGTTACAGAACAATTTCCAGACGTAGCTCAAATACCAAATTTAATAAGTCCTAATGGAGACGGTATTAATGATACTTGGATTATTCCTAAAGAATATACAAGTGGTACAGATACTCAAGTTATGATTGTGAGTTCACAAGGTAAAATAGTGCTTAATACTAATGATTATCAAAATAATTGGCCAGAAAATTTAAGCTTTAAAGATGTAAACCCAGTTTACTATTACATAATAACAACCCCAAATAACCAAACACGTAAAGGATCAATTACGGTGATCAAATGACATGAATAAAAATCTACTATACCTGATTTTGTTTTTATGCTTAGCGCAAACCTCTCACTCACAAAACAATGGGGTTGTTGCTATAGATTTACCTATAAGAAATTCTTTAAAGTTTAATAAATATGCTGTAAATCCAACATTTAGTTTTGTTAGAGAACAGAATAAATACATTAGTTTTACAAATAAAAGACAGTGGGTACAGTTTGAAGATGCTCCACAAGCATATTTATTTAGTTACTCAGGAAGATTTAAAGAAAACATAGGAGCCGGTATTGGTTTATTTCAACAAAATTATGGAGTGCAAACTGTATTTGGTGGGATGTTAAATTTTGCCTATAACGCAGTTTTAGATAGAGATAGTAACTTAACTTTTGGGCTAAATATAGGAGCTTATCAAAGCAGTATAAACGAAGGTAATGTTGTAACTAATTTCCAAGATCCTGCACTTCAAAATATTCCTAAAAATACACTATTAACAGTAAATCCAGGTATTAACTATGGCACCGCTTTTTTTGATTTCGGTTTTTCAGTTAATAACTTAGTGTCATATAACTTAAGTTCTTCAAAAATAATAGAAGACAATCCAGAACAAAGTTATCAAGCTCATATTATGTATACAGGTTATATGGATAGTCGTGGTTTTTTTGATGAAAGTAAATTTTCAACTTTAATCCGTTCAGAATTTAAAAAAGAAACCACCGTTCTTTCTGGTCTTGCTATGTTATCAATACCAAAAGGTATATGGGGGCAAGTAGGTTATAACACATTATACGGCGCGTCTGCAGGAGTTGGAATTAATATTACAGAACAAATTGCAGTAGAATATAATTATGAGCAATCTGTTGGTGAGTTATCAGATTTTGGTAATTCGCATGAATTTACCATTGCCTATAGATTTAAAAACAACAACAGATATTTATATAACGGAGATGATGATGAAAAGTCAGTCTTTACACCAAAAAGTAGAAAACGAACCATAGCAAATCGTTCTTCTAGCTCAAAACCAAAAGTAAATAGAGAAG
Source organism: Seonamhaeicola sp. NFXS20 (assembly GCF_049132085.1). Lineage (NCBI taxonomy): Bacteria > Pseudomonadati > Bacteroidota > Flavobacteriia > Flavobacteriales > Flavobacteriaceae > Seonamhaeicola > Seonamhaeicola sp. NFXS20. The sequence goes on along the minus strand of NZ_JAFMPU010000008.1, from coordinate 167,910 downwards.
AAGCTGCACGATTGAAAGCAGAAGAAATAGCACAAAGAAAGAAAGCTTTAGAAGAAAAACGTCTAGCACGTCAAGAAGCAGAACGTTTAAGAAAAGAAGAACAAATCAATAATGAAGAAGTAACAGAAGATGTTGTAGCAACAAGTAAAAACGTAGAAGAAGAAAAAATTAAAGCAGAAGCAGCTGCAAAACTTGAAGCTGAGAGAAAAGCAAAAGAAGAAGCAGATAGAATTAAAGCAGAACAAGAAGCTCAAAGACTAGCAGCCGAAGCTAAAGCTAGGGAGGAAGCTAGATTAAAGGCAGAAGCAGAGGCAGCTGCAAAACTTGAAGCTGAGAGAAAATCGAAAGAAGAAGCAGATAGAATTAAAGCAGAACAAGAAGCTCAAAGATTAGCAGCCGAAGCTAAAGCTAGGGAGGAAGCTAGATTGAAGGCAGAAGCAGAGGCAGCTGCAAAACTTGAAGCTGAGAGAAAAGCAAAAGAAGAAGCAGATAGAATTAAAGCAGAACAAGAAGCTCAAAGATTAGCAGCCGAAGCTAAAGCTAGGGAGGAAGCTAGATTGAAGGCAGAAGCAGAGGCAGCTGCAAAACTTGAGGCAGAAAGAAAAGCTAACGAAGAAAATTTAATTGAAATCACATCAGATTTAGATCAAGAAACAATTAATTCAATAAATAAATTAAATGAGTCTGCTAAAGAATCTAAAAAACAACAATCTGAATTAATAGATAGATTAACAGAAAAAGTTGCTATTAAACAAAAAGATTTAGACGATTTAAAACAAGAAAATGACTTAAGTGAACAAGGTATTTATGTAGAACCTAAACCATTTAAAAGTGTAACAGCAGAAAATGCAGAAATAGAAGCTTTAAAAGATCAATTAGAAAAAGTAATTGAAGAGCAAAGAATAAAAATTGAAGAATTAGAAGCGGTGTATATTACCAGAAAACGTAAAGTTAAAGATGATAATGATGCATTAAATATCAAATATTCTAAAGCTATAGAAAAATTAAAAGCGCAACAATTACAAGCAATGAAAGCTAAAGCAGATTTAGAAAGTTCTTTAGAAACAATTAAAGTAGCTACAGATTATGAAAGAAAACGTAGAATTAAACGTGCAGCTTATGATAATCAACAAGATAGATATAAGAAAGATAGTGCTTCTCTAGCTTCAATTAAAAAGTTTACACAGCCATCTAATTTAGTGTTAACAGAAGATGACTTTGATTTTGGTGATGAACCAAGTAACAATATTCAAATTGTTAAAAATGTAACAAATGCAGAAAGCGGATATTATATGGTTATAGCTATACATGAAAATGAAGCTAAGCGTAATGAATTTTTAACAAAAGTTGTATCAATGGGTAGAAAAGATATTGAGTTTTTCTTTGATGTAAATACCAATAAATACTTTATTTATTATAGTAAATTTGATAACATCGAGGAAGCACAACGCTTATTACAATCAAAAGGAAATGAACCCTATAATGCTAAAATGTCTATTGTTAAAATAGAAAATTAATACAGTTATATTAATTAACCATTTTAAAAATTCAATAACTAGTGTTATTGGATTTTTTTATTTCAAATACAATAATTCTGATTTTCTATTATAATAAGGGTTAAGAAATGAATATGTAATATAAATCTTGCATTTTTGTGTGTAAAAAATGATTAATAAACATTATTTATCGATGAAATGCATAAAAATATGGAAAACGTCTTCTTTGTTAGGAAAAAATTTACGATATTTACATCGTTTAAAAGTATATTTTAAAGGTTAAATATATAATTTGAAATAATATGCTTACAATTTTAGATTTGGTTTAAGCAATAGCTAAAAATATCTTTTTTAATGCCCCTAAAATTAGATACTAAAATAACCGCCCATGAAAAAAACTACTTATGTAACTTATAACATTGTTGTTATACTTTTGTTGTTGGGTACGCAATTGTTTGCACAAAACTTTGTTCCCTTCTCACCAAGATTTAATCAAGATTTAAAAGGAGATATTGTTTTAATAGGAAACAATATCCTTGGACCAAGCAATAACGCATTTAATGATAATAATGCATATAATCATGATGAGAATATGCGTTATATTGATATTGACGGAGATTCTTCTACTTTTAGTTCTTCAAGTGCAGATTTAGAAATAGAAAATCCAAGTTGTTACAACATAGTGCATGCAGGCTTATACTGGAGTGCTGTTAACCCAGGAGATGAACCAATTACCAATGTAAAACTTAAAGGACCTACAGGAGGTTATCACGATATTGTAGGAACTGTAATATATAATGCTAATGGCTCATCTGTTGATGGTGGTGATAGCTATCCTTACGCTTGTTATGCAGATGTAACTAGTATTGTAACTAGTTTAACTAGTAATTTAGGAACTTATACGGTTGCCAATGTTTCTAGTGCCGAAGGTAGAACAAGTAAATATAAACCATATAACGGAACAGGACATTCGGCTGGTTGGTCTTTGTTTATAGTTTATGAAGACCCAACTTTACCAGGTAAATCAATAACTAGTTTTGATGGTTTTAGTGCTATTAGTGTACCCGGAGGAAATCCAACTTTAGATATTCCTGTTTCTGGATTTAGAACGGTTCCATCTCCAACTCCAGTTAGAGCAAATTTTGCGTTTGCTACACTAGAAGGAGATAAGCGTATTATTGGAGATCAGTTACTGCTTAATGGTTATAATCTTTCTACATCAGATAGGCCAGCAAATAATTTTTTCAATAGTTCTGTAACGCAGTTAGATGCTACCCCAGTTACTAACAGAAATCCTAATAGTACAAACACTTTAGGGTTTGATACAGGTGTTATGCAGGTGCCAAACCCATCAAATAATGTTATACCCAATGGTTCTACATCAGCTACCGTTCGCCTAGAAACTAGTGGAGATACTTTTTTCCCATATTTTTTCGCACTTGCTGTTGATATAATAGAACCTAATATTGTACTCACAAAAATTGTAGAAGATACATCGGGTAATGATATTAGTGGAGAACTAGTTAGTTTAGGCGATGAACTAAATTATGTAATTGGTTTTCAAAATACAGGTAATGATAATGCCACCAATTTAACAATAAGAGATATTCTACCTATAAATATTGTTTTTAATTACCCTTCAGATATAGTTAGTTTACCACCAGGAGTTTCAGTACAGAGTTATGACCCTACAACAAGAGAAATTGTTTTTGAAGTAGATAATTCTGTTGTAGAAGTAAATGATCCAGTTCAAGAAATTAGATTTAAAGTATCGGTAGTACAAACTTGTAGTTTGTTAAATGATGCTTGTGATAATATAATTAACAATCAGGCTTATGCTACATATAATGGTACTTTAAACCCAACTTTTACAATTTCAGATGACCCAAGTTTTAATACTAATACAGGGTGTTTAATAAGTCCTGGTGCTACTAATTTTTTAGCAGATATTGATTGTGAATTTAGAGAAGAAGTCATTTTATGTGGTGATAGTGTAGTATTAACTGCTGGCGATAATTATGATTCATATACATGGTCTACAAGTCCAACAGGAACGCCCGTTATAGGAAACACACAATCTATTACAGTTACTGGAGTTGGCACGTATTATGTGCATAATACAGCCACAGCACCTTGTCAGTCTATAGATCAAGTTTTTGATGTTATAACTTACGGAGCTGGAGTTCCTAATCCTGTAATTCCATTTGCAGACCAAGTGGTTACTTGTCCTAATGATGGGAAAGAATTACCAAATTTCTTCTTATGTGGCGATAATGATGTTAGAGCTATAGAAACAGGAATTACAGATACCTCATCAATGATTTGGGAACGATTAGATGAAACTAGCTGTTCTGCAGTAATAAATCAAGATTGTGCTAACGAGGATCCTGCTTGTTCATGGATTCAAGTAGCAACTGGACCTGATTATACTATAGATACCGTTGGACAGTACCGATTAACTTTAAATTATACAGGAGGCTGTTTTAATCAATACTATTTTAATGTTTATGAAAACCTGTTAGAGCCTACGGCAACTTCTAAAGATATTATTTGTACAACACCAGGCGAAATTGTTGTAGGTGGAGTACCAAGTGGTTATGAGTATAGTATTGATGGTGTAAATTATCAAACTAGTAATACTTTTGAGGTAACAACAGCAGGTATTTATTCAGTTTATGTGAGACAAATTGGAGTATCACCAAACCCATGTGTTTTTGAAGTGCCAGATGTTCAAATAAGAGAACGAAATTTTACAGTATCAACAACTGTTTTACAACCCTTATGTTATGGAGATTTAGGAAGTATTGTTTTAGCAGCTAATGATGTTGAACCACAATATTTCTTTTCAATTTATGAAGGCGCTACACTTGTTAATAATGTAGGGCCAGTTACAGATAATAATTATACGTTTGAAAATTTAAACCCAGGAACCTATACAGTTGAAGTTTCTACAGAAGATGGTTGTACTTATACAAATAGTATAGAGATTATAGAACCACCTTTATTAGAGGTAACGGCAGCTCTTACCACACCATTAACTTGTGAGGATGGAGAAATCACTATATACCCTGTAGGAGGAACAGCACCTTACTATTACTTTATTAATAGCACTACAGCATTTCAAAGCACACCTATTGTAGATGTATCTACAGCAGGAACCTATAATATAACAGTTGTAGATTCTAACAACTGTTCTGCTGAAACATCAATTACAGTAGAGGAAATAGAAGCCCCCACATTTACTATTAGCTCATCAGATATTTTATGTTATAATTCAAACACTGGTGAAATTCAATTTAATGTCACTAATGGTAATGGTTATTCCATTGAATATACTATAGACGGAGGCACTTCATATAGTACTTCACCAACGTTTTCAAATTTAGATGTAGGTGTTTACACTGTAGGAATAAAATATTCTTTAAATGGTGTTGAATGTTTCAGTACTACTCAAGATATAACCATAACACAACCAGATGCAGCTGTAACAGCTTCAAGTGGTGTGTCACAATTAGCAGGTTGTGGTCCTTCAGGAGAAGGAAGCGTTAGAATTACCAATCCGCAAGGAGGTACTCCTCCTTATGAATATAGTTTTGATAATCAAGCAACTTGGGTAACAACCAATGAAGCTGATGTAATGCCAGGTACTTATACCTTGTATATAAGGGATGCTAATGGATGTATTTATGCTATGCCCGAAATTATTTTAGATCCAGAACCAGTGGAACCAACAATTTCTATAGATGATCCAGAATATAATTGTGATGGTACAGCAAATACTACGGTTACTGTTAATAATTCTGGAACAGGTTCATTTACTTATAGATATTATTTAGATGGTGTAGAAAACCCTAATACGTCAGATCCTACTACCTTTTTAAATGTGCCAGACGGTGATCATACTATTAAAGTAGAGTATACTTTATCAACCGTACCTACTTATAGTAACTTATTATATGAAACGTTTGGTTATGGAGAAGATACATCATCACCAGGTATAAATCCAACGTATTATTGTTTTGAGCGTCAAGTTGAAGCAACAAAATGTAGAGGAAGTATTAGTATTAATGATGGAGACTATTCTGTAACAGCACATATTGTAAAACCGTTTGGTACTTGGATAGATCCAGGAGATCACACACCTGCAACTACTCCAGCAACACCAGATGGAAGGTTTTTGGTTGTAAATATTGGTTCTACAATTCCTGCTACCGAAATTTTATATGAGAAAGAAATTAATGATATTATACCCAATCAACCCATTAATTTTGAGTTCTATGCCTTTAACTTGCTTAACTCGAGTAGTAATCAGTACGATCCTAATTTAACAGTGGCTTTAGTTGATGCTTCTGGTACAGAAATATCTTCATTTGACACTGGAGCAATACCAAAATCTGAACAATGGGAAGTTTATCCAAAAACCCCTATGACTTTAGATCCAGGATCTAACACTACTTTAAAGTTTATTGTTAGATCAAACGTACAACAAACAAGTGGTAATGATGTTGCTATTGATGATATAAAAGTTTATCAATTGCCAAAAGTTTGTACAACAGAAGTAGAATTTCCTTTTGTAATAAATTCTGGAAACGCTTTTACAGCAGATATTTTAAGTTATAGTGATGTAACTTGTGATGGTAGCGCCGATGGAACTATTGAAATTTCAGCTCAAAATTTCGATACAACAAACGGTTATCAATATTCAATAGATGGAGGTGTTAATTGGACAACATTAACAACGTCTCCATATACTATTACTGGTTTAGGAGTTGGTACTTATAACGTTCAAGTACGTTATGATACTACTTCTGTAGGTTGTGATTTTAGTTTCACACAAAATATAACAGCACCTTCGCTCTTAGAGGTGAATACATCTGTAACACCAGCAACTTGTTCAGATGGTGCAATTATTGAAGCTACAGCTACTGGAGGAACACCAAATTATTCTTATGAGTTATTAGATGGAACTACATTAAATTTAATTGCAAGTTTCCCATCAAATGGTGTTTTAACTAATGTATCAACAGGTAATTATGTGATAAGAGTTACAGATGCTAGTGGATGTACAGCTGTTTCAACATCCATTAGTATAACAAATCCAACAAATCCAACAGCTACTATTCAAACATCATCAGATAAATGTTATGATACAGTTAATGGAGCAACACTTGAAGTATTGGCTAGTGGAGGTTTGGCACCCTATGAGTATAGTTTAAATGGTAGTCCATTTGTGTCAAATAATATTTTTGCTAATTTAACTCCTGGAAACTATGATATAACAGTTAGAGATGCTAATGGTTGTACATTTACACTTCCAACAGAAGTTATAGCAGAACAGTTACTGGTAAGTACTGTTTTAACAAAAGATCTAGATTGTACAGCTTCATCAGATGCTGAAATTACAGGAACAATATCAGGAGGCTACCCGCCTTATACCTATGAGGTGTCTGATGATGGAGGAGTTACATTTACTTCATTAGGAAGTACAGGTACGCCTTTTACTTACACCACATCTAATGATGGCACGTACCAATTCCGCATAACAGATGCTCAAGCTTGTACAGCTTTATCAACCGTAACTACAGTAAACCCTATTAGTTACCCAGATATTACTTCGGTTGTAGAAACCCAATCTATATTATGTAATGGTGGTAGTGATGCTGCTATTCAGGTTAATATAGATACTAGTGTGGGTACACCACCGTTTACAATAAACGTTTACAATAATACTACAGGAACAGATTATGGTACTCAAACCACAAGTTTACCTGCAGGAGATTATACTGTTACTTTAACCGATGCTAAATCGTGTACAGATACTGAAACCATAACAATTTCAGAACCAACTCCTATAGTTTTAGATTATGATGTAGACCCAATTACTTGTGCTGCAGGAGGGGTGTCTTTAGGTAGAATAATTATTAATAGTGTTAGTGGTGGCACACCAAATTACACGTATCATGTAACAGGTGTTAATGGCTATAATAATATGATAACCAATCAAGATGGTAGTACAAAGATTTTTGAAGTAGTAAATTTTGGTTTGTATGAAATTATTATTACAGATGCTAATGGTTGTTCATTATTAGAGCAAAATATTTTAGTAGCATCACCACCAGATGATTTAGTTATTAATACAGTTGCAACAGCCGATTGTGCTTCTGGAGGAACGGTAGAGGTAAGTATAGGTACACCGTTGGCAGGCTCTGGCCCTTATTACTTTGCTATTTATACTGGCCCCGGGATGACTTATTCTGCTACTGACCCTGCGTGGCAACCCGAAGATTCTCCAGAGCATACAACATTTACAGATTTGATACCAGGGGTAACATATACCTTTATTGTTTATGATTCTCTTACTGGTTGTTATTATTACGAGACAGCCTCTACTCCAGTACCAACCAACTCTACCTTAACTGTAGATTCGGTAGTGCCTAAAAACATTACTTGTAAGGGAAGTGCTGATGGAGAGGTAAGTTTTGATATAACTAGTACTTACCCAGTAAATACTAATATAACTTATGATATATTAGACTCACAGTCTTTAGCAAGTGCTGGTGTTTCTGGTTCGGGTGTTGTGCCTGCTAACGGAACGTTGTCGATAACCAACGCAGGATTACTACCTTTTGGAAACTATATTATTTTGGTAACAGAAGATGTAGGAGCCACAAATGAAGGTTGTAGTGTTGTTACACAAACACCTTTTAATATTACAGAGTCTGCTATCGATTTAGGGATTACAGCATCTGTAGATAAAAATGCTAATTGTAACCCTAATTCGGGAGTAATTTCGGCCATAGCTACAGATGGTACACCACCATATTTGTATCAAATTACAACTACATCAACTCAACCATTACCTTCAGATGCTTTATGGAATTCGGCTAGTACGTTTAATGTAAATGCTGGTACCTACTATGTACATGTAATGGATGCTTATGGATGTATTAAAACTACATCAGCTCAAATATTAAATAATGACCCAACACCAGTAATTGCGGCTGCAGTAAGTAACCAATGTACTGCTACAGAGGGTAATTTTGAAATTGATGTTACTTTAACCACAGCAGGAATTACTCCATATAGTTTAAGTGTTGATGGTGGAGCGTTCCAAACGGCAACCTTCCCATTTACTATAAGTAACTTATCATCAGGAACACACACTGTAGAAGTTCAGGATGCTAATGGTTGTGGAAATATGGTATCTGTTACTATTGAAAAGCCTTTAGGTATAACACCTTCAGTAGATGTCTTACCAAGCTGTTTAAATAATGATGGTCAAATTTCTGTAACTGCGGTAGGAGGAACAGGTAGTTTTACCTATGAAATTATAGCAGGACCAGTAACAGCTGTTGCTCAAGTGTCAAATACATTTACAGGACTTGCTGCTGGTACTTATACAGTTAGAGTTAATGATACCAATACATCGTGTTTTGCTGATGTTGATGTAACATTAGATGCACCAACACCGGTAGTATTTACTCCTGTAGCAACCGATGTAAGTTGTAATGGAAGTAGTGATGGAAGTATTACCGTTAATTTACCAACAAGTAATGACAACCCTATTTATACTTATGAAATAATTGCACCTATAACGGTAGCTCCTCAAACTTCAAATATTTTCTCAGGTCTAAGCGCGGGTACTTATACGGTACAGGTAACTTCTGGTAGAAATTGTACTGCTACAGAAACTGTTACAATTAATGAGCCAAACGTAGTATCAATAGACGCAACATCAGTTGTTGAATATGCTTGTTCTGCTGGTGTAAATGCACCAAATTATGCTTCTATAAGTGTAACTAGTGTAAGTGGCGGATCTGGTAACTATACAATTTATGAATTTATAAAAGGAGGTACAATTGTTCAGTCTGGTTCGCAAACTACTTATACTGAAGCTGATTTATCAGGAGGTACTTATACTATAAATGTATATGATGATAATGGCTGTGTAGGAACTACAACCGAAACTATTACACCTTTTACATCTTTAGAAAGCTTAGATGTTACGGTAGATACTGCCATAACTTGTAATAATGACGAAGATATAACTGTATCAGTAACAACTACTGGTCCAACGCCAACTAATTTAGAATTTATAGTTGAAGATATTGATGCTACCGGTGCAACAGGAACTGTTTATAGCCAAACCAATACAACAGGTATATTTACTGGCTTACCAATAGGTAATTATTCAATTTCGGTAACCAATTTAGATACCAATTGTTCGCTTCAAACTGTACACTATGTTAATGAACCTAATACTTTTGATCTTAATATAGACTCAGTTGTAGATGTAACCTGTTTTAATGATAATGATGGAAGTGTTGATGTTACGTTTATAGATAGATCACCTATACCTACCGATGAAGCAGGACCATTTAGTTATATCGTGTATGATAATTTAGGAAATACTGTAACTACAGGTGTAGTACCAAATGCTGGTCCAACAACAATTTCAGGATTAGCGCAAGGAACCTATAGTATAACTGCAGAATTAACCAATGCACCATTCTGTACGGTAACCAAAAACTTTACTATCACAGCTCCAACAGCAGCATTGGATATAACAGAAACTCATACTGAAATTACTTGTGTAAGTGGTTATAATGACGGGTCTATTACTGCAAGTGCTACTGGTGGTTGGCCTGGTGGATACGAATACCAATTAGAGCTTACAAGTGGAACTATAATAACTGCTTTTAGTGATCAGTATTATTTTACAAATTTATCGGCAGGAGATTATGTGGTAAGTGTAAGAGATTATAAAGGTTGTATAGCAACCACTAACGTGAGTTTATTAGATCCACCACCAATTTCGGTAACACTAAACCCAGATGTGGTGTCGTTGACTTGTTTTGGAGATTCTAATGGACAAATAACTGCAAATGCTAGTGGCGGACAAGGAAGTAACTATACTTATACATTAAATATGGTTTCACCAACAGTAACTTCATCTGGTCCACAAACCTCACCTGTATTCGATGGATTAATTGCAGGTACTTATAATGTAACTGTAACAGATGGTTATAATTGTAGTACTACTTCTGCAGATATAGTAATTACAGAACCTAATGAAGTTCAGGCCACTTTGGTTAAGTCAGATCCATTAACTTGTACTACAGATGCAGAACTTATTTTAAGTGCTACAGGAGGTTCTGGTTCTTATGAATATAGTACCGATGCTTCTTTCTCAACAGTGTTAGGATCGTTCTCATCATCTGTAACTATACCTGTTGTAGATGGAACGTATGCTTATTATGTTAGAGATACTAATGGTTGTAACGCTTACGTGTCTAATGAAATTACTGTAGAACCTATACCTGATTTAAAAGTTAATTTAGATGTTGAAAATGCAACAATTAATTGTGCTGGTGATACTACAGGTGTTATTGTTGCAGTTGCTGAAGGAGGCTTAGGTAACTATGTTTACACGCTTCAAGATACGTCTGGAAATGATATAACTCCAGTTACCCAAAACACCCCAGGAGTGTTTACAGAATTACCTGCAGGAGATTATCAGGTTATGGTAGAAAGTAATGATTGTGTTGCTACTTCAGTGTCAGTTAGCATTACAGAACCTAGTTTACCTCTTCAAGTAAACTATACAGTTTCTGATGTTACTTGTTACGGAGAGAACAATGGTATTTTAGAGATTATTGCTACAGGAGGTACAGGAATCATAAAATATGCTATTTCACCTCAAATGAATCAATTTTTTGATGAGCCTATTTTTGAAGATTTAGCTCCTGGAAATTACCAAGCTATTGCTCAAGATGAATTAGGTTGTTATGTGTTGTTCGATTTTATTGTTAATGAGCCAACACCAGTAACTCTTACTATAGTTCCTAATTCTATTTTACCAGAAATGTGTGCTGGTGATATGAATGGCGAGTTTAGTATTGATATTTCTGGAGGTACATTACCTTATAGTGTTGCCTTAGATGATATAAACGGAACCTATACAACAGGAGCAGCAACTCAGACAATATTTGATTTTACAGGATTAAGCGGCGGAGACCATATTGTTTATATTGTTGATGCCGAAGGTTGTGAGTCTGAATGGAATATAACTTTCCCAGAGTCTGTACTATTAGATCCTCAAGTAACTGTAGAGTATTGTACAGATGTAGCAGACGCAACAAGTAATGCGGTAACTGTTACAGTTGATTCTAGTGTAGACCCTGCTGAAGTAGATTATTCTCTAGATGGTATTAATTTCCAAAGCAACAATATGTTTATTGATGTTCCTGCTGGATTAAATCAATCTATTACAGTAAGACATACAAACGGTTGTGAACAAATAGTTTATTTTGATGTTAATCAATATGATCCTTTAGAAATAGCACTAAGTGATGGTGGTATAAATGAAATTATAGCACAGGCTAGTGGTGGTTCTGGTGATTATGAGTATGCTATTCAACGTGTAAATGAAGTTGATTTTGAACCTTATGGAGATACAGGAACATTTGTTATTTACGAATCTGGTGAGTATACAGTATCTGTTACAGATAGTAATGGATGTGTAGCTACCGCATCAAGATACTTTGAGTTTGTAGATGTTTGTATAACCAATTATTTCACCCCTAATGGCGATGGAAATTTAGACACATGGGGTCCTGGTTGTACATCTCAATATAAAGATTTAACCTTTGATATTTTTGATAGATACGGACGTAAAGTTGCTACGCTTCGTGTAAATGAAAAATGGGATGGTACCTATAACGGAAAAGAATTACCAACTGGAGATTACTGGTATATTGTAAACTTAAATGATGAGAGAGATAAGAGAAGTTTTGTAGGTCACTTTACTTTATACAGGTAGTTAAAATATAATAAAATGCGAAAACTATTTACATACGTAACATTCTTACTGGTAACATATAGCTACGGACAAGAGCTTAACTTACCTGTATTTACCCAATATTTAGCAGACAATAATTTTGTAGTGTCTCCAACTTATGCAGGTATAGGTGATAATGTAAAATTAAGAGCTAATGGTTTAACACAGTGGGTTGGTATAAAAGATGCTCCTGATAACCAATCATTTTATGGAGATGTAAGAATTGCAGATAGAAGTGGTGTGGGGTTATCTTTATACAATGATAGAAATGGTAACACTATACAAACAGGAGCTAAATTTTCGTTTGCGCACCATTTAATATTAGACTATTATGCCAAAATGTATTTGTCTTTAGGTATTTCGTATAATATAAATAATTTTAGAATAGATATTGACAACTTTAATACAACTTATGAAAACCCTTCATTAGACCCTTTTGTAACAGATGATAGAAGAACAACCAACCATAATTTTGATATTGGTGCCTTGTTTAGAATGAAAGGGTTCTTTATAAGTTTAAATTTAAATAACCTTTTGGATAAAGATTTAGATTCATTTGAAAGGGTTTTTGAACCTAACTTGCTTTTAAATTATCAGGTTTACTCTGGATACACCTTTAGAGGCCCTAAAAAAAGTGGTTTAGAGTTTGAACCTTCAGTCTTTTATCAAATGTATACAAGTGATAAACGTTCTGCCACCGATGTGAACTTTAAATTTAGAAAATACAATAGAAATGAAGATTACTATTGGGCAGGTATATCATATCGTTTTTTAAATGATCAATTTTTTAAGCCATTAAATGTAGGTCCTATGGTAGGGTTTAAAAAATCATTGTTTTATTTTGGCTATGCATATCAAATCACAGCAAACGATTTATCTGCCTACAACTCTGGTACTCATGTTGTAACTATTGGTATAGACTTTTTACAGGGTATAAGCAATTGTCCTTGTACACAAGACCCAGTACACCATTAATAATGTATTAAATACAGTATAGAAACGTTAATAATAGCCCGAGCACTTATTGGTGCAAGGGCTTATAACGTTTAGTTAACACCAACTAAGAAGCTGTAATGCCTAAAAAAATTATATATAATTTTAATTAAATTTAAAGTAAGTCAATTTATTTTTCAATCTAAATAGAATATATTTGTTAGGATAACTAATCCTAATACTATGATTGATACTGAAACTATCAACGATACTTACATAAATAGAGAGATAAGTTGGCTACAATTTAATGCTCGTGTTTTACAAGAAGCTTCTGATGAAAAAGTACCTTTAATTGAACGGTTACGTTTTTTAGGTATTTTCTCTAACAATTTAGATGAGTTTTTTAAGGTAAGATATGCTACTGTAAAACGAATTGTTGAGGTTGGTAAAGGTGGTAAAAATCAGCTTGGAGGTATTAAAGCAAAAGAGTTATTAGATATTATTACTCAAATAGTAATAAAACAACAGGCTGAAAGTATTAGAATTTTAGAAGAAGTAGATAAAGAACTAAAGAAAGAACATATTTATATAATTGATGAAACTCAGGTTGATAGCAATCAACATGATTTTATTAAAAATTACTTTTTCCAAAATGTAAGTTCTGCATTAGTTACCATTATTTTAAATGATTTAGTTAAACTCCCTAACCTTAAAGATAGTGCCGCCTATTTAACTGTGAAAATGCAGATGAAAGACGGAACTAAACAATTTGGTTTAATTGAAATACCAAAAGGTGTAGAGCGCTTTATTGTTTTGCCAAAACAAAATGGTCATAATTACATTATAATGTATGATGATCTTTTAAGATACTGCTTAAGTGATATTTTTAGCATTTTTGATTACGAGTCTATTTCGGCTCACATGATTAAAATTACTAGAGATGCAGAGTTAGATTTTGAAAGTGATTTAAGTAAAAGCTTTATAGAAAAACTATCTGATAGTGTTAAGCACAGAGAAATAGGAGATCCAGTTCGTTTTGTTTATGATAAAACCATAGATCAAGATACATTAGAGTACTTAATGAATCAAATGGGTATTGATAATACAGATAGTGTTATACCCGGCGGGCGTTATCATAATAAGCGAGATTACATGAGTTTTCCTAGTTTAGGAAGAACAGATTTAATGTATGAAAAAATTAAACCTTTAGAAGTAAAAGGATTAAGTTTAAAATCTAGCCTTTTTAAAGCTATTGCAGAAAAAGACTATATGGTACACGCACCGTATCATACATTTACTTACATAATTAAATTTTTGCGTGAAGCAGCTCTAGACCCCAAAGTTAAAACCATTAAAATAACCATTTATAGACTAGCCGAAATATCGCATGTTGCTAGTGCTTTAATAAACGCAGCCATTAATGGTAAAGCCGTAACAGTATCTATAGAACTTAGAGCTAGGTTTGATGAAGAAGCTAATATTTATTATGCTGAACAAATGAAAAAAGAAGGTGTTAACCTTCACTTTGGTGTGCCAGGGCTTAAAGTTCATAGTAAAATGTGCGTAATAGAGCGCGAAGAAGGAAAAAAACTTAAACGTTATGGCTTTATAAGTACAGGTAATTTTAATGAGTCTACAGCTAAAATTTATACAGATTATACATTATTCACTTATAATCAACCTATATTAAAAGAAGTAAATAAAATATTTAACTTCTTTGAAACAAATTATAGAGTTTATACCTATAAACACTTAATAGTGTCTCCTCATTATACCGAAAAAAAGTTTTTCAAATTAATTGATGAACAAATAAAAGAATGTAAAAAAGGAAATGAAGGATACATAAGGGTTAAAATGAATAGTTTATCAAACTATGCAATGGTAGATAAGCTGTATGAAGCTAGTAATGCCGGTGTAAAAATAGATATGATAATTCGTGGCATTTGTTGTTTAATTCCCGGTATTAAAGGCATGAGCGAAAATATTAGAGTAATAAGTATAGTTGATAAATTTTTAGAACACCCAAGAATATATATGTTTGGAAAGGGAGATAATGTTAAAGTTTATATTTCTTCTGCAGATTGGATGACTAGAAACATACATAATAGGGTAGAAGTAAGTTGCCCAATTTATGACCCCGATGTAAAACAAGAAGTTATAGATACTTTTAATATTTGTTGGAGTGATAATGTGAAGGCTAGACTTATCAACACTTCAAAAGAAAATGAATATAGAACCAATAATAATCCAAAAGTAAGATCTCAAGTTGCTATTTATGATTATTATTTAGAAAAGCTTAAAAATTAATATGCTTTCAATAAAAAAATATGCAGCAATTGATATAGGTTCAAATGCTGTAAGATTATTAATTTCTAATATAATAGAAGAAAAAGGCAAACCCGTAAGATTTAAAAAAAATTCTTTAGTTAGGGTTCCCATTAGGCTAGGAGCCGATGTTTTTGTTAAAAAAAGAATTTCAAAAGAAAATACACAGCGTATTGTAGATACCATGTTAGCTTTTAAACTTTTAATGAAATCTCACAAAGTAGTAAAATATAAAGCTTGTGCAACTTCTGCTATGAGAGAATCTACTAACGGAAAAGAAGTTGTAGAAAAAGTTTTAAAAGAAGCAGGTATAAGCATTGATGTTATAAATGGAGAAGAAGAAGCTGCTATAATTGCTGCAACAGACCTAAATAAATATATTGATACAACTAAAACATACTTATATGTTGATGTTGGTGGTGGTAGTACAGAGTTTACAGTTTTTTACCAAGGGAAACCTGTTGTTTCTAAATCATTTAAAATAGGTACTGTTCGTTTGTTAAATGATATGGTTAAAAATGAAACTTGGCAAGAGTTAGAAAATTGGATTAAAATTAACACAGCAGATTATCACAAAATAAATGTTATAGGTTCTGGAGGTAACATTAATAAAATATTTAAAATTTCTGGTAAAAAAATAGGAAAACCGCTTTCGTATTTTTACATGACATCTTATTATAATACACTTCAAACATACTCTTATGAAGAACGTATTACAGAACTAGAACTTAATCAAGATAGAGCAGATGTTATAATTCCAGCTATGAGAATTTATCTTTTTGCTATGAAATGGAGTAACTCAAAACACATTTATGTTCCTAAAATAGGACTATCAGATGGCATCATAAAAAGCATATATTACAATACCGTTTCAAGTAATACACAGTAAAATTTTGCATTTTACCTTGTAAAATATAGGAATTTAATTATAAAACATATATTCGTGGTATATAATTGCTATAAATTATAGACCCAAATTTATTATTTATGAAAAAAATATTACTATCTGCAGTATTACTTGTGTTTTCTGTTTATGGATTTTCGCAAGAAGAAAATTTAGCACAAACCACTACCGATTCTACTAATACTAACAATTTTGTTTCTAAAGGAATAAAATATGGTGTAAGAGGTGGTTTCAATATTTCAAATCTAGCTTTTGATG
Organism: Seonamhaeicola sp. NFXS20; assembly: GCF_049132085.1. NCBI lineage: Bacteria > Pseudomonadati > Bacteroidota > Flavobacteriia > Flavobacteriales > Flavobacteriaceae > Seonamhaeicola > Seonamhaeicola sp. NFXS20. Next base: position 151,154 of record NZ_JAFMPU010000008.1, on the reverse strand, counting down.
AAACACCATTTCTTGAAAATAAACACAGAAACAGTGTGTATTTTGGTGCATTTGCCAATATAGGCTTATCAAGAATACTGTCTTTAGTTCCAGAACTACAGTTTTCTGCTGAAGGAGCTAATGATGAAAAATTACATTTAGATTATATTCAAATGCCTATTTTATTAAGAGTTAGGTTAAGTGAAAAGTTTCATTTAGCTATAGGTCCTCAAGCGGGATTAAAAGTTCATAAATATGAAGATGGTGTAAAAAATATGGCTTATTCTGCTGTTGGCGGCATTGAATTTAAAATAAACCACATGCTGTTTGCAGATGCAAGATATACTTACGGAATTACAAATATATTTGATGAAGCTTTAGATGTTACTGCTAAGAACAGCAATATTCAAATAGGAATAGGTTATAAATTTTAAAATTAACCGTGTACGGTTTCCTTTTTTCCTAAATCTGACATAATTTTTGCTTCATATTCAAGAAGTTGTTGCCATTTGGTGTCAACTTCTTTTTTATTACCATATTTTCTAGCAAAACCTAAAAACATGGTGTAATGATTGGCTTCGCTCACCATAAGTTTTCTATAAAATTCAGCAAGTTCTTTGTCTTCTAGTTCTTCAGAAAGTAATCTAAACCGTTCGCAACTTCTAGCTTCAATTAAAGCCGCGTAAAGTAATCTGTGAACCAGTTGAGTAGTCCTGCTACCTCCTTTAGGAAAAAATTTAACTAATTTAATAACATAATCATCTTTTCGGTCTCTACCTAAAACCCAACCGCGTTCAAGAATTTTGTCATGTACCATTTTAAAATGACTTATTTCTTCTTTTACAAGTGCTACCATTTCTTGAACTAATTCTGTGTATTCAGGAAAACTAACAATTAAAGATATAGCGGTACTAGTTGCTTTTTGCTCACAAAAGGCATGGTCTGTTAAAATTTCTTCAATATTTTTTTCAACTATGTTAACCCATCTTGGGTCTGTTGGTAATTTAAGTCCTAGCATAATTTAACTTATTCAATGTAAATAATCCTGTTTCGTCAATTTCAATTTTATAAATGTCTTTTGTATTGCTTTTTGGTGAAATTTGAGAAGCAATTAAAACTAATTTATTTGAATTTAGTGAAACTGCTTCATCAACATAAACGTAATTATTTATAAAATTATTTGAGTTTTTATTTTCAAAAATATGTTGCTTTAAAAAGTTGCTATTAAAGCTTTTATTGAAAATTAATTTATTGTTTTTAAATACAACTACTTCTGATGTAACCTGTCTATAGTAGTCTGTTTGGCATATAGTAGATGTTTTAGACACAACAGAAACAGCGTTGTTCATGTCTGTAAATGTTTTAATTTTTACAGTGTATCCATTACTTAAAATGGTATCTGTAATAATCTCATTGTAGGTTTTGGGGTAATAATTCTTAACTTCAATTAATTTAAAATCGTTTTTGTATTTAGAAATAGACTCTTGCAATAAATCATTTTTAGATTGTCTGCTTTCACAACTACAAAAAGTAATGATTATTGGTAAAATTAATAACAGGATTATCTTATATAACGCTTTATACATCTAGATTAAATGTTTTCTTTAAAAGCTCAATATTTGGGTTTTTTTCTTTTAGCTTTTCATATTTTTCAATAGGTGTATAGGCATATTGTTTTTCTAAGACCTCATTAACCGTGATAGATAAATTGATGTCAAAATTATTTAACGATTTTCTTACAAAGGCCAACAAATCATACTGATTGCGCTCTACTTCTACTTTATTTGTAGAGTTAGGAAACTCTAAATGTATTATAGTGTCTTTTACTTTTGGAGTGTCTATTGATAATATAGAAGCTAAATTACGTTTTCCTTGACTTTGCAAAGTATCAATATATGTATTCCATACTTTTATTAGCTCTTGTTCTGTAAAGGGTTCTTTTGGCAAATCTTCTTCATCAATAACAACATTCATTTGTTTTATTTGATGTTCTTTTTTTGCTTTTAAGCTTTTTAAAGACAGACCAGAAGTACGTTTTTTTTCTTGTTTTAATACAATTTTTGGTGGTTCTTTTACTTGAAATGATTTAACAGGATTATTGTTAATATCATTTTCGTTAATTGATTCTTCTTTCTCTTTATCAGTGTTTAATTGCTTAGGAACCGATACTGGAATTGGAGTTATGCCCTTATTTTTAAAATAAGATGCGGGAATTATGTAATGTTTGCTATTTTTTTTTTTCTCCATCAAAAGTGATAGAGGCAAGTTGCATTAAACAAAGTTCAACCAGAAGTCGCTGGTTTTTACTATTTTTATATTTGAGATCACAATCATTAGCCAAATCGATTCCTTTTATTAAAAATTCCCTACTGGCTTTTCTAGATTGTTCTAAATACTTTTGTTTAGTTTCTTCACCAACTTCTAAAAGTTTTATGGTGTTTTCGGTTTTACTAACAAGTAAATCTCTAAAGTGCGATGCTAAACCAGAAATATAATGATGCCCATCAAAACCTTTAGAAAGGGTATTGTTAAAAAGTAGAAGTAATTCTGGTATTTTATTTTCTAAAATTAAATCGGTGCTTTTAAAATAAGTTTCATAATCAAGCACATTTAAATTTTCTGTAACGGCTTTTCTAGTTAGGTTTTTACCAGAAAAACTCACAACTCTATCAAATATAGAAAGTGCATCACGCATAGCACCATCTGCTTTTTGAGCTATAATATGCAGTGCATCATCTTCAGCTTCAATATTTTGCTCTTTGGCTATATGTTTTAAATACTCTTTAGCATCTTTTACTGTAATACGTTTAAAATCGAAAATTTGACAGCGCGATAAAATAGTTGGTATTATTTTATGTTTTTCAGTAGTTGCCAAAATAAAAATGCAATGTTTTGGTGGTTCTTCTAATGTTTTAAGAAACGCATTAAAAGCGGCTTGAGAAAGCATGTGTACCTCATCAATAATATACACTTTATATTTACCAACTTGAGGTGGAATTCTAACTTGATCTGTTAAATTTCTAATATCATCAACCGAGTTGTTTGAAGCTGCATCTAACTCAAAAATATTAAAAGCAAAGTCTTCTTCAGTTTCATTTCCTTCACTATTAATCATTTTGGCAAGAATACGAGCACAAGTAGTTTTGCCTACACCTCTAGGTCCTGTAAAAAGTAGTGCTTGTGCTAAATGATTATTTTCAATAGCATTTAAGAGGGTATTTGTAATAGCCTGTTGGCCAACAACATCTTTAAAGGACTGTGGTCTGTATTTTCTTGCAGATACTACAAAGTGTTCCAATTTAACTGAATTTAAATGCTAATATGAATATAACAAAGTTAAAAATTCAATTAAAAAAATTGAATTTTGAAGTCAGAATTTAACAGGAGTTATTAACAACTAAATAAAAGAGGTAGGCGTGAGAGTTTTATACCTACCTCTGTAATATATAATCAACACTTACTTTTTAATGATAATAGTTTTAGAAACGGTACTATTATTGCCTGATAGTTGAAAAATATAAAGACCAGACTTTAAATTAGAGGTATCAACCAAATTGTTTTTAATAGGTTGATTTACAACCAATTTACCTATATAATCATAAACTTTTAAAGTATGAAAAATATTATTAAACTCTATGTTAACTTGGTTTGTTGCTGGATTAGGCCAAAGTTTTACTTCAGATGTATTGTTTATTTCATTGATAGATAAACTTTCAGTTTCAAATACTCTAAATTCCATTAAACTGCTCCAAGAACCCGTATAGGTTTCGGCTCCTAGAATTGTTAGTTTAATAAAACGTCCGTTTACGCCCTCAAAGGTATCAACTATAGGGTTTGTGCTACTTCCGGGGGTAGTGTTATTAGATCTGTTTACTATTTGAGTATATGTGCCATTCTCTGTGTTTGAGATAGATACAGTAAATTGATAGTCTCTATTATTATAACAAACTAACTCGGTTCTACCTACATTATAAATAGCACCTAAATCTATTGTAGCGGTTTGAGGGAATCCAGAAACAGACCATCTTGTGTTAGTAGAACCATCAACTAGGTTGGACACTTCGTGTACATCATCATGAACACCAGTTCCTGTAATTGGTTTGTTTAGTGCTAAGTTTGGGGTTGTGGCTTCTGCTATTACATTTACTACACAAGTATCAATATAATTGCCATCATCAGTTGTTACGGTTATAATTGCAGAACCTTCTGCTATTCCTGTAACTAATCCGTTTGAATTTACACTTGCTACACTGTTATTGTTGCTATGATAAGTTACACCAAGGTTAGTTGCTGTTGCAGGACTTATTGATGCAGTTAATTGTTGTGTGTTTCCAACTAATACATCGACATTCTCAGGAGATAACGTTACCCCGGTGACACTTACATCGTCATGGTTTACAAAGAAATCATATACCAAAACTTCGCCATAATTGTTTGGGTCATCTGTATCGTCTCCTTCTTCAACAGGATTACTTTGGGTGTAATTACCTATTTTAAAGTAAGAATCATCATAATTTAAGTCTAAAACATAATCATTAGTACCATCTTTAACTAAATAAGTATCGGCATTGTTATTGTTATAGGCATTTAATAAATTTCCATCTTCAGAATAATAACAATAGTGCTTACCATTTTTTATTAGAAAAATAACTTCATGAATGGTTCCTAATGCATAATTTGTTTTAATAGTTACATCGCTCCTTAAATTGCCTCCATTAAATGATAAAAATAGGTGTGAGTTTTCTAACCTTAATACCATGGCATCATCAATACCATCATCTTTATTTCCATGAATTTGTGTTGCTACCAAATGAGGTTTATTAATTGGTAAATTAGTAATAGCTTGTTTAACATAAACCATATGAGTGCCTTCGGTTGTCCAATATATATCAACGCTACCATCAGAGACTCTTTCTCTTAGTTCAGAACGAATGTTACTAGAATTTGGGGTAGTGCCATTGTCACTTCTTATGGGAGCACGAAAAACAATAGCATTACCAGTACCATTTACGTAAAAGAATTCGTTATTAGGTTCACCACATAAAGTTTTATCTTCTTCTCCTGTTGGGTATGTTATTTTCCATTGGTTACAATTATCCATCAAATCAGAAGGAACTAGTTGTGCCATAGATGGCATAATACACCCAATTAGCATTATAAAACAAACATATAAATGCCATTGAGCTTGAGTAGGTTTTCTCATTATATTTTAGTTGAATTGTCTTTTTAAAATTGGTTATCCAATTTGGTTAACCAAATAAAGTAAAAAAAAATGAATTAAAGAAATAAATTAATATTTAAATAAATAACAGATGTTTTTATGATTAAAAAAAATTAGTTTACTTAATTTTGCAGAAGTAGATTGCCTTATCGCTGCTATTTTATAGTAGAGGAAAGTCCGAACACCGTAGCGCAATATAGTGGTTAATGGCCACCGGTTGTAAAACTAGGAAAAGTGCAACAGAAAGTATGTACAGGTAATGCTGTAGTGAAATCAGGTAAACTCTATATGGTGCAATGTCATGTATACCAACGTTTAAGGGTTGCGCGTCCAATGTTGGAGGGTAGACAGCTAAAGTGTATTGGTAACAATACTCTTAGATAAATGATAAGGGCTTTTTTTAGTGTTTTTGCTAAAAGAAGTACAGAATTCGGCTTACAGATTTACTTTTAAAAACTAATAAACCCTTCTTAATTACAAGAAGGGTTTATGGTTAAAATAGGTTGGTTAAGGTAGGTTGTATTTATTTAGGTGAATAACTTAAATCAGGTCTTATCCAGCCAGAATATTCTTCCATTTTTTCTACATATTTTATAACTTTATTAAAAGTTTCATATCTATCGGGGCCTAAAACGTCTTGATTTGCTTTGGCTCTTTGGACACCTTCAACTTCATCTTTCGCAGGTACAGAAATTAAATAATAGTTTTCCATAGTGCCAAAACCACTTTGATAAACATTGTAATATTCTTTTGATTCTTTAGAAATAAACATGTCTTTTACCGCTTTCAAGCCTTCTTTTATTTTAGATCCGTTTTTAGGTTTATAGTACATTAAAATCCATTTACGATAGTTTTGATCTGACACATCAGTACCTTCAGGAGCCTTGTAACTTAGTTCATCTACTTTGTACAAGAGGTAAGTTCCGTGAGAATCATAGCATTTATCAAAGTTTTCAAACATTTCTCCAAATTTATCTCCCATGGCTTTGGCCATATCTTCAAAAGGATTTTTATCTAATTCAGCAAAATTTTCAATAGGGGAAATGTAATAATAGGTAAAGTCATCTCTCATGGCAGTTACCCATGAGGTTTGTAAATTGTATTCTATACTAGCCTCATTAAATTCTTTTGCAATTTTCTCATATTCGGAAGCTTTTGATGGTTTTACATTATCTTGATGAATTTGAAAAGCTTGTTGAGCAGATAGAAAAGTTACATTTAACGAGAGAAGAATTGCTAATACAAAAGGTAATTTAATAGTTTTCATTTTATTTATGGTTTAAAAGTTAGTAATACAATTTTTAAGCCCATAAACATGACAAGAAAAACAGCTGCTTTTCTAATTTGAGAGAAGTACTAAATAGAGTCTGGGACTCTTAAGGAGGTTTGTAAGATACTGAAAAAAAAGGGAATTATATATAAAAGAGGCTATTTTTTAGTAAATTTAAAGAAGCTAAAGGTATTTCCGCCATAACTTTTTGAATAATCAAAATAAATATGATTTGATAAATCTGTATGCTTAGAATGTTCAATAATTAGCACACCATTATCAAGTAATAAATTATTATTGAATATAAGATCTGATATAGCTAAAAATTGTTCTGTTGTAAAGTTATAAGGAGGGTCTGCAAAAATAATATCAGATTGAATTTTAGCTTTTTCTAAAAATTTAAACACATCACTTTTTATGGTTTGTATAGGCATTTCAAAGGCTTCTGCAGTTTTATTTATAAACTTAATGCAATTAAAATTTTCATCAACACTAATAATATTTGTTGTTCCTCTTGATGCAAATTCGTAGCTAATATTACCAGTACCAGCAAATAAATCTAGCACAGAAATATCTTCAAAATAATATGAATTATTTAAGATATTGAATAACGATTCTTTTGCCATATCTGTTGTTGGGCGAACCGGAAGGTTTTTTGGTGCAACAATTTTACGCCTTTTGTATGTTCCTGATATTATACGCATTAAAAACTTTTAATTAAAGCAAAGTTTGAATAATTTGTTTTTGTGTTTTCTATAAATTTAAAAGTATCATTTCTGTTTCCAAAAGTTATATGTCTCACATACCTATAGGTAATTTTATAAAACTCATCATCTTTATTAATATCACCTATAAATACTAAATTAAAAACTTCTGGATTAAGATTTAACTGTTCGGCAGTATATAAAATATAATAAATAAAATCTTCTTTAGTAATATACTCAAAGGTATTGTAGAATATTAATTTAGCCTTTTCAACAACTATTATTTCAAGGTGGCTAGCGCTAACATTTACATAAACTTTTGTTACTTCTGCATTTTTTTCTAATTGAAGAATAGATTCAATTAATACGGTTGAAATATGCTTAAAAGTAAATGCCCCAAATTTATCAATTAAATAGTTATTAATGTTTATATAAGGTATATAAACACAAACACTATCGCTTAGCAAAACATTATCATAAGTAATGTAATCAGACTTTAGAATTTTAGAGTTGAATTTTAAATAATCTGCTAAAGCATCTTCGTTAAATAGAGGTTTGGGTACTAGTGTAGATAACTCATTATCGTGTATTATGCAAATATTATCAAAGTTGTCATGTAAGGGTGGCTCTGTGTTGAATAGCCCTTTTAATTCATCTAAAAGTTCTATGGGGTTTAGTTTTCTATTAAAGTCAATAGTTTTTAAAGTAGAAATAGTATTAGTGTCTTTTTGTAGAATACAAAAAGAAAGTCCATTCAAACTAAGTTGAATGGACAATTGTTTATTAGTTAGTTTATTTATATTACTATTCGTTATCGCCATATGTTTTAGGCCAGTTCCCATTAGTTTTAACCTCTTCCATTGATCCTACTTTTAAGGCATCACCGTTAACACCATCTACAGAAACTACTTGGTTTTCTTGCACTAATAAATCTTTATCTAAATCGTATAAAATAACATCTTTTTTAACAGATGCTTCAAATACAGGTATGTTTAAACCATTTTGCTCTATAAACCCAGCTTCCATTTTAAATTTTTCACCTGGTTTACCTACCGGTACATTCATCATAGTTTTGTACCTATCAGAATTTTTAAATAAAGAGTCTTTAACAGGAGCAAAACCTAAAGTATCAATAATAACAATTTCCTTAGTCATATCAACACCATATCTTTTGGTCATTTCAACATCTTTAACAGTAGAATCTCTTTGTTGTGTTATAGTAAATTTTGCTGTATCAACAAACTTGATTAATCCATCAAAATTTTGAGCAAATTTACCTGTAACTGTTTTATGTGCTAGTTGTGCATCTCTTATATCTATTAAACTTTCTATTACTTGAGCATAACGCTTCTTCTTAATCTTATTAAATTTAATTGGTTCATAAATAGATTGGTAAGTTTGGTAGCCAAGGTATCCTATCAATACCCAAAGTAATATGCTTAAAAAAGGCTTTAGTTTTACTGGTACAAATTTGTCTACTAATTTAACCAATACAATAGTTAATAGTACTACACCAACAGCAATAAGAATAAATTTTAACATTGTTATATTGTTATTTTAATTAAAAAGTTATCAAAGGTCTTTCGCAAATCTACAATTTTTTTTTAATGGTTAAAACACCAATTCAATAAAAATCATTCTATATTTGAATAATTTATTTTTTAATGACAAGTTCAGAATTTTATTCGCTTATAAAACAGCAGTTTCCGTTTCAACCTACCTTAAAACAAGATATTGTATTACAGCAATTATCTAACTTTATTTTTAGTAAATCACCAAATGCCTTATATATTTTAAAAGGTTATGCCGGAACAGGAAAGACTACAATTATAGGTACAATTGTTACTCATTTATGGAAAGCCAAAAAAAGCGCTGTTTTAATGGCGCCTACAGGTAGGGCTGCTAAAGTAATTTCAAATTATTCTAAAAAGGAGGCGTTTACAATTCATAAAAAAATTTATTTCCCTAAAAAAGAAAAGGGGGGAGGCGTTAAATTTGTACTACAGCCAAATAAGCATAAAAATACGCTCTTTATTGTAGATGAAGCGTCTATGATTCCTGATACTCCTGGAGATTCTAAACTTTTTGAAAACGGTTCTTTGTTAGATGATTTAATGCAATACGTATATTCTGGTCACCAATGTAAATTACTCTTAATTGGAGATACCGCTCAATTGCCTCCTGTAAGATTAGATTTAAGTCCGGCGTTAAATGAAAATACGTTGAGCTTAAATTACAACAAAGAAGTTAGTAAAATGGAATTAGACGAAGTGGTAAGACAAGAGCAAGATTCTGGTATCTTAATGAATGCTACGGTGCTGCGCGAAGCTTTATCAAATGAAGTGTTTGATTATTTTAAATTTGATTTAAAAGGGTTTAAAGACATTGTAAGGCTTATTGATGGGCATGACATTATGGATGCAATAAATGATGCGTATAGTAATTTAGGTAATGAAGAAACCGCCATTATTGTAAGAAGTAACAAACGCGCTAATTTATACAATCAACAAATAAGAAGTAGAATCCTTTTTAATGAAAACGAATTATCTGCTGGTGATTATTTAATGGTAGTTAAAAACAATTATTTCTGGATTAAACCAACTACCGAAGCTGGTTTTATTGCCAATGGTGATATTATTGAAGTTTTAGAAATTTTTAAAATTGAAGACCTCTATGGCTTTAGGTTTGCAACAGTTAAAATAAGAATGGTAGACTACCCCAGAATGAGACCTTTTGAAACCGTATTACTTTTAGATACAATTAACGCAGAAACCCCTTCGTTGTCTTATGAAGATTCTAACAGGTTATACCAAGAAGTAGCTAAAGATTTCGAAAACGAAAGTAATTACCGGAAGTTTTTAAAAATAAAAGCAAGTAAACACTTTAATGCACTACAGGTAAAGTTTTCATATGCTATAACTTGTCATAAATCTCAAGGAGGACAGTGGCATACCGTATTTGTAGAACAGCCATATTTACCTAATGGTATAGATAAAGAATATTTGCGTTGGCTGTATACAGCTGTAACCAGAGCCAAAGAAAAATTGTATCTTATTGGTTTTAAAGATGATTTTTTTGAAGAACTATAAATATGACACCAGAAACCATTATTAGTTTATGTTTAGGAATTGGGCTTGCAGCCTCTGTAGGGTTTAGAGTGTTTTTACCTTTATTTGCACTTAGTTTAGCAGCATATTTTGATGTTTGGCATCTAAATGAGTCTTGGCAATGGATTGGTAGTACAACAGCTTTAATAACCTTAGGAGTTGCCACTTTAGTAGAAATTGTAGCATACTTTATACCATATATAGACAATTTATTAGATAGTATAGCGGTGCCTTTGGCAGGTATTGCGGGTACTATAGTAATGCTTTCTACTGTTGCAGACTTAGACCCTGTAATAACTTGGTCTTTGGCTATTATTGCAGGTGGTGGTACCGCAGCAGCCATAGCAGGAACATCGGGCACCACAAGATTAGCGTCTACAGCTACCACAGCTGGTGTAGCAAACCCTGTAATTTCAACTTTAGAAACAGGGACATCTGTAGTAATGTCTGTGGTATCTATTTTTATGCCCATTCTAGCCATTATATTAGTTGTAATAATTCTATTTATAATTTTTAAATTATATAAAAAGTTTAAAAGAGCTAAAGGCTGAACCTTTAAAAAATATCCTATTTTTGAAGCAATGTAGATTAATTAGCTTATGAAAATAATTTCAATGATTCCTGCACGTTACAGTGCAACTCGATTTCCAGGGAAGCTCATGCAAGATCTTAATGGGAAATCTGTAATTTTAAGAACCTATCAAGCAACTGTAAATACCAACTTGTTTGATGATGTTTTTGTAGTAACAGATAGTGATATTATTTATAACGAAATTATAAATAACGGTGGTAAAGCTATAATGAGTAAAAAAGAACATCACTCTGGTAGTGATAGAATTGCTGAAGCTGTAGAAAATATGGATGTTGACATCGTTATTAATGTACAAGGAGACGAACCCTTTACAGATAAAGAATCATTATCTAAACTAATTCATGTTTTTAAAAATGATAATGATAGAGTAATTGATTTAGCATCGTTAATGGTACATATTACAGATGAAGCCGAAATAAACAACCCTAATACTGTAAAAGTAATTATAGATACTTTTGATTTTGCTTTATACTTTTCCAGAAGCCCAATTCCATATCCAAGAGATAAACATGTAAATGTTAAATACTATAAACACAAAGGGGTTTATGCTTTTAGAAAAGAAGCGTTAATGGATTTTTATAAACTCCCCATGCTAACTTTAGAAGCCTCAGAAAAATTAGAACAGCTAAGGTACTTAGAATACGGAAAAAGAATAAAAATGGTAGAAACCAATGTACAAGGCATAGAAATTGATACTCCAGAAGATTTAGAACGCGCAAAAAAAGCATGGAAATAAATTATAAAAACATAAAAGTTATTGGATTTGATGCCGATGATACCCTTTGGGTAAACGAAACCTACTTTAGAGAAGCAGAAGAAGCATTTTGTAAGTTGCTTTCAGAATATGAAACACCAAATAAAATAGACCAAGAGTTATTTAAAATGGAAATGAATAATCTAAATCTTTATGGCTATGGTGTTAAAGCCTTTGTTTTGTCAATGGTAGAATCTGCTTTAGAACTTTCAAACAACAATATTTCAAATAAAACTATTGAAAAAATATTAAACATAGGTAAAAATATGCTTAATAAGCCAGTAGAATTGTTAGATGGAGTAGAAGATGTGTTAAAAGAGCTATCAAAAAAATACCGTTTAATTTTGGCAACTAAAGGCGATTTATTGGATCAAGAGCGAAAACTAGAAAAATCTGGATTAACAAATTATTTTCATCATATAGAAGTTTTAAGCGATAAAAAAGAAGCCAATTACTCTAAGTTGTTAAGTCATTTAGATGTAGAACCTTCACAGTTTTTAATGATAGGAAATTCTCTAAGGTCTGATGTATTACCTATAGTAAATATAAAAGCCCACGCTATACATGTTCCTTTTCATACCACTTGGGCACATGAAGAAGTTAGTGAAAAAGAAACTAACGGAAAATCATATAAAACGATAACTTCTTTAAGAGAATTATTAAAAATATTAAATTAAAAAATAGAATATAAGTATATATTCTGAAGAAATTTCAACAGTATTTAAACCTGTAAAAATTAAAATAGTTTTATTTTTACATTTTGAAAAAGAAAATCAAAATAAATGAGTTATAAAAACTTTCCCATGGTGCCAAGAGTTATTTTTGGCAGAGGTAGTTTCAATCAGTTAAGCGATATTTTAGCCCCAAAACGCTTAAGTATAAATGCTCCATTTATATTTTTAGTAGATGATGTTTTTAAGGCAGATACATGGTTAACTTCAAGAATACCATTAGCTTATGATGATAAAATTATTTATATATCAGCAGAAGAAGAACCTAAAACAGAACAAGTTGATGATTTAGTTGAAGAAATTATTCTTAGCTCTAAAGAAAGACCCTCTGGAGTTATAGGAATAGGAGGGGGCACTCTGTTAGATTTAGCTAAAGCAGTAGCCATAATGCTAACCAATGATGGTGAAGCTAAAGATTATCAAGGTTGGGATTTAGTTAAAAACCCTGCAGTTTATCACGTAGGTATTCCAACTATTTCTGGTACAGGAGCCGAAGTTTCTAGAACTACCGTATTAACAGGACCAAGAAAAAAGCTTGGTATTAATTCAGATTTCACGCCTTTTGACCAGGTTGTTTTAGATTCAGAACTCACAAAAAATGTTCCTACAGACCAATGGTTTTATACCGGAATGGATTGCTACATTCATTGTATAGAGTCTTTAAACGGAACGTATTTAAACGCTTTTAGCCAAAGCTATGGAGATATTTCATTAACGCTATGTAAAGAAGTATTTTTAGATGATAAATTATCAAAAATTGAAATTCAAGAAAAACTAATGATGGCCTCATGGCACGGTGGTATGAGTATAGCCTATTCTCAAGTAGGAGTTGCTCATGCAATGAGCTATGGCTTGTCTTATTTATTGGGTGTTAAACACGGAATTGGTAATTGTATTGTTTTTGACCACTTAGAAGAGTTTTATCCAGAAGGAGTGAAGCTTTTTAAGGAAATGAAAATTAAACACAATATTTCTTTACCTAAAGGTATTTGCGCCAATTTAAGTGACGACCAATTAGATGCAATGATAGATATAGCGCTAGATCTTGTGCCACTTTGGGAAAATGCTTTAGGGAAAAATTGGCAGAAAAAAATAACAAGAAAAAAGCTAAAAGAGCTATACCAAAAAATGTAATATGCAATGGTTAGCTAAATTTATCTACTATAAAATTCTTGGTTGGAAAGTTGTTGGTAATACAACACTTTCTAAAGACCAAATTAAAAAAGCAGTTATTATAGCTGCTCCTCACACTAGTTGGCACGATTTCTATATAGGTGTTCTTTTGCGCTCTGTTTTAGGAGTAAAAACAAATTTTATTGGTAAAAAAAGTTTGTTCGCTTTTCCTTTTGGATGGTTTTTTAGAGCACTTGGTGGTGCACCAGTTAATAGAACTTCAAATAAAAATCAAGTTCAAGAAATTGCACGAATATTTAAAGAAAAAGATGAATTTAGGTTGGCTATGTCTCCTGAAGGTACAAGAGAAAAAGTTGAAAAATGGCGAACGGGATTTTATTATATTGCTAAAGAAGCGCAAGTGCCAATAATAATGTTTACGTTAGATTTTGAAAATAAGCAAAATAAAATTTCAGAACCATTTTATCCAACTAATAATACTGAGGTAGATTTTAGGTTTATTCGTAACTTTTTTAAGGGAGTAAAAGGGAAAATACCTAAATATTCTTAAAGCTATTTGAGTAATTTAATTTTTGGCATAAAATTTGAAAATATATTAAATGTGCTAGTGAATGAAACATAAAGTAAACAATTTATTGTCACTAAAAAGAAACATCAACTAATACACTTAAAGCAAAAAGCTATTTCAAAAGAAATAGCTTTTATTTTTAATTTTTTATTAGATAATTAATTTTTTAGAATAAATATCTACAAGAAGAATTATAGGCTACCTAAAATTTTATCCATTACCCAATTAGCATGTAGACCAGTTTCACCCGTTGAGGGGTGTTTAAACTTTTTAAAAACTAATTCATCTCTCATGCCTTCTACATGTGGTTGTTGAATATGTTTTGGGTTTTCAATAAAAACGCTTTCATTTTTAGATTGACTTGTTAAAACAATAGGCTTTTCATGAAATACAGCAAATTCAATTTTTCCTGTGCTTCCAAAAATTGTTACTGAGTCTAAATGGCTAGAGGCTCCAAAATTCCATGTTCCAGAACCGGTAATACCGTTTTTATGAATCCAGCTTGCAGTAAAAGCATCTTTGGCACTATAAATATCTTGTTGGTTAGTACTAAAACCATGAACTTCTTTAATATTACCTAATAAAAAATTGAATAAATCTAAACCATGACTTGCTAAATCATCAAAATAACCACCAGGGGCTATTTTAGCGTCTGTTCTCCAATTGTATGCTTTAGATTTGTCTAACTCACTAGCAGGTTTGGTTTGAATCCAACTAATATGTCTAACTTCTCCAATAGTACCAGCATCTATCCATTCTTTTACTTTTAAAAATCTAGGTAATGAACGCCTGTAATAAGCCACAAAAAGAGGAACATTTTTTTCTTTAAAGGTTTCGTATATTGCTAAACTATCACGGAAACATGAAGTCATTGGTTTTTCAATACAACAAATTTTACCTGCGTTTGCAACTTTTAAAGCATATTCTTTATGGCTATCTGGTGGGGTAGCAATATAAACAGCATCAATTTCATCATCATTAATTAAGTCATTGGCGTTAGTGTAGTATTTTTTTACTTGATGTCTTTTAGCGTAATCTTTAGCTTTTTCCTCATTACGCCTCATAACAGCTACCAACTCAAACCCTTTAGTTTGCTTATATGGAGGGCCACTTTTAACTTCGGTAACATTACCACAACCTATAATACCCCATTTAATTGTTTTTGTAGCTGACTTTAAGTTGGGGTTCATATATTTTAAATTGATTTATGTTTAATCTGTAAGTTCTTGCATGGTATGATATACGTTTTGTACATCATCATCTTCTTCTAGCTTTTCTAAAAGTTTTTCTACATCTGCAGCTTGTTCAGCATTAAGTTGTTTAGTTACTTGTGGTATACGCTCAAATCCAGATGAGAGTATTTCAATATTATTTTCTTCTAAGTATGATTGAATTTTACCAAAACTTTCAAATGGAGCGTAAACCATAACGCTAGTAACTTCGTTACCATCTGCATCTTCGTCGGTGTCTTCAAAAATTTCTTCAACACCAAAATCTATAAGCTCTAGTTCTAATTCTTCTAAATCTAAATTATCACCTTTTATTTTAAAATTACAGGTGTGGTCAAACATAAAAACTACAGAACCCGAAGTTCCTAAACTACCATCGCATTTATTAAAATAGCTGCGAACATTGGCTACAGTACGTGTATTATTATCGGTAGCAGTTTCTACTAATACAGCTATTCCGTGAGGTGCATAACCTTCAAAAATTACTTCTTTATAATCGCCTTGACTTTTATCTGTAGCTCGTTTTATGGCACGCTCAATATTGTCTTTAGGCATGTTTACAGATTTGGCATTCTGTATAACGGCTCTTAAGCGGGAATTACTGTTGGGGTCTGGACCACCTTCTTTTACTGCCATTACAATATCTTTACCAATACGAGTAAAGGCTTTACTCATTGCCGACCAACGTTTTAATTTTCTTGCTTTTCTAAATTCAAAAGCTCTTCCCATAATTAATTTGTATTTTTTATTTCCGCGTAAGCGAAATTACTGTGTTAATTTTAATTTTGACAAAAATAAATTATTCTACCGGTTCTACAATAGTTTCAATAGCTTCTGCTAATTTGAAATCTTTATTTGTTACACCACCAGCATCATGTGTAGAAAGTGATATGGTTAGCACGTTGTAGTTATTACTCCAGTTAGGATGATGGTTTAGTGCTTCACACTCAAAAGCAATTCTGCTCATGGCACTAAAACAGTCTTTAAAGTTTTCAAATTCAAATTCGGCATGAATTGCGTTATCAAAATATTCCCAATCTGGAAAGTGTAACAATTTTTTTTCAATATCCTGTTCTGATAATTTACTCATTATGATGTTAATTAAGGATTAATAAAGCAATTAAAATTAATGAATAATATGCTTTAAATCAATTTATTTTTAACTCTTCTATAATATCTGCACTTATAATTTTTAAATGCTTTGGGAGTGTGTTTATTTTGGGTAAAACAGCTAAGTAACGCTCGTCATTTGTTGTGTAAACGTGTTTATAAATAGCGTTTGGTATGCAAAGAGTTTCTACCATTTCTTTAATAAAATCGTCATGATGCACCAAATCTGTACTTCCTAAATGGAAAATTCCAGATTTATTTCTATTAATTATATAGTGTATTTGTTGTGTAAGTTTATCATCATTAGTAACATTCATTACTAAGTTTGGAAAAACTTCTACAGGTTCATTTTCTTTTATATTTTGAATAATTTCTTGTAATCTAGGAGATTGTACCCCAAAAACCATTGGTAAGCGTAAAATGGCTACTTGTTTTTTGGGTAAGCGAAGTAGCATATTTTCTATTTTTATTTTAAAATGCCCATAAACACTATTGCTTAAAGTTTTATCTTCTTCATAACTTGGATATTTGCTATAAGCATCAAAAACATTGGCAGATGATAAAAAGATAAGTTTTATTTTTATAGAACGCATATATTCTATTAAGTGTTTATGTAATAGAACTTGTTTAGAAAAATCGCCTCTAAGCGCAGAAACTATAATGGTTGGTTTAACAATATCTAGGATTTCATAAATATCATCTTCTTCAAAATTAAACTCAAAAAAATGGTGGTTTTTTTCGTAGTGCTTATTGGGTGTACGGTAAGTTCCGTAGGTGTTGAAATAGGCACAGAGTTCTTTATAAATAGCATTTCCTAAAAATCCGCTAGCTCCAAGTATTAATATTCTGTGCTTTTCATTCTTCATTAACAATCAACAAATTTCTGAATATAAAAACTAAAAAATAGAAAGTTTAGTATTGGTTGTAAACTGCTCTAAAGCGGTCATACCTAATAGTGAATTTCCTTTTTTATTTAAACCTGGTGCCCAAGTGGTTAAAATAAAATTATTTGGTAACAAGGCAACAATACCACCACCAACACCACTTTTTCCTGGTAAACCAACTTCAAAAGCAAACTCGCCAGCTTCATCATAAAAGCCACAAGTTAGCATTAAAGCATTAATGCGTTTTACTTGAGAACGTGTTAGGCGAAGTTTATTTTTTAAGCAGTAACCATCATTGGCTAAAAAGTAGAAAGTGTTTGATAGTTGGCTGCATGTCATCTCTAACGAACATTGATGGAAATAGAAATCTAAAACATCTTCTACATCATTTTCAAGATTGTTGAATGATTTTAAAAGATTGGCTGCAGCATAATTTTTAAATCCAGTGTGTTTTTCTGAAAGTGCCACAGATTTGTTATAATTTATATCATCTACGCCACATAAATCTCTAACAAAATTTAAAAAATCGGTTTTAGGATCTTTTAAATTTGAAAGCAGTATATCTGCAATAACAATGGCGCCAGAATTTATAAACGGATTTCTAGGAATGCCATTTTCTACTTCAAGAAGTGCTAATTGGTTAAATGGGTGTCCAGAAGGTTCTACATCTATACGTTTCCATATAGATTCTCCAACTAGTTCTATAGCTTTTGCTAGAGCTAAAACTTTAGAGATACTTTGAATTGAAAATGGCGTATTAAAACTACCAACTCCAAAACTTTCTCCACCAACAATTTTTAAGCAAATACCAAAATTGTTAATGTCAATTTTTGCTAATTCTGGTATGTAGGTAGCTACTCTTCCTTTTTCAATTTGACTAGTAGCACTGTTGTAAATGGTGCGTAATATAGATTGAAAATCTGGCATTAGCTTTTATAAAAAGGCAATTTTACTACGGTTGCAGGAATAGCTTTTTTGCGAATTTGAATATTAATTTTACTACCTATTTCTGAAAATATTACAGGCACATAACCTAAGCCAATGCCTATACCAAGACTGGGAGACATGGTGCCAGACGTAACATTACCTATTTTATTACCGTTGCCATCAACAATATCATATCCATTTCTAGGAATACCACGTTCATTTAACTCAAAGGCAATAAGTTTGCGTTCTGGTCCACGACGTTTTTCATCTTCTAAAGCTTCAGAATTTGTAAATGCTTTGGTGAATTTGGTAATCCATCCTAAACCAGCTTCAATAGGAGAGGTGGTGTCATCAATATCATTTCCGTAAAGGCAATAGCCCATTTCTAGACGTAAAGTATCTCGAGCAGCCAATCCAATGGGTTTAATTCCAAAATCAGCACCTGCTTCAAAAACCTTATCCCAGATTTGTTTAACCTCACTGTTTTTACAATAAATTTCAAAACCGCCACTGCCTGTATAACCTGTAGCAGAAATTATAACATTTTCAATACTTGCAAAATCGCCTACTATAAAATTATAGAATTTAATAGCTGATAAATTATGACTAGTTAAATTCTGCATAGCTTCAACTGCTTTTGGACCTTGAATAGCAAGTAATGAATAATCATCACTTAAATTTCGCATGGTAGCCCCAACGTTGTTTTTAGAGGAAATCCAATTCCAATCTTTTTCAATATTACTAGCATTAACAACTAGTAAATAGGTGTTTTCTTTTATTCTGTAAATAATTAAATCATCAACTATTCCACCAGTCTCATTTGGCATACAGCTATATTGAGCTTTACCTATGGTTAGTTTACTAGCATCATTACTACTTACTTTTTGAATTAAATCTAAGGCTGTTTCACCTTCAATTAAAAACTCGCCCATATGAGATACATCAAACACACCAACAGCATTTCTAACAGTATCGTGTTCAATATTTATGCCTTGGTATTGTACAGGCATATTAAATCCAGCAAAAGGCACCATTTTAGCACCTAAAGCTTTGTGTGTTTCAGTTAAGGCTGTATTTTTCATAAAAATTGCTATTAATTATTTTTAAGCGAAGCAAATTTATTGAAAAATTACAGATAAAGGTTATGCTAAAGGTGTAAAGATTTAAATGCTATAAAGTTTTAGTATCCTAATTATTATTGGTTTTTTCTAGTTAATTCATTTTCTGTGATATAGCCGTCTTTATTGATGTCTCTTTTATCAAAGTTTTGCTTTAATTTCCCTCTGACTTCTGATTTAGATATTTTACCATCATTGTTAGTGTCCATTTTTTGTAACATTTTTTCAAAAGAAGGAGGTGTATTTTTATTAACTCTTTCCTTGTTTTCTTGAAGGCTCAATTTGCTAGATTTTGTTTGATAATTATTTTGTTGTATTTGGTTATTATTAATATTATCAGAAATATTTCTAACAGCTCTAACGTAATTATAAACATATCTAACATCTCCTTGTGGTCCGAAAAATTGTGGGTAATCTGTTTTATTTCCGCTTTTGGGGTCGCTTCTTTGCGCGCCAGCACCATGAACATCCATTAATCTACCGTTCATTTGTCCTTGTGCTTCACCAAAAGCAATATAAACAGCACCTGAGTATGGGTTTTTACCATCTAAATGGGTTGTGCTTGTCCAGTAATACGGATACTGGTTATTTCCATTAGGGTCTTTGATTGTGGTAGATTGAAAAACAGGATGTATTGCAGGAGAATTGGTGGTTTGTGGAGAGCGTGTATAATCTACAATACTTTGTAATTCTTTGGCATTAGGCAAACGCCAATTGGAATACCCAGCAAGTTCTAAATTTTCAGCATAATTTAAGGCTTCTTCCCAATCTTTACCAATGCCATTATCGACTTTTTGCCACATTAAACCAGTGGCATAGTCGCTTATAGTGCCATCACCATTGTCTATAAAATTGTTTTTTCCATAATTTTTATTTCCACGTACTAAACGGAAATACATTTTATTTTCATTACCTGATCTGGGTTTGTATTTAGGATAGCCTTTTATTCTACCATCAACAAAATTAACACCAAAAATAGTTTCATCATTTCTCATAGTTTTTCCAACATAAACAGTTGAAGACCATGTTTGTGCATCAATTTCTCGTTCTCCTTTTTTGCTATTTCCTAAAGGTTGATTAAAATAGTTTGTATCAATAAACATTTTAATAGCTGTGGCACCTTTTACTTTTCCTGTAAATTGTATGAGTGAATATAGTTCTTTAATGGTTGGTAACCTCCAATCTGTGTACTCTCCCAATTTGGAGTTTTTAGCTTTTAATTTGGCCTCCTCAAGTGTCATTTTTGCTCCCATATCTTGTTCCCACATTAAACCTGTAACATTATCTGTTATGGTGCCATCTCCATTATTAGTGTAAGAAGGTTGATTGCCCTTATAGTTGGCATCTTGTCCGTAAAAAGACTCTCCTACAGTGGGTTTGGAGATTTTTGTTGTATTAGAATAGTAGTCTATAACTCCTGTATCAACAATTGGATAGCTAAGTTTTAAATTTGTGTTCTGTTTTTTAGCTTTATTTTGTTTAAGTGGTAAGACCATTAAATCTTTTCCATATATAATTGTTCCAGAATAATTCTTTCTTAATTCTGCGCTAGTGGCTGTTTCATCTACATTAGTGAAATTGAAGTGTGTTAAAACTAAATTTTTAACATTTGCTTCTCTAGCCATTTGTGAGCTTTCTGCTAAATTAACATGGGCTTTTTCTTTTGTTTTTCTGATGTTTATATTGTTAATCTTTTTAGATCCTAATTTAATAGCTCCACCAGAGTCCATTATCAAATAATCTGCATTTTTAGCTAAAATTGGTAGAGACTCTGAATAAGTTAAATCACCTGAAATTACAATGGATTCATTACCTACATCAAAACGATAGGCTAGTGTGGCAATAGTATGTTTTACAGGAGTACACGTAATTTTAATATCACCAATATATAATGTGGTGTTTCCTTTTAAATTTTTTGTAGTAAAATTAGAGGTAGCATCATTTAGATTCCTTTTAGTTTTTGATAATCTGTATGCAATGTCTTCTTTATAGATTTCTAGAATATTGTTAACTATAGAAGTAGTTTGTTCTGGTCCAGCAATAGTTATTTGATTACCACCAAGAAGTGATTTTATAAAAATAGGAATAAACTCCTCATTATGGTCAAAGTGATGATGTGTAAAAAGTAATCCATCAATATTTTTAATTTTCAGACCTAATTTGTTCAAATTGGCCTGTGTGCCATTGCCCATATCTACTAAAATTTGAGTGTTTTTATAGGATATTAATACCGATGGACCAGAGCGTTCTGTATTATATTTTGGCGATCCAGAGCCAATTATAATTGCTGTTAAATGTTCATTATTATTTTGAGAGAATACCTGAGTGTATAGAAATAAAAATGTTAAGAGAACGTGTACTTTCATATTGCATAATTTGTTTCTATGACACTTGATTGTCTTAAAAGTTTAATTGATTATACATAAATTGTTTAAATTTAATAAGGGATATTATTAAGATTAAAATTGGTTTTGTAATAGAGTTTTCACATCAAAATTTAGTTGAAAATACACTAAAACTAACTATAAATTTTGGATGTTTAAAAATAAAAAAGCCATAGATAATCTATGGCTTTTTAAAACTTTTTTTGATGTAAAATTAATTTAATAAAAATCTTTTTAAATCATTGTAAGTACTAATAACTGTAGATTCTTTTTCTTTACCCATAACACTTTGTATTTGTTTAGGTAGCGATTGTTTTTCTTTGATAACTTCTTCTACCACATCTATAAACTTAGTAGGGTGTGCAGTTTCTAAAAATACACAATGAGCATTAGGATTTTCTTTTAGATAAGCCTTACTTCCTAAATAACCAACAGCACCATGCGGGTCTGCTACATAATTGTATTTGTTGTACATTTCTAACATGGCTTCTTTAGTTTCATCATCGGTGAAGCTATAAGAAGAAAGATTTGTCTTTAAAGTATCAAACTTATTTTTATAAATCTCTTGGATGCGAATAAAGTTGCTAGGTGCTCCAACATCCATAGCATTACTAATGGTTTGAATAGATGGTTTTGGCTCATATAATTGCGATTGCAAATAGCGAGTTACAACATTGTTTACGTTATTAGAAGCAACAAAATGTTTTATAGGTAACCCTAACTGTTGTGCCATCATACCAGCACAAATATTACCGAAATTTCCACTTGGTACAGAAAACACTATGTTATCATGTTTTTTATGAAGTTGTTTGTAGGCAAACATAAAGTAGAATAATTGAGGCAACCATCTTGCTACGTTTATTGAGTTAGCTGAAGTTAACTGCATGTTATTAGTTAATTCTTCATCTAAAAATGCCGTTTTAACCATGGCTTGACAATCATCAAAAGTACCATTAACTTCTAATGCTTTAATATTTTGTCCTAAGGTAGTTAATTGTTTTTCTTGAATATCACTTACTTTTCCGCTAGGGTAAAGAATAACCACATTAACGCCTTTAACGCCTAAAAAACCATTGGCTACGGCACCGCCAGTATCTCCAGATGTGGCTACTAAAACAGTGACTTCGTTGTTATTATCTTTATTAAAATAGCCTAAACAACGCGCCATAAACCGAGCACCAACATCTTTAAATGCCATAGTAGGACCATGAAATAATTCTAATGTTGAAATGCTATCATTTAACTGAACCACAGGAAAATCAAAAGATAATGTTTCTTCAACAATAGTTTTTAAAACGTCTTCTGGAATTTCTGGAGAAACAAATTGTTTTATAGCTTCAAAAGCTATTTCTGTATTAGATAAGTTATCTATGTTCTTAAAAAAATCTGGACTTAACGATGTAATATTTTCAGGGAAGTATAGACCTTTATCTGGTGCTAATCCTTTTACCACTGCATTTTTAAAAGTTGAATTTGGAGCTTGTTTATTTAAAGAGTAATAATTCATTTTTTAATTCAAAATTTTAATTCCTTCTGTATTTATTTTTGAAACGTGCAAGTCAAAATCTATACCTGTTTCAGTATATATTTTTTTTATTGCTTTTTTTACATTTAGAGCAGTTTCTTCTCCTTTACTTAAAGAAAAAATTGAAGGACCAGAACCAGAGATTCCTGAGCCTAACGCACCAGCTTTAATGGCTGCTTTTTTTACTTCTGTAAAGTATGGAATTAGCTTGCTTCTATGAGGTTCTACAATAACATCATGTAAAGCGTTTTTAATCACTTGGTAATTATTTGTATGCAACCCATGAATTAAACTTCCAAAATTAGCCCATTGTGTAATAGCATCTTGTAAGGCAACTTCTTTAGGTAAAAGTGCTCTAGATTCTGATGTTTTTATTTCAATTTGAGGATGAATGATAGTTGCGTACAAATCTTTTGGCGATGGAATTTCTAATATTTCTAAAGGAGACACACTTTTTACTAAGGCAAACCCACCAAACATGGCAGGAGCCAGATTATCGGCATGTTCGCATTTACTTGCTAAAGCTTCTCCTTTAATAGCAAATTCTGTTAATTGTATTTTATTAAAAGGCCTGCCCAAAAGTTCATTCATTCCAAATACACTACCAACAGCACTAGCAGCACTACTACCAATACCACTGCCAGGTTTAATTTTTTTGTAGATTTCAATTTCAAATCCAAAATCAACATCTATAGCATTATACATGGCTAGAGCAGATACCCCTGAAACATTTTTTTCAGCTTCATAAGGCAAATCAAAACCTTCTATTTTGGTAATATAAATACCTTTCTTTTCTACTTTTCTTATAACCATTTCATCACCAACGTTGTCTAAACAAAAGCCCATAACATCAAATCCGCAAGAAACATTTGCAACTGTAGCTGGTGAAAATATTTTTATTTCGTTCATCTTTTCTATTAAATAGTTCTCTGCTGCACTAGAGCAAAAACAAGAACCTTCTTTATGCAATTCCATGTTTTATTCACTTCCTAACCTTATGATATCTGCAAATAATCCAGAGGCTGTTACATCTGCTCCAGCACCTGCACCTTTAATAATCATAGGTTGTTTAGGGTAACGTTCTGTATAAAACATTACAATATTATCGCTTCCTTCTAAATTATAAAATGGGTGGCCTACAGGAATTTCTTGTAAGCTTACACTTGCGTTTCCATTATCAAATTTTGCTACGTATTTAAGTTGGCAATTATTAGCTTTTGCTGAAGCATACAAACTCTGGTAGTGGTCTTCGTCATCAATTAAAGTTTGATAGAAATCATCAACCGTATCACTCTTTAATCCTGCTTCAGAAAGGAAAGAATCATTTTTAATATCTTCTAAATTCATTTCAACACCACTTTCTCTTGCTAAAATTAATATCTTTCTAGCCACATCTACACCACTTAAATCTATTCTTGGATCTGGTTCTGTATAACCTTCTGCGGCAGCTTGTTTTACAATGTCATAAAACTTAGTAGTATCGTTAAAATTATTAAATACAAAGTTTAAACTTCCACTTAAAACAGCTTGAATAGATTTAATTTTATCTCCAGAAGCCACAAGATTATTTAATGTGTCAATTACAGGTAAACCTGCGCCAACGTTGGTTTCAAATAAGAAAGGAGCATTGTATTTAAGTGATAATCTCTTCAATTCTTTGTAATTAGCAAAGTCACTTGAACATGCTATTTTATTACATGCCACAATAGAAATACTTTCTCTTAAATATTGTGCGTAAAGGTCTGCAATATCTTTGTTTGCAGTAACATCAACAAAGATGCTATTGCGTAAATTAAAAGTTTTAGTTTTCTCAAAAAATCCTTGTAAAGATGCTTGTTCGCCATTAGCTAAAAGCGCTTTCCAATCGTTTAAATTTAAACCATGTTCATCAAAAACCATTTTTCTTGAGTTAGATAAACCTATAACTCTTAAATTTATTTTAAGGTTTTCTTTTAAGTATTTGCGTTGTTGCTTTATTTGCTCAACTAAACGTTCTCCTACATTTCCAACGCCTGTAATAAATACATTAAGTTGTTTGGTTTTAGACTCAAAAAATTGTTCATGTAATACATTTAAAGCTTTTTTTACATCGCTTTCTGCAATAACTACCGAAATATTTTTTTCTGAAGCGCCTTGAGCAATAGCTCTAACATTTACATTGTTTTTACCTAAAGCACTAAATAGTTTACCACTAATACCTTGATGACTTTTCATATTATCACCTACAAGAGCAACAATAGAGAGCTTATCTTCAATAATAATAGGATTAATTTTATGCAGAGCAATTTCATTTTCAAAAGCAGCATCTATAGCCTCTTTAGCAGCTTTAGCGTCTTTAGTGTCAATACCTAAACAAATAGAGTGTTCTGAAGAGGCTTGAGTAATTAAAATAATGTTTATTTTTTCCTGAGAAAGTGTTTCAAATAACCGTTTTGAAAAACCAGGAATACCAACCATTCCACTTCCTTCTAATGTTAACAAAGAAATATTTCCAATATTACTAATACCTTTTACTGGCTTATTAGAATTTATAGCATCATTGGAGATTTTAGTTCCAGCAGCTTTAGGCTCTAAAGTGTTTTTAATGTAAATAGGAATTTCTAAATCTAAAACAGGTTGCACGGTAGGAGGGTATAATACCTTAGCCCCAAAGTGAGACAACTCCATAGCTTCTTGATATGAAATTTCTTGTATAGGATATGCGTGCTTTACAATTTTAGGATTGGTAGTAAACATGCCGCTTACATCTGTCCAGATCTCTAACTGTTCAACTTTTAATGCTGCAGCAACAATAGCAGCAGTAAAATCTGAGCCACCACGCCCCAAAGTTGTTTGTTCTCCAAGTGTTGAATTTGCTACAAAACCAGGTAAAATGGTAATTTTTTGTGAAGCAGATTTAAAATAATCTTGAATGTTTTCATTAGTTATACTATAGTTTACTTCTGCTTTTGTAAAATTAGAATTGGTTATAACAAGTTCTTGAGAATTTTTGCGTTCTGCTGATAAACCCCTACTTTTCATAGCTTCAGCAATGATGAAAGAAGATAGTAACTCTCCAAAACTCACTAATTTATCAGAGGTTTTTGGAGATAATTCATTGATTAAATAAATACCTTCTAGTAAACTTTTTAACGCCTTTAAATTTTCTTCAACAAAAGCTATAATATTGTTGTTATTGCTTGGTATTAACTCATTTATTATGTTTAAATGAATTTCTTTTATTGTTGTGAAAACTTTAGAATATTCAGAATCTTTATTTTTAGCTAGTTTTCCAGCTAAAAGTAATTTGTCTGTAATACCTCCAACAGCAGAAACTACACAGATTACAGAATCATTTTTAGAATAATCTTCTAAAATATTTATAACGTTATTTATATTTTTTGAAGAACCTACAGATGTTCCTCCAAATTTTAAAACTTTCATTTTTTTAATGAATTGATAATTGAAAAAATATTTTTTGAATTGTGATTATTATTAAAACCACAAATATAGCCTGAAGTATATATAATTAACAACCCCAAAGGGTAGTTGTTGTAGTAGTACCAATAAAAGAAGTTGTTCCTTTGGTAAAAGAAGCGAAAGTAAATCTTATATTTTGGTCTAAATGATTCATAGATGCTATGATAATACAACCCAAAAGTATTACATTTAGCCTAATAAAAAAACTAAAACTTTTTTTTTGTAAAATTCTTAAATAGAATCAATATTCTTTTAAGAAATTCAACGTATTTATAAAACAATTAGAAAATCAATAATTTATTAATTAATGAAAATATTCTCTAGAGAACAGATTTATGAAGGCGATAAATTAACCGCTGAACGACAAAACATAACTTCAACAGATTTAATGGAACGTGCAGCTACCCAAATTTTTAATTGGATACACATGCGCATGCAAGGAGCACAAGTACCCATTCATGTGTTTTGTGGTATAGGAAATAATGGGGGAGATGGTTTAGTGTTGGCAAGACATTTAATTCTGCACGGATACAATGTTAAAACTTATGTGGTTAATTACAGTGATAAGCGTTCAAAAGACTTTTTAATTAATTACGATAGAATTAAAAATGTTACTAAAGAATGGCCTATTTTGATGACAAGTGAAGAAGATTTCCCTCAAATTCATCCAGATGATATTATTGTAGACGCCATTTTTGGTATAGGATTAAATCGTCCTGTGGTAGATTGGGTTAAAAACCTTTTTAAACACTTTAGAAATACCAAAGCTTTTACACTTTCGGTTGATATTCCTTCTGGTTTACGAACAGATTCAGTTCCTGAACATGAAGATGATGTTGTTTGGGCAGGATTTACACTAAGTTTTGCTTCTCCTAAATTAGTATTCTTTTTACCAGAAACAGCTAAATACACAGCGCAATGGGAAGTATTAGACATTGGTTTAGATCAAGAGTTTTTACACACTACAGTTACAGATGTAGAACTTATAGGTAAGTTTGAAGTTTTACCTAATTATATTCCTAGAAATAAATTTTCACATAAAGGACAATTTGGGCATAGTTTAATAATTGGCGGAAGCTACGGAAAAATAGGCGCAGTAACATTAGCTACTAAAGCAACATTATCTGCTGGAGCAGGATTAGTATCGGTTTTTATTCCTAAATGCGGATACAATATTATGCAATCTGCTTTTCCTGAAGCTATGGTAATCACTGATGCTGATGAAGAAATAATTACTAATATTGAATTTGAAATAGAGCCAACTGTTGTGGGAATAGGAATAGGAGTAGGGACTAATGAAAAAACAGCAAAGGCTTTTGAAATGTTTTTAAAAGAAAACAAAGCTCCTTTAGTAATTGACGCCGATGGTATTAATATGCTTTCTAAAAATAAAGATTTATTAAAATTATTACCAGAAAATACAGTTTTAACACCACACCCTAAAGAACTTGAACGTTTAATAGGAGCTTGGAAAAACGACTTTGATAAGTTAGATAAAGTAAAAGCTTTTTCAAAGAAGAACAAGGTAATTGTTGTTATTAAAGGCGCTAATACTATTACTGTTTTAGAAGATAAACTTTATATAAATACTACAGGAAATCCAGGATTATCAACTGCAGGTAGTGGTGATGTTTTAATGGGAGTAATAACAGGGCTAATTTCTCAAGGATATAACCCGTTAGTGGCTTCTATTTTTGGTGTGTATTTACACGGAAAATCGGCAGATATAGCTGTTGGAGATTATGGGTATGAAAGCTTAATAGCTAGCCATGTTATTGATTATTTAGGTGAAGCTTATATAGATTTATTTAAACAACCTGAACAGCAACAAGCACCCGAAACAAGTAGTGAAGAAAAAGAAAAATAAGTTTTACTCTAATATTAGGATGTTTTTAGTGCAGTTACTAATGCAAAAGTTATTGCAGTAAAGTAAATAGGAATTTAGATACATTAAATAAAAAAAGCCTCTTAAAGAGGCTTTTTTTATTTAAAAATATTTTTAAATTTTTAACTTATCAAAAAGCTCAATAAGTTTTGGGCTTGATGGTCTTGGTGCATTGGCATCTACTACATTACCATCAGGGTCAATTAAAATAAATCTAGGAATACCTCTTATTTGATATCCTTGAACAAAATCTGATTTCCAATCCTTATCAGCTAATAATTGAATACCACTCATGTTTTTTTCTGCAATCATTTTTTTCCACCCTTCAACAGATGCTGCTTTTTTTGCTTCGGGAGTTTCTCCTTTATAACCTCTACCATTATCAACAGAAATGCTTACAAACTCAATATTTTTGTTATGATACTTTTTTTCAATTTCTTGTAAAAATGGAATTTCTCTTTTGCATGGTCCACACCAAGTAGCCCAAATATCAACATATACATACTTTCCTTTTAAATCACTTAAAGATGTGGTGCCACCCTTATAATTTTGATAGTTCTCAAAAGTAGGAGAGGGTTTACCAACAAAATCTGCAAACTGATTAGACATGGCTTTTTGCTGCTTATATACATTTAAAAGACCTTCTTCTAATTTATTAAAACTAGATAATTCTTTTGCAAAAACTGTAGAATCTATTTTTTTTGAACTTTCTAATAATTCAATAAAACTTTTTTTTGCGTCTGCAACTTTTACTTTAAAAGTTTCTTCTTCTAAATCTAACAAATCAGGAGTTAGTAGTTTTTCTTGTAAAAGAGCTTTTTTAGCTAAATAATTACTGGTTTCCGATCCCTTTCCGGTGTAGGTTATAGTTTCATCAAATTCTTTTGTGTCTAGTGTTAAGTAAATGTTGGCATCATTTTCAAGGAATAGATTGGTAGATTCTGTACCATCAAATAGGTTAAAAATACCGGCTTTAATTTTTAAGGTATCTTTAAAAGTACCATCTTCATTAACTTTAATTGTTTTTGAGTAACCTCTAGATCTTACTACTAAAGAGTCACTGTTTTTATTTGTTATTTTTCCAGAAAGTGTGACGTAATCTTTAGGTTCTTGTTTACATGAAACAAGTGCTATTGCAAAGAGTAAAAAAAGTAAATTTTTCATTTATATGTTTTAATTTTTCCAAAAGTAATGATTTGCTATTTTTATACCTGTATTTTTTTATTATTATTAACATTTAGTTGTGTTAGTTGAGCCAAAAAGTATTTTTTTACAATTTATAAACTAGCTTTTTGTAGTCAACTTTTTTTGGGATAATATTAAGAGAAAAAAGCTCTTTTTGAACCATATTGATAGTCTCCTCATCCATTAGGTTTTGAGACCACTCTGTTAGGTTTAACCATTCTTGTACATCTTCAAGTTTTTGTTCATATCTATTAGCTATGGTTTTATCTATGCTTGGTATATGTTTAAAATCTTTAGTTGTATTGTTTATAATATCAAGAATAGTTTTTAGAGCTTCTTTTTCATTTTCAATAAAATCTTCTCTAACAGCAATTACAAAACAAGGCCATGGAGTAGGGCAATTACCAACGTTTCTAAATATACCGTTATCTACAAAAGGTTTTGTGGTGAATTTTTCCCACATAAAATAATCGGCAGTACCATTTGTTAAACCTTCTACCGCACCTTCTAAGTTTTTAATAACTTTAAAATTTAAATCTTTTTCTAAATTCCAATTATTGTTTTTGGCATTTATGTAAGCCATTAAATGAGAACCAGATCCATATCTACTAATGGCGGCTTTGGTTCCTTTTAAATTTTCAATAGAATTATATTTTGAGTTTGCAGCTACGTGTATACCCCATATTAATGGCGATTTAACAAATGTTTGTACTATTTTACTAGGGTTACCTGCAATAATATCTTTTATGATGCCTTCGGTTAGAATAACGGCAATATCAATGTCTTTTTCTCTTAAAGCTTTACACATAGCACCAGTACCTCCGTAATAATCATGCCATCTTAGGTTGATACCTTGGTCTTTATATTCTCCATTTTTTAAGGTTAAATACCAAGCTAAATTGAAGTGTTCTGGTACACCACCTATATTTACATTCTTCATATAAATTTTATCTATTCTGCAATTTTGTTTAGTGTATAAATAATGAGTTCTTCAACTGCTTTAGCTGGATTTTCACTAAAATTACCTGTTGCTCTGTTTGCAATTATGGCATTAAGAGAAACGGCATGATGACCCAATAATTTTGATAAACCAAAAATAGCAGATGTTTCCATTTCAAGGTTAGTAATTTTGAGACCGTTGTAGTTAAAGGTATCCATGTTATGATTTAGCTCAGGGTCATGTACAGGCAGTCTTAGTACACGCCCTTGCGGACCATAAAAACCGCCTGCGGTAGCCGTCATTCCTTTGTGAGTTTTATCACTTTCCAATCTTTTTTCAAGAGTACTGCTATTTTTAACTACAATGGGTTTTGCTTTATTAGCATCCCAATTTGTTTGTTTAATGAAGGCTTCTTCGATGTCTGAGTTTTTTATGGTTTCTATTTGATAGTAGTGTAGCATACCATTTAAGTCTAGTCCGTATTGACTTAAAACAAAAGCATCTACAGGGATTTCTTTTTGAAGTGAACCTGAAGTACCAACTCTAATTATATTAAGACTTGTGAGTTTCTCTTTTGGTTGTCTAGTTTCTAAATTAATATTAACTAGTGCATCCAGTTCATTTAAAACTATATCTATATTATCAGGACCTATGCCTGTTGATATTACAGAAATATGTTTGCCTTTATAATACCCTGTATGTGTTTTAAACTCTCGCTTTTGAGTTTTAAACTCAACGGAATCAAAATGTTTTGAAATTTTATCTACTCGGTTTTGATCTCCAACAAATATAATAGTGTTGGCTATATTTTCGGGTTTTAGGTTTAAATGATAGACACTCCCGTCTGGATTTAAAATGAGTTCAGATTCTTTAATGGGCATTTATTATGGTTTTTACCAGTTTGTTTTCTTTTGTATTGAACTGAAAATCTAATTTTTTTACACCTCCAAAAATGGTTTTATCATTTATTTCAGCAGAAAAATTATGTTGTTCTAATAAGGCTTCGTATCCTTTTCTGTTTAGTTTAATACTATTTTTGTCTTCTATATAAAATATAGATAATTGGTCTATAATTCTACCTAATTGCATATCGCTAAACCCGTAATATCCTTGATAATTAAGTGCGTAACCTAACAAGTGATGTTTAGATTTAACGGTGTTTTTATCTATTATTTCTAGAATGTTTTTCTCTAAAGAACTTAGTCCGCTTTTGCTATCTGGAAATCGTTTTAAATGTGCTTTTAAACAGTTGCTTAAATAATCAAAAGAGGAACTTTTAACAATAAATGGTTTAAATAAACTATGATCTTTACCATTATATATTTGCCAAAGTGTTTCGGCTAATTCAATATCGTCTTCGTTTAGTCTAACTCTGTTTAAGTAATGATTTGTTAATTGTTTTGAGCTTAATTCAGATAATCCTTTTAAGCTTTTACTACCTTCAATAAAACCACTACAAACTAAATAAAGAGGTAGGTTAATATGTTTTTGCTTAATAAGACTTATAACAGCAATGAGATTGATGTGGCAGAATAAATCGTACTCAAACCAAAGAATTATTTCTGAAAAAGCATCAAGATAATCTAGTTTTTTTATTTCTGTTTTAAAAGCATTTACATCTAAATAAACATTATATGTTTCACTAAAAAAATTTGTTCTGGCTTTAAAAAACTCATCAGATAAAATATTAACATGGGTAGGACCTTCACAAAGCATTTCATGCCAAGTAATAATATTTCCTTTGTAACCTGAATCATTAAGATAATTTGTTAAGTTACTACCATTGGTAATATGTAGTTGACTCTTTTTCATAGTTAACCACCAACGCGTTTTACCTTAAAGCCTTTATCTTTAAGAAGACTCATTATTTTATCTCGATAATCTCCTTGGATAATAATTTTATCATCTTTAAAACTACCACCAACACTTAATTTCTTTTTTAAATCTTTAGCTAAGAGCTTGAAGTCTTCTGTAGCACCGGTATAGCCTTCTAAAATGGTAATTGGCTTTCCTTTACGTTTTTCATATTTACAAATAATTGGATCGTCTTGAATCCAGAGATTATCATCTTCTTCATTTTCTTCTGAAATATTTTCAGAAACATGGTCTGGAAATAAATTTTTAAGCTGATCTTGTAAATCCATTAACTATTACTTTTTAATTAAGCCTAATTCAATAAGTCTTTGAGTTAAAAACTCTCCTGCTGTAATGTCTTCAAACTGTTTTGGATTGTTTTCATCAACACAACCTTCTAACACATTTAATTTCATGTCACTAATAGGATGCATAAAAAATGGAATAGAATATCTTGAGGTACCCCAAAGCTCTTTTGGCGGATTTACAACACGATGAATAGTAGATTTTAATTTGTTGTTAGTGTGCCTTGATAGCATATCTCCAACATTTATCATTAATTCATCGGGTTGTGCTATGGCATCTATCCATTCGCCTTTATGGTTTTGAACTTGTAAGCCTTTACCTTGGGCTCCCATTAAAAGCGTAATTAAATTTATATCTCCATGAGCTGCTGCTCTTACGGCTTCTTTAGGTTCTTGAGTAATTGGCGGATAATGAATGGGTCTTAAAATAGAATTTCCATTGTAAATATATTCATCAAAATAGGTTTCTTCTAACTTAAGGTGTAATGCTAAAGCTCTTAAAACGTATTTTGCTGTTTTTTCAAGCATTTTATAGGCTTCTTTACCAACCTCATTGAACTCAGGTAGTTCTTCTACAATTACATTCTCTGGGTATTCTTTTTTTAGTTTTTCATTATTTTCAACGTATTGCCCAAAATGCCAAAACTCTTTTAAATCACCTTCTTTTTTACCTTTAGCGCTTTCTTTTCCAAAAGAAACATAACCACGTTGCCCCCCAATACCTGGAATTTCATATTTCTGTTTAGTTTCTAACGGTAAATTGAAAAAGTTTTTTACTTCGCTATATAATTTATCTACCAAAGCATCATCTAAAAAATGACCTTTTAAAGCTACAAACCCTATTTCTTCATAGGCTTTCCCAATAGCATCTACAAAACTCTGTTTTCTTTTTGGGTTGTCTGAAATAAAATCTTCCAGATTAACACTAGGTATGGTATTCATTAAGTATATTTTTATATGTGAGTATTACAAATGTACAAAAACATAGCAAAGTTTTAAGGCTATTTATTTTGACTTACTACTAAAAGGAAGTTTACTTTTTATGGTATATTTGGTAATAACACCATAACTAAACATGAATAACAATTTTTCTTTAAAAGCTTTAGAGTTTAATACTTATAATCTAGACAAAGATGTGTTGATTTATTTATACAAAAACATGTTAAAATCTAGATTAATTGAGGAAAAGATGTTAGTATTACTTAGGCAAGGAAAAATAAGCAAATGGTTTTCTGGTATTGGTCAAGAAGCTATTTCAGTAGGTGTTACTTTGGCGTTAAATGATGATGAATATATTTTGCCAATGCATAGAAACTTAGGGGTTTTTACAACCAGAGGCATTCCTTTATACAGATTATTTGCGCAATGGCAGGGAAAGGCATCTGGATTTACTAATGGTAGAGATAGGTCTTTTCATTTTGGAACTCAACAATATAAAATTGTAGGCATGATTTCGCATTTGGGCCCGCAACTAGGTGTGGCTGATGGTATTGCTCTTGCCAGTAAGTTGAAAACCAAAAATCAGGTTACTGCTGTTTTTACTGGTGAAGGAGGTACAAGCGAAGGCGATTTTCATGAAGCTTTAAATGTAGCTTCTGTTTGGCAACTTCCTGTACTATTTTGCGTTGAAAATAATGGTTATGGACTTTCTACACCCACTAACCAACAGTATAATTGTAAGGATATTGCAGATAGAGGCATAGGTTATGGAATGGAATCTCACATTATTGATGGTAATAATGTTATTGAAGTTTATAAAACTATATCTGAAGTAGCAGAAAGTATTCGTAAAAAACCACGACCAATTTTAATAGAATTTAAAACTTTTAGAGTGCGCGGACATGAAGAGGCTAGTGGTACCAAATATGTTCCTCAAGATTTACTAGATGCTTGGGGTAAAAGAGATCCTATAGAAAATTATGAAAAATTTTTAAAAGAAAAGGGTGTTTTAAATGAAGAGATTGATGTGAAATTAAAGACTAATATTACTCATGAAATTAACAAACATTTAGTGATTGCATTAAATGAAGATACTATTAATATAACCTTAACTAATGAGTTAAATAATATTTTTAAATCATTTAAATATCAAGAGGTTAAAAGTGAATTAAAAACCTGTAATATTAGATTTATTGATGCTATATCAGAAGGCTTAAAACAAAGTATGGAGCGCCATAGTAATTTAATTATTATGGGGCAGGATATAGCAGAATATGGTGGTGTTTTTAAAATCACCGAAGGTTTTGTTAATCAATTTGGAAAAGAAAGGGTAAGAAACACACCCATATGTGAGTCTGCAATAATTGAAACAGCTATGGGGTTATCAATAGCAGGAATGAAAGCTATAGTTGAGTTACAGTTTGCAGATTTTGTAAGTTCTGGTTTTAATCCAGTAGTTAACTATTTGGCCAAATCTTATTATAGATGGGCACAAAATGCCGATGTAGTTTTACGAATGCCTTGTGGTGGTGGAGTTGGTGCGGGTCCGTTTCATTCACAATCCAATGAAGCTTGGTTTACAAAAACCCCAGGTTTAAAAGTGGTTTATCCTGCATTTCCGTATGATGCTAAAGGATTGTTGGCAACAGCCATTAACGACCCCAATCCTGTATTGTTTTTTGAACACAAAGCACTTTACAGGAGTACACGTCAAGAGGTACCAACAGATTATTATACATTGCCTTTTGGTAAAGCTTCTCTTTTGAAAGAAGGAAATGAAATCACCATAATTTCATATGGAGCAGCCATACATTGGGCTTTAGAAACTTTGGAGAATAATCCCAATATTTCAGCCGATGTTGTAGATTTAAGAACTCTTCAACCTTTAGATACAGAAACTATTTATAAGTCTGTTAAAAAAACAGGAAAAGCCATTATTTTACAAGAAGACACTTTGTTTGGTGGAATAGCTAGTGATATATCGGCCTTAATTAATGAGCATTGTTTTGAGTTTTTAGATGCACCAGTTAAGAGGGTAGCTAGTTTAGATACTCCCGTTCCTTTTGCAAAAGCTCTTGAAAACCAATTTCTACCAAAAGATAGATTTGAAACTGAGTTAAAATTACTTTTAGCATATTAAAAATGAATATATACTTTGAAGCTTTTATAGAAGCATTTTTTAATTCTGTGAATTGGACATGGAATTCAATAATTTTTAATGTGCCTTGGTACAATAATTTCTTTTGGGGATTAATTGTTATTTCAATAGCTGTTTGGTTGCTTGAAATTGCATTTCCTTGGCGCGAGGAACAAGCTATTTTTAGAAAAGACTTTTGGTTAGATGCATTTTATATGTTCTTTAATTTTTTCATTTTTACCATTATTATAAGTGGGGTTTATAGTGTTTTAGAAATATTATTTACCAAAATAGGCCTTACAATGGCATCTTTTCAATTAATAGACCTCTCATCACTACCTGTTTTTTTAGAGTTGCTTGTTTTCTTTTTAATTTTAGATTTTGTGCAGTGGTTTACACATGTAATGTTACATAGATTTGAATTTCTTTGGCGATTTCATAAAGTACACCATTCTGTTAAAGAAATGGGGTTTGCAGCTCATTTACGTTACCATTGGATGGAGAATGTGCTATACAAACCATTAAAAGTATTTGCCGTAATGCTAATTGGTGGTTTTGAACCCCAACAAGCATTTATTATTCACTTTGTAGCAATTTCTATAGGGCATTTAAACCATGCTAACATAAAATTAACTTATGGGCCGTTAAAATATATATTTAACAATCCAGTAATGCATTTATATCACCATGCTTATACGTTACCTAAATCGCATAAACATGGTGTTAATTTTGGCATTAGTCTCAGCCTGTGGGATTACATTTTTAAAACTAATTATATACCAGAAAATAGTGGTAAAATTAAATTAGGGTATTCTGATGATTATAAGATGCCTAAAAGCTTTTTAAGACAACTTTTTTATGGTTTTAGAAAGAAAGACTAAATCTTTTATTTTGTTTCAGCTTCAGAAAGTATAGAAGAGATAGCTTCTATAAGGGTCTTTAATATATCCTTTATAAATGAATTATAAACTAGTGCGCATATCGCTTAGAACCTTTCCATAGTGTGTCATTAGAATATTTAAAGTTAATATATCTTCTGGAAGGTAATAGGTTTTCTTGGGTAAGGCTATTTAAATGGTTTGATATCTTAATAACTGTTCGCATTTTGATTGTTTAATTGTTTAATTGTTTGACTGATGATGGTTTAAAAAGACGCTACTTATCTGTAACGTCTTTTACTGTTCCAATGATTACTTTTAGTTTTACTTAAAGTTCCTGAAATTTGATTGTTGTTTAAAGTTCTCATAATTATTTGTTTTTTAATTGATTATACCAAATAGACGACCATAAATTAAATTTGTTACAGTACTATGTATTACAAAGTAGTGATTTAACAAATTTTAACAATTTTAAACCATAAATAGGGTAGAAGTAACGTTTAAAATATGCTTAGGAATGGTTTTTGTGTTAAATGAATACAAATATTTATTAGTTTTTAAGAGAAAAAAATATCTTTGAAACGTTATTGATGATAGATTATCATTATTATGAAACCAAAACATTTAAAAACATATTTATCAATTTTTATTGTATTAGTTTTTTCAATGTCAATGTTAGCTCAAATTGATTCAAAGAAAAAAACGGTATTAATACAAGCTGAAGAAAATGAAAATGACTCTTTAGATGCCTCTCCAACTACACCTTCAAAACCCCTTTTTAGTGGCAATTTAAGCGGGTTAAGCACCCCAAAAGAAACACCAAGCTTAAAAATGCCCAAAAAAGAATTCTCTATGTTTGATCAAGAAGAATTTGGTAATCCAGGAGAATTATATATTGATAGATTAAAAAAACATGAAAATAGTATAAAACAATCTGAAGGTTTAGGTACAAAAGGAAGTAAAGTAGATGTGTTTTTTGGAAACCACCGCACCAAATCTAAACATGTACGTGTTTTATATAGAGATTATGGTTTAGAAGATGGCGATTTAGTTAGAGTGTCTGTAAATGATGAAATTATAGAATATAGAGTATCATTAACCAATGCTTTTAAAGGTTTTAAAATTGAATTAAAAGAAGGTATTAATGTTATTGAATTTTTAGCTATAAACGAAGGTTATGCACTTCCAAACACAGCGCATTTTAGAATAATTGATGATAATAATAACATAGTAGCTTCAGATCTTTGGGCTTTATCTGTTAATGTTAAAGGAACCGTGCACGTAATTAAAGAATAATTTAGCTTACTATTTTATCAATTAAATTAAGATCTTCTGTAGAAAATTCTAAATTATCTAAAGCTTTTAAATTCTCTTTTAATTGATTTGGAGAACTCGCTCCTAAAAGTACAGATGATACTTGAGGTTGTCTCAAAATCCAAGCAATTGCCATTTGTGATAACTTTTGATCTCGTTTCTGTGCAATAGCATTTAATTTTATAATTTTTTCAAGATTGCTGTTTACAGTATCACTATTTAAATAAGACATGTTTTTTGATGCTCTAGAACCCTCTGGTACACCTTTTAAATACTTATCTGTTAACATGCCTTGTGCCAATGGCGAAAAAGCAATACAGCCAACACCATTCTTATCAAGAGTATCTAAAAGTCCGTTTTCAACCCAACGGTCAAACATAGAGTATCTAGCCTGATGCAATATAAAAGGTACATTTAAATTTTTAAGAATAATAGCTGCTTCTTGAGTTTCTTTAGGCTGGTAATTAGAAATGCCTACATACAAAGCTTTACCTTGACGAACAATATCTGCCAAAGCCCCCATTGTTTCTTCTAAAGGTGTTTCTGGGTCTGGTCTGTGATGATAAAAAACATCAACATAATCTAATCCCATTCGTTTTAAACTTTGGTCTAAACTAGCAATTAAGTATTTTCTTGAGCCCCAGTTGCCATAAGGCCCCGGCCACATATCAAAACCAGCTTTTGTAGCTATAAATAATTCATCTCTATAACTTTTAAAATCTTGTTTAAAAATAGTTCCGAAATTTTCTTCTGCAGAACCATATGGTGGACCATAATTGTTAGCCAAATCAAAATGAGTAATGCCTAAATTGAAGGCGCAACGGATGATATCTCTACCATTTTGAAGGTTATCTATAAAACCGAAATTATGCCATAAACCTAATGAAATAGCAGGTAATAATACACCACTTTTACCTGTACGGTTGTATTTCATACTATTATATCTGTTTTGTGATGCTTTGTATTCTGTTACACCAGATTTATCGTTGATTTGCATAACTTAAAATTTAGGGTACTAATGTATTAATTTTAAACAAAAAAATAAGCCTTTAGAATTTTTACTCTAAAGGCTTATTTTAATAATTTAAATTATAAAAAATTAGTCTTTTAGTGGGTGTTCTATTTTTTTATTTAAATGTTTTGCAAAAAATCCCATCATTGCTTTGTATAAAGCTATGCTGTTTTCTTCTTTAGCAAACCCATGACCTTCATCATATTTAACCATATAAGGTACATCAAATCCTTTAGCTCTAAGTGCTTTAACAATTTGGTCAGATTCATCAATATTAACTCTAGGGTCATTGGCTCCTTGTGCTACAAAAAGTGGTTTTTTAATTTTATCAATTTGAAATGCAGGAGACACTTCTTTCATAATGGTTTTTTCTTCTGGCACATCTTCATCATACCAAATTTCTTTAATTATTTTTAAATAGGGTTTCCAATAAGGAGGTATAGTTTTCATGAAAGTGAAAACATTAGACACGCCAACATAATCAACTCCACAGGCATATAAATCTGGGGTTTTAGTTAAACCACGTAATACTGCATAACCGCCATGACTTGCTCCATAAATGGCAATATTGTCTTTATCTACCCAACCTTGGTCTATTACATATTGAATT
Organism: Seonamhaeicola sp. NFXS20; assembly: GCF_049132085.1. NCBI lineage: Bacteria > Pseudomonadati > Bacteroidota > Flavobacteriia > Flavobacteriales > Flavobacteriaceae > Seonamhaeicola > Seonamhaeicola sp. NFXS20. Next base: position 111,399 of record NZ_JAFMPU010000008.1, on the reverse strand, counting down.
CCATCTTCTACATCATCCATGGCTTTTCTTCCTATTTGTTTAAACCCAGATTCTAAAAACGCTCTACCATATCCTCCTGAAATTCTAAAATTTACCTGTAAAGTAGCATACCCTCTACTAGCAAATAACTGTGCTTCTGGATTGAATCCCCAAGAATCTCTAATTCCTTGTGGTCCACCATGTGGATTAACAATAAGTGGTACTTTTTCTCCGTTTAAAGCTTCTTTTGGTAAGGTTATATACCCGTGTAAAGTTAAGCCGTCTCTACTTTTAAAAGTAATAGGACGCATTTCGGCCATATCACTTTCATTAAGATTTGGCATTAAATTATATAGTAATTGAAATTCATCTTTTACAGGATCATAAGAGTAGTAGGTACCATATAATTTATCACTTTGAATAAAAAATAAATATTTGCTTTCATCATCAGTAACATCGGCTACTGAAATGTTGTAACCTGGGAATTTATTATTTAATTTTTTGTGAAGCTTTTTTGCGTAATCACTAACAGGTACAATAACTTTCTTTTCTCCTTCATAGGAAAAATAATCTAATTCATAGCCTCTATGCCTTGATAAACTTAGGCCTGAAACATCATATTCGTCATGAGAAAACAGTTTTTTAATAACTTTATCTTCTTTTAGATCATATAAAAAAATCTGTGTTTTATCTGTTTCTAAATTAGATACAACGTAAGCTTCATGCGGATTGTTTGAAGCATAATTAAAAGAAGCAATACTAAAATTATCTTTCCAGTTTAACTTCTTTTTTAGTTCATAATTTTCGCCATCAACTGTATAATAAAAATCCATATTAACACCATCTCTCATTTTAACAAAGCCACGTAGGTTTCCATCTTTATCAAAAATATAACTGTTTATGGGGTTTGCAGCATCTTCATTTTTATATAGTTGCTTAAGTTCTCCTGTTACAATGTTTATTTTATAGGGTTCAAATATTTGCGGATTGTTTTGGTTCATTGAAATAATCATATGATTTTTATCTTCTTTTAAACCGTTAAGAATATTAACTTTTACACCATCAAAAGGAGTTAATTCTTTTTGGTTTGAGCCATCAACATTTACAGCAAACAAATGATAATCTTCATTTCCGCCTTTATCCATTACATATACCAATCTGTTTTCATTTGCCCATCCAAAACCTCTAATTAATTCTTCCTTTTCTTCAATAACTCTTTTAACTTCTCCAGTTTTTAAGTTTTTTACATAAACATGGTTTTTGGCATTTTCATCTTTTTCTCTGTAAGACATGTAACTTCCGTTGGGAGATAAATTAAAAGATCTAGCTTTGGGTCTTGCAAAATAATCTTCAACAGAGTATTTGTAGTTGGTAGGATTCCAATTTGCTAATTTTTCTAATTCTTCATCTGAAGTAGGTAACGATGTGTCTCCAGGAAGTGTTTTCTCTGTTTTAGTAAGTGTTAAAGGAAATTCCATACCACTTTGATAAAAAGTACCACTTAAATTGCTTTGTTTTAAAGTGGCTACATACTTGATACCTGCTTTAGTAAATTTAATGGTTAGTGTGTCATTTACAAAGGTTGTTTCATCCATAGGGATTCCGGTAGCTCCTTGAGATGGACTATCCATAGTAGAAGTAAAACCATCATTAGTGGTTGCAATATCAAAAACTAAAGGAATCTCTGTTCCTTGCACAGATAGTTTTCCTTTCCAAGAACCTGTAATGTCTTGTGCGTTTACTTGTGTTGCCATAGATAAAAATAAAACAGCAAGAATAGTTAATTTTAATGTAATACGTTTCATATTTATTAATTTCAATTAATTGAGTTTAAAATAAAGTTGTTATTGGTTAGATGTAAAATAGTAAATTTTGTTACAGAATTTACTTAAAAATTAATTCAATTTAGTAATAATTCCTCTTTTTATAATGGTCTTATATTGTTTACAAATTAGCTTAGGATTATACAATTATATCTATAAATTTTACTAACCGTTAATAATCTTTTATATTTTTTGCTGTAAACATTCGGTATAAACGCATTAAGGTGTTATTTTTGCAGGCGTCAAAATTGTTTGCATGTCCGTATCACAAATTGAATTAGAAGAAAGAAAAACAGGTAAAGACCTTTATAGCTACCAAAAAGGGGCCATTGATAAAATTTTTAAAAGTTTTGATGAGTCTCCTCCAGACTATCACTTATTATATCAATTGCCAACAGGGGGAGGAAAAACAGTTATTTTCTCTGAAATAGTTAGGCAATATCTAAAAACCCATAAAAAAAAGGTTTTAGTAATGACACACCGTATTGAGTTGTGTAAGCAAACTTCAAAAATGCTTACAGAATTTGGTGTAATAAATAAGGTGGTAGATAGTAAGGCAGATTTAAGTGATCAAGCAGATTATAGCTGCTTTGTAGCAATGGTTGAAACCTTAAATAACCGGTTAAATGATAATAAATTAGATATTTCTGATATTGGACTTGTTATTATTGATGAAGCTCATTATAATTCCTTTACAAAGCTATTTAAATTTTTTAGTCAGTCATTTATTTTAGGAGTTACAGCTACACCACTAAGTTCTAGTATTGAATTACCAATGACCGATAATTATGATGAATTAATTGTTGGAGAAAGTATAGAATCCTTAATTGAAAACGGATTTTTAGCTAGAGCCGAAATGTTTAGTTATAATGTGGGATTAACGTCTTTAGTTGTTGGAGCTAACGGAGATTACACGGTAAAATCATCAGAAGATTTATATACCGATGACAACATGCTCTCAAAGCTTTTAAGAGCCTATGAAGAACGGTCAAAAGGAAAGAAAACCTTAATATTTAATAATGGTATTAATACTTCTTTACATGTTTATGATACCTTTAGAAGAGCAGGTTACCCTATTGCACACTTAGATAATACACACTCTAAAAAAGAAAGAGCCCATATTTTAAAATGGTTTAAAGAAACACCAGATGCTATTTTAACCTCGGTAAGCATATTAACCACTGGTTTTGATGAACCTACTGTAGAAAGTATTATTCTTAATAGAGCAACTAAATCTTTAACACTTTACTATCAAATGATTGGTAGAGGCTCTCGTGTTTTAGAAAATAAAAAAAACTTCCAAGTAATTGATTTAGGTAACAATTTTCACAGATTTGGCCCTTGGGGAGATAATTTAGATTGGCAACGTATTTTCAAATCTCCAAATTATTACTTAGATGCTTTATTAAGTGATGAAGAATTAGAAAGCAATTTCAGATATGAAATGCCAGACGATTTAAGAGCTGAGTTTGGTAATTCTGAAGAAGTTTATTTTGATATTCAAAAAACCTACGTAGATTCTATTAGAGCAGGAGAGTCTTCTAAAGTTGTTTTAGAGCGCTCTATTGCTCAACATGCTAAAATTTGTATTGAAAACAGTGAAGATGTTTATGATGCGCTTGCTTTAGCTAAAAAGTTGGGTGATGATATAGATTTTAGAATAGGGCGTTACACAAAATGTATAAGTAAAAGTACTTTTAATTTTGTTGAGTGGTTAAAAGGTGAGTATCGAAAAAAGTTAAATTCTTACTTACGTACAAATTTTGATAAAGTCTTTGAGGAAATTCATGGATATCCTCCAGAAGATTAAAGTTATCACTGGCTAAAACTTAAATTTTGGATATAAAAAAAGCTTTAAAATTCATGCTGATAAGTACATTATCATTTGCATGCATGAATAGTATTGTAAAAGATTTAGTTCATATTAGTGCTTATCAAATAGTTTTTTTTAGGTCTATCTCTACGTTAGTTATTACAACTTCTATTCTATTAAAATATAACATATCCATTTTAGGAAATAATAAAAAGTTATTGATTATTAGAGGTTTGGTAGGAGTAACTTCTATGACTTTATTTTTTATGTCAACAAAATATTTACCTATAGGTACAGCAGTTTCCTTACGGTATTTAGCACCTATATTTGCTGCTGTTTTTGCAATTTTCTTTTTAAAAGAAAAGGTAAAACCCATTCAGTGGTTGTTTTTTACCATGGCTTTTAGTGGGGTTGTTATTTTAAAAGGCTTAGATACAAATATAGACACCTATGGTCTTTTACTTATTATTTGTTCTGCAATATTTAGCGGATTAGTTTATGTAGTTTTAAGTAAAATAGGAAAAAGTGAACACCCCGTTGTAGTTGTAAACTATTTTATGATTATTTCTGTTTTGGTTGGCGGTGTGCTTTCTATTAAAAATTGGGTAAATCCTGTAGGTATAGAGTGGCCTATGCTACTTGGCTTAGGTATATTTGGTTATTTTGGACAAATTTATATGACTAAAGCCTTTCAAACAGCAGTATCAACCAGTCAAATAGCTCCTTTAAAATATCTTGAAACTATTTTCACAGTACTTTTTGGAGTATTTATATTTGCCGAAGTTTATTCGTTTTGGAGCATTTTAGGTATTGGATTAATAATTATTGGATTGGTATTAAACGCTCGTTTTAAGGAACGATCAAAAAAACTAAATAATGAGTAATCCTAATAAATTTTCTATTGTAAATCCTGCAAAGTCACCAGTATTTTACGGTTATATTGTACTTTTTTTTGGTAGTTTAGGGGTGTTAGCCAGCATTCCAGGGCAAACCGTAGGAGTATCTGTTTTTACAGACCCTGTTAAAGATGCTTTGGGGCTTACTAGAAATGAGTTTAGTAACGCTTATATGTTTGGTACTTTTTTGAGTTCTTTTTTTATAAGTAGAGCAGGGAAGTGGTTTGATAAATTTGGAGCACGTTATGTAGCATTTTTTGCTGCATTACTTTTAAGTGTTTCATTACTTTTATGCTCATTTTCAGCTAAAATAAGTAGTGTTTTTTCAGAGCTTTTAAATACCAAATCTTGGGTAGTACCATTTCTAGTAATAACTATTTTATTCTTTTTAATAAGATTTAGCGGGCAAGGAGTAATTACTATGTCTTCTAGAAACATGATTATGCTTTGGTTTGATAAAAACAGGGGAAAGGTCAATTCAATAAGTAGTATAGGAGTTTCTTTAGGGTTTTCTATGTCTCCATTAGTTTTTAATTATTTAATTGAAAATTATGGTTGGGAAAAAAGTTGGCAAATTCTAGCTTTGGTATTGGTAGTGTTTAGTTTTTTTATTATTCAATTTTATAGAGATAAACCAGAAGATTTTAATTTAAAACCCGATGGACACAGTGTTAATAATTCTAAAACAAACATTGTAAGTACTGTAAAAGATTTTACACTTACCGAAGCAAAAAAAACAAGAGCTTTTTGGATTATTGGTTTAATTCTAGCTTTTAATAGCTTTTTTATCACCGGTTTTACCTTTCATGTAGTATCTATTTTTGAAAGTCAGGGGTTTGAAAAATCACAAGCTATTGCCATTTTTGTACCTATTTCAATTATTGCTATTATTATTTCTACTATAGCTAACATTTTAAGCGACTACATTAAACATAACATCTATGTCCTAATCATGATTTTTAGTGGGTTTTTAGCATCCATTGGCTTGTTATTATTATCAAAATCTATGGGTATATACCTTTTAATTAGTGGTTTAGGAGTTTTAGGTGGGTTGTTTGCAGTGGTAAATGCCGTTACATGGCCAAGGTACTTTGGAAGAAAACATTTAGGCGCTATAACAGGTAAATCCATGAGTTTTTTGGTAATTGCCAGTGCCATAGCACCTACTATTTTTAGTTATTGCTACACTACTTTGGGTTCTTATAGCTTTATGAGCTATATAACTATAGCATATTTAATAATACTATTTATTGGTTTTATTAAGTTTAAAAACCCTCAATAATTATAGATTATTTCAACACCAGTATGTTTGATTACCCGCTACTATATTTGTACTTTTAGCCATCTTTTTTACAAGAAATAAACTATGACTTTTAAGACCAGAATCAATAAAATCAGAAGAAAATTAATGGGCAGCATAACAAAACGCGTTGGCAGTTCATATTCTGAACCTAAAAAGGGAGATTTAAAAATTGAAGACATTAAAAATGTATTAATTATTAGACCTAATCATCGTTTAGGTAATCAACTTCTTTTAACGCCTATAGTTCAAGAGGTTTTAAACACTTTTCCAAATTGTACGGTAGATTTATTTGTGAAAGGAGGCGTAGCGCATCCTGTTTTTCAAAACTATAAAAGAGTTAATAAAATTATTAAACTACCTAGAAAACCTTTTAATAACTTGTTTAAATATGCTAAAAGCTGGTTCTCTGTTAAAAATAAAAAATACGATTTAGTAATTAATGGCGATAAAAATTCTTCTTCAGGAAGATTATTAACTCAATCAGCTAAGGCACCGTTTAAATTATTTGGAGAATCAACACCTGAAATTGAAAATAAATATGCTGATTATGAGCATATTTCAAAGTATCCCATTTATAATTTACGGTATTTTTTAGAGAAATTAGGTGTTAGTACTTCTCAAAACAAATTGCCGCTATTAGATATAAAACTTACTGATGCTGAAATTGAAAACGGTAAAATAATATTAGATAATTTAATTAAAAACAATAAAAAAACTATATGCATTTATACCAATGCAACAGGCAATAAGTGTTATCCTGAAATATGGTGGGAAACCTTTTATAACCGATTAAAACAGGAATATCCCCATTATAACATAATAGAGATGCTTCCTATTGAAAATATTTCAAAAATTAACTTTAAAGCGCCACATTTTTATAGTAAAGATATTAGAGAAATGGGTAGTGTTTTACGCAATACAGCTATTTTTATTGCTGCAGATAACGGTGTTATGCATTTAGCAAGTGCTTCGTTAGTTCCAACGGTAGGCTTCTTTTCTGTAACCAATGAAAATAAATATAAACCCTACGGCAATGGAAGTTTTGCTTTAAATACTAATAACACTAATATTGACGATTGGTTTAAGGCTATTCATAAAATTTTAGCTTAACTTTCTATATTTTGCCTTTTAGTTACCTTATAAAATGGGTAATGAAAACAATTATAATGATTTTAAGAAACGAGAGCTGTAATTTTTTTAATACTTATATAAACTTTTTTCTAATTTCCTCTTTTTTTATAGGCTTAGTTGAAACTAAAAAAGATTTAAGTAAATAAACCGCAAGTGTGTGACATATCATGATTATGGTTACAAATGTTTTATTATAATGAAGAAACTCATTAATAATACTCAGGCTTACTTGAAAAAAACAAAACAAACCCGATGTCAATAACATGGTACCAGTCTTGTAATTGTAACCAAAATAAATATAAGCTATTGTAATAAGTAAAACAATTAGGCATAAAGTAGCTATAAAAACTAAAAACATAGTATTATCTGGTAAAACAGAAAATAGCAAATCAATCAGCGTATAGATAATATAACCTAATAAACCTGCGGTTAAAAAGGTTGTTAGAGATAATACAGATTTTAACTTTTCTTTAGTTACATAACCTCGTATAGCATATATACTACAAATAAGGTAAATGGTTGTAAATATGGTTATATAAATAAAATAAGTTTGAAAATTTAGAGAAGCTAATACATCCGAAACTATTAGAGCTAATAATCCAAAAATGTAAACAAAGCTAGAATTATTTTTCTTTTGGTAAATATAGCTTAAACAAACACATACTATTGTAAGAGGCATAACATACACTAAATCTCTTTTTATAGAAATTATACTAACAATGACAGAAATAAATAAGAACACAAAAAAAAGCAGGTCGAAAATATTCAAACTGCTTTTTAATTGTTTTATATGATTTATTATTCGCATTAGAATATAATCTAAAATTAAATTAAAGATACGTATATTTTATATTCTATTCAATTTTAAATTTCTTTACTTACAGCATAAACACCCCAATCTGCAATAGCTTGCACTACTGGAATTAACGTCTTTCCAAAATCTGTTAAAGAGTATTCTACTTTTAATGGTGGCCTAGAAGTATAAACTTTACGTTTTATAATACCATCTTCTTCTAAATTTTTAAGCTGTAAACTTAACGTACGCTCAGTTACTGTAGGCATTTCTTTTCTAAGCTCATTGTACCGTAATGTCTTATCAATAAGATGAAATATGATTACAGTTTTCCATTTCCCCCCAATAAGTCCCATTGTTAAACTGGCACAACAAGGGTATTCTTTACCTTTAAATTTATACATAAACTTAATTTTAACTTATACAAAGGTATCATACTATCATTAATTACACAACTATACTTTTTATAGTTTATTTAACATTTTGTATAAACACCTATTATTACTGGTATTATCAGATGTTATAACCATTAAATTTTATACTATCATTTATGACCGTTATTGCACAGAATGTAAACTACCAATACTTTTGCAACTATACTTTTGATAGTATAAATTAAAACCATAATAAAAATCAATTAAAAATGAGTTTAAAAGAAACATTAAATTGGAGATACACTACTAAAGAATTTGATCCAACTAAAAAAATATCTAAGGAAGATATGGATCAAGTAAAAAGCTTGTTAAGAATGAGCGCGTCAAGCGTAAACTTACAACCTTGGCATTTTATTATTGCTGAAACTAAAGAAGGTAAAGAACGTATAGCAAAAGGTACACAAGGCTTTTTTCATTTTAACGAACCTAAAGTAACTAATGCTTCAGCTGTTGTGCTTTTTTGTGCAAAAACAGATGCAGATGAAGATTATTACAAACACATTGCAGATGTAGATGATAAAAATGGACGATTCCCAAATGAAGACATAAAAAACGGATTTATAGGTGCTGTTAAAACATTTGCAGATATTCATAAATATGATTTAAAAGACTTACAACATTGGATGGAAAAGCAAGTTTATCTTAATATTGGAAGCTTTTTACTAGGAGTAGCAAGTTTGGGTATAGATGCTACACCAATGGAAGGTATTGATGTAAAAGCATTAGATGAAGAATTCGGGTTAAGAGAAAAAGGCTTCACAGCTTTAGTTGCCGTTTCTATTGGATATAGAGCAGAATCTGACTTTAATTCAACAGATAAAACACCAAAATCTAGATTGCCAGAAAGTGAAATTTTCACTGAAATATAAATCATATTAAACCATAGTGATGAAAAATATTATAATAGCTGTTCTGTTATTGGTTGCGACTGAAGTATTAGCCCAAACACCAACTACAGATTCAGCAAAATCTAAAAACGAAGTTGTTACTACAGACAATGTAGAATGGGGCTGGCTAAATCCGTTGAGAGGCGATAAAAGTCCAGCTGCTGGAAAACTTTGGGGCGACCGTACAAAAAATGAGCCTGCAGGTTTTTTAGTGAAATTTAAAAAAGGATTTTCATCGCCACCACATATTCACAACATAACCTATCGTGGTGTAGTAATTAAAGGATTGTTACATAATGACGATGAAAATGCCGAAAAACAATGGTTGCCAGCCGGTTCGTATTGGCAACAACCTGCTGGCGAAGCACATATTACAGCTGCAGATGCTGAAGATAATATGGCGTTTTTAGATATTCAAGAAGGACCATATTTAGTGAAACCAACATCGGAAGCGTTTGATAATGGCGAAAAACCAGTGAACGTTGATAAAACCAATTTAGTTTGGTTAAACGCTAATGATATTGAATGGGTTTCAGAAAAAAGTAATGTTGAAACTGCTTTTTTATGGGGAAACCACGAAAAGAATGAACTTCGTGCTACTCTTTTAAAATTACCAGCTGGTTTCAAGGGTAAAATTAAAAACTTAAGTCCAAATTTTAGAGCTGTGGTTGTTTCTGGTAAAGTAACTCATCAATTTTCTAAAAAAGAAGATGAAAATATGTTGGAACCAGGTTCTTATTTTGGTGCAGAAGAAAAAGCTTCACCACGTTTAAAAACTGATGTTGAAACAGTTATTTACATTCGTTCTAATGGTAAATTCAAAATAAAATAGCAATGAAATTCATCAAAAACATACTTGTTTGTTTTAGTTTATTTCAATTAAATACCCAAGCTCAAGAAGTAGAAGTATTTGCAACAACAAATCAAGCAGTTGTTAATATTACATTTACCAATAATGGCGATTTAGTATACAGTCACCATCCATTTTTTGCACCAGAAAATCGTGTGATGATTATGGATGCTAAAACTAAAAAAAGTAAGCCATTTCCAAATAAAGCGTGGAATACACCACGCGATACCGACGATAATTATTTAAGTAATGTGTTGGGAATTCGAAATGATGAAAACGGCATTATTTGGATGCTAGATATGGCACAACGCAACAACGTAACGCCAAAAATCGTTGGTTGGAATACAAAAACCGACGAATTAGAGCGTATTTATTACTTGCCAATATCTTCAGTTCCAAAAATTGCACAGCCAAATGATATGGTTGTTGATACCAAAAATGGTTATTTTATAATTGCAGATGAAGGTATTGGTAATGGTGGCGACGGAAGCAAAGCGGCTTTTATAATTGTAAATATGAAAACCGGAAAAACCCGTCGTATTCTTGAAGGAACGCGAACTACCAAACCAGAAAACACACCAACAGTTATTAATGGTAAACACCTGGCAGTAAACGGAAACGATTTGTTGGTTGGCAATGACGGAATTACTGCCGATAAAGATTTTGAATATATTTATTACGGTCCGTTAAACGGAACAAAAATCTACAGAATTAAAACTTCAGATTTAGTAAATGAAGCTTATACTGATGCCGATTTAGACACTAAAATTGAAACCTATTCTAAAAAACCTAACAATGGAGGAATGAGTATTGATATGGATGGAAACATTTATCTAACAGCGCTTGAAACTCAAAGTGTAGCAGTGGTTTCTGCAAAAGATAAAAGTGTAAAAACCATTGCAAAACATAAAAATATGGTTTGGCCAGATGGTGTAAGTTACAATCACGTAGACGGTTATATGTACGTTTCTGCAGCACAGGTTAATAATGGTGCTGTTTTTAACAATGGAAAAGATAAATCATCTACACCGTTTTACATTTTTAGGTTTAAACCTATTGTAAATGGTGTTCCTTATAGATAGATTTTAAGTTTAGTTTGATTGATTGGTTAATAGCAGAAAAAGCCACCAAATGTTAAATACATTCTCTGTGGCTTTTTCATTCTCAAAATGTTAAATTACGAACCATTATGGCACGAACAATACTCGAAAACATTGTTATTCAACAATACAAAGACCAAACGTTTTTTTCGTTTTGTGAATATACTAACATTCGTTTTTTTGAGATTTTATATTTTGAAAAGGGTAGTGGACGAATTAAAATAAACGGGAAAACAGTTAACTATACACCAAATAGTGTTTTTGTATTCATTCCTGATGATATTTATATTGTTGAGGCCGAAACTGCAACAAGTAGTATTGCTATTAAATTTTTGAAGAGTTTCTTTAGAAATACCAACTCACAAAACCAAGAATTACCAATTAACGATTGGTTTCGTAAGATTGAAGAAATTTTAAATAGCGAAAGTCACGAGTTACGCGAAATGCACTTTGAAACAGCATCAGACAGGTCGCACTTGGTATCTTTAGTAAATATGGTGGCTACAGAATACCTAAACACTCAAACCCACGATATTTTTATCATTCAAAATTCATTATCTGTAATACTTCATTTAATTGCCGTAACATTCAATTCCTAAATACTTCTGAAGTAAAAACAATTAAATCTTCAAAAATTCAGCAAATCATTAATTACATCCATTCCAATATTTATAATCCTGAGCTTTTAACTACTAAAAGTTTAGCAAATGAATTTTTTATGGCAGATAATTACATTAGTGAATATTTTAAAAAACATACTGATGTTTCTCTTAAAAAGTACATCATAAACTACAAATTAAAATTGGTAGAAACCAGATTAAAATACACAGACGCGCAAGATTCTGAAATCGCTTTAGAACTTGGTTTTACCGATTCTAGCCATTTAAACAAAACCTTTAAAACCTATAAAGGCATCAGTTTAAGTACTTATAAAGCTGGTTTAGCTTAGTGTTTTACCAAAAACCTTATTTTTTACCAATACCACATTGTTTTCTACCAAAAAATAGCTTCTTGTCTGGAATACCTTTGTAGTGTAAATAAGAAACAATAAAAAATTTATTATGAAAACAATAACAAATACAAAAGCACTAGAACAAGCACTTGCTTTAGAAGTGCCATCAAGAGAATTATCATTAAGACGCGATTCATCTGTTTCAAAATTTTGGAATGATAACCGCAAATTATTAGAGGCAGCTTGGGCAGAATGGGAATTAGAAAACAAAGACAATTTATTACTTCCAGACGAATCATTATTAGATCCAAAATTACGAAAAGCTATTAGCGACGCTTGGGAAAACCCAGAAAAAGAAACTGCTGTAGCTGATTTATGGAAAGAAATAATTCCAGGTGTTTACGAAACACAGTTTTTTGATTTAGAACGTTTAGCCGATTTTCGTAAGTATTTAGAGGATGTAGTTAATTCACAAATACCTAAACGAGCACCATACGGCATACAATTAAATCGTTACGGAATGATGTTAGATTCGCGTTCTGAAGGGCATTTAGCTGCACCAAGTTTTCAAGCATTTTATAATGCTATTATGGACCATTATATGCGTCCGATTTCTCGACTTTTATTAGGAACTTACGGTTATGATAATCAAACTTTCGGGTTTTCAATACAGTACAATCCAGATAAGGACAAAGATTTACACGCACATACCGATGCTTCGTCAGCAACGTTGAACATTAATATTAATTTACCTGAAGAAGAATTCACAGGTTCTATAGTCGATTTCTATGATAAAGCTTCAGGTAAAACGGTACAAACCAAGTTTGAACCTGGTAAAGCCATTATCCACAGAGGTAATGTGCCACACGCCACACATCCAATTGAAAGTGGGCAACGTAGTAATTTGGTAGTTTGGTTGTATGGTGACCGTATGCAAATACCACGTGGAAGCACAAGTAGTTACGGAAACATCAGTAGTAGCAGTAGTATTAAAGATGTTGCACTAGAAAGCGTTACAGCAAGACAACGCTGGAGTTTACCTGATGGACCAAAAGATACCATTGCACCTTTTTAAAAATTAGAATACATTACAAATGAATTAGGAACGTCAGTTCGAGTAATCCCGATTTTTATCGGGATTGTATCGAGAACTTTTTGAATGATATTCTCGATAGTTCTGTTGAGCGCAGTCGAAGTACAAATTTCATTCATTTCAATCGTGAAATTCACTCGAATTGACAATTCTTAAAATACTAAGAGATTAAAAATAAACGAAATGTCACCTTGAGCGCAGTCGAAAGGTCTTAAAAGTTTTTGAAAGTACTCGAATCGATATAAAAAAATGAAAAAAATGAAAAAAATGAAAACCATATTAATAACAGGCAGTACCGACGGCATTGGAAAACTTACTGCTTTAAAATTAGCCAAAGAAGGTCACGAAATATATATACACGGTAGAAGTGAAGCCAAATTAAATACAGTCATTGAAGAACTAAAAGACACTTCAAACAATAAAAACATCAAAGGTTTTGTAGCTGATTTTTCAGATATCAATGCTGTAAAAAAAATGGCAAAACAAATTATAAATGACGTTAAAAAACTAGATATTCTCATAAATAACGCAGGTATTTACAAAACCACATCAAGCAAGACTAAAGACGGTTTAGATATTAGAATGGCAGTGAATTATTTGGCGCCTTTTGTTTTAACAGAGAATATTATTCCTATTTTAGAAAAAGGTTCAGAAACCAGAATTATCAATTTAAGTTCTGCAGCACAATCTACGGTTCAAAAAGGGGTTTTAACTGGAGGAGCTACTGTAAATGATAGCGAAAGCTATGCACAGAGTAAATTGGCGTTAACTATGTGGTCGTTCAACTTTGCTAACAAGCATTCAAATATAGTAACGATAGCTGTAAATCCTGGTTCGTTATTAAACACAAAAATGGCTAACGAAGCCTATGGTCAACATTGGTCGCCTGCAGAGAAGGGTGTGGATATTCTTTATGACTTGGCAGTGTCAGAACGTCATAAAAACCAAACAGGCACATATTTTGACAACGATAGAGGAAGTTACAACAATGCACATCCAGATGCTTACGACGAGAATAAAATTAAATTATTACTAACTTTAACAGAAACCATTATAAGCAGTTAAAGTTTAAAAACCAACCAAAATAGCCAATGAAAAAAGTACTCATTCTTTTTGCACATCCAAAATTTGAAAAATCTAGAGTAAATGCTGCTTTAATAGAACGCTTAAAAGATAAGGCTCACGTAACGTTTCACGATTTGTACGAGCAGTATCCTAACTTTCATATCAATGTGCAACGTGAACAAGAGTTACTGCTTCAGCACGACATTGTTATTTGGCATCATCCGTTGTATTGGTACAGTAGTCCCGCTATTTTAAAGCAATGGAAGGATTTAGTTTTAGAGTTTAATTGGGCGTATGGACCAAACGGAAAAGTGCTGCATAATAAAACTGTTTTTAACGTAATAACTACTGGTGGATCGCGAGAAGTATATTGTACTGAGGGTTATAATACGTATACAATAAATGAATTTTTAAGACCTTTTGAACAAACTGCAAAATTATGCGGCATGAACTTTTTACCACCTTTTGCCGTCATGGGAACACATCATTTATCAGATGAAGATTTACTGAATTACACCAACCAATACGAACAGTTAATTGATTTGCTTCAAGGCGATTTTAACGCAACGCAATTATCGAATTGCTTTTTTCTTAATGATTTAGAAATTTTAAACGCTTAATTATGTCTGGAAGTTTATTATTTGATGCCATTGTTTTTCTTGCTGGTGCCATTATTTGTGTTTCAATAGCAAAACGATTGGGCTTAAGTTCGGTAATTGGTTATTTGTTGGCTGGTGTACTTATTGGGCCTTATGTATTAGGATTTATAGGGGAAGAAGGGGAAGATATTTTGCATTTTGCAGAATTTGGCGTGGTAGTCATGCTGTTTTTAATCGGATTGGAAATTGAACCCAAAAATTTCTGGAACATGCGAAAATTCATACTTGGTATGGGAGGAATTCAAGTCGCATTAACCATTGGTTTAACGTATATTTTATTCGCATTTTTAGGATATCAATGGCAAGTAGCATTAGCCATAGGTATGGCTGTAGCGCTATCATCTACAGCAATTGCGTTGCAAACCATTAAAGAAAAAGGCTTAATGAACACGACGTTTGGTTCAAGTTCTTTTTCAATCTTATTGTTTCAGGATATCATTGTGATATTTATGATTGGTGCATTACCATTATTAAGTAATTCTGATGAACAAGCAAGTAGTACAGATACACATTCAACAGAAACTTTAATAGAAAGTTTACCTATAGGTTTACAAACTTTGGCAATTATACTTTCGGTGGTTCTAATAGTATTAGCGGGACGATTTGTTGTGGTGCCAATGCTTAGAAAAGTAGCAAAAACAGGTGTTAGAGAATTATTGATTGCAGCTGCGTTTTTAATTGTATTCGGAATTTCATACTTAATGGAATTTGTGGGTTTAAGTCCAGCATTAGGTGCCTTTTTGGGTGGTGTGGTATTATCAACAAGTGAATTTAAACACGAGTTAGAAAGTACGCTAGAACCTTTTAAAAACCTACTACTCGGACTCTTTTTTATGGCGGTTGGTGCCTCTATTAATTTTGTAGTTATCGCCAATAGTCCGTTAACAATTGGTGGTATTTTAATAGCTATTATTGCTATAAAGGCATTGGTACTATTCATTACTGGGCGTATTTTCAAATTAAAACTCGATCAAAATGTATTGTTAACTTTTAGTTTAGCTCAGGTTGGTGAATTCGCTTTTGTTTTGCTGTCGTTCGCCTTTCAGCTTAATATTTTGGAGCAAGAACAAATGGATATGATGTTGGTAGTTACCGCAGTTTCCATGTCTTTAACACCAATTTTAGCTGTGGTAAACGAGCGATTAATTCTTCCGAAAGTTGGTACTAAAGAATCCATAAAACGACCAATGGACCATATTGCAAAATCGCAAAAAGTTATCTTGGTAGGTTTCGGACATTTTGGAAGTACAGTTGGCCGATTTTTGCGTTCTCATGGTGTTGAGGCCACCATTTTAGATTTTGATTCTAACCGTGTGGACTTTCTTCGCAAAATGGGATTTGAAGTATATTATGGTGATGCTACTAGAGAAGATTTGTTAGAATCTGCAGGTATTGCAGACGCTAATTTGTTGATTTGTGCCACAAACAAAGTTTCTGTAGCCAAAGCCATTAGTAAAATTGTAAAAGAAAAATATCCGCACGTTGAGATGTTGGTTCGTACTAAAAACCGTTACGATGCTTATGAGTTATTGAATCTTGATGTAACTAATATTTACCGTGAAACTTTAGATACGTCTTTAGCTTTAGCGAGTGATGCACTGCATAAATTAGGCTTTAGAAAATACACATTGAATCGTCAAGTACAGAATTTTATAAAGTATGATGAAGCCAGTTTAAGACGATTGGCTGCTGAACCTAAACGCGACGAAGACTATGTGTTTATGGCAAGAAAAGAAATAGAACAGCAAGAAAAATTACTAGAAAATGATTTTAAACGTGGCATTGTTGCCTACGATAATCATTGGGATAGTGAGCATATTAGAAAACAATTAGGAAAATCAAGTGAAGCGTAAACTTTTAAAAATTTTAAAACGAATGGTGTTAAGCATCGTAATAATTATAGCTGCAATCGCGTTGATAGCAGTATTATTCATACAATTCAATCCGCAATTTGGTGGAAAAGCTTCAGGTGAAGCTTTGGCAGAATATAAAAAGTCTCAGAACTATAAAGATGGAACATTTAAAAACACTAACGATATTAAGCTAGACATGAGCTTTAAAGATATGAGCAAAGCCTTAATGGGATTTTTTAAAAGTCAACCAAATACAAAGCCAGATCATGATTTACCTTTAGCAAAAATCGATTCGTTAAACATTGTAAATTACAAAGGTGATACGCGCTTAGTTTGGTTTGGCCATTCTACATTTTTACTACAAACCGAAGGAAAAACCATTTTAATAGACCCAATGTTAGGCAATGTTCCTGCGCCACATCCAATGTTAGGTGGTAAACGTTTTAATAAAGAATTACCAATTACCATAGAACAATTACCAAAAATTGATGCAGTACTAATTTCACACGATCATTACGATCATTTAGATTACGAATCGATAAAGGCATTAAAAAATAAAGTAGGTCATTTTTATATGCCACTTGGTGTTGGTGCACATTTGCTTGAATGGAAAGTTGATAAAAATAAAATTACAGAACTTGACTGGTGGCAAGAAACCACGTTTAACGATTTAAAATTTGTCTGCACACCAGCGCAACACTTTTCTGGTCGAGGGTTAACTGATAGAGCAAAAACACTATGGTCGTCGTGGGTAATTCAATCTAAAAATGATAATATTTTCTTTAGTGGTGATAGTGGCTATGCCAATCATTTTAAAAAAATAGGTGAGAAATACGGTCCTTTTGATTTTGCAATGATAGAATGTGGTCAGTACAACGAAATGTGGCCGGAAATTCATATGTTTCCTGAAGAAACCGTAAAAGCCGGAATTGATGTAAAAGCAAAAAAAGTAATGCCTATACATTGGGGCGCATTTAAACTTGCAATGCATACTTGGACAGATCCCATAGAGCGTTTTACAGCAACAGCAAAAACAAAAAACTTAACTGTGGTAACACCAAAAATTGGTGAAGAAATATATGCTAAAGATAGCACTTATACCGCTAAAATTTGGTGGAAATAATTGATGCAAAAAGATATTCCAAATATTGAGTTTAATGCCAAAAAGCCAAACAATTCTGGTATAGAAATTCTTACTATTGAAGATTTAGTGGCTCGAAAAGATCTTGCTAAAGACCATCATCCTGAAAAAGCACATCAAGTTGCCTTTAATATGATTGTCTATTATACCGAAGGTGAAACTAAGCAACTGGTAGATTTTGTTTGGCATCCAGTAAAAAAAAATACCATTATTCATATTTCAAAAGGACAAATTAATGCGTTTCAATTTACCAAAGGGTTGAAAGGATATATCTTGTTGTTTACAGATTTGTATCTTCAAAAACAAATTAATACTCTACCCAAAAATGAAATTGAAAGACTGTTTAATGCACATTTATTTTCGCCAATAATTCAAGTACCAGAAGATTCAAATGTCTTAAGTTACTTCGATTTATTTTATGAAGAATACACCAATTCTAAGGAAGATTACAATCAAGAAAATACATACAAATCGTTGCATTCTATCATATTTTCGAAGTTAGAACGCTTAAAGCAATACCAAACCTTTCATCTAAAACAAACTGATAAACTTGAAACGTTTTTGCAATTCAAATCATTATTAGAAGCGCATTACAAATCGAGTAGAAATGCAGATTTTTATGCTGATAAACTAAACATCACTTACAAACATCTTAATACCATTTGTAAATCTACTGTTGGTGTTACAGCCAAACAATTTATAGATCAGTTTTTGGTTTTAGAAGCCAAACGCTTACTTGTTAATTCAGATATAAAAAGTACCGAATTGGCTTATAATTTAGGTTTTGAAGAGCCAACTAACTTTGTAAAGTATTTTAAAAAGCATACTGGATTTACCCCAAATTCATTCAAAAAAGAATACATCTAGCTTTCGTGGTTCGATATTTACCATTTTTATTCTGAAATTCATCTTAATACAAGCATTGTTCCGTAATAGTTTTGTGATGTAATTTAAATAGCAACCAAAATGAAACATTTAGGAACCGCACTAATGCTCGTATTAGCAATAGTGTCTTGTAAATCAGAGAAACAAAATCATAACACACAACAAGAAGAAAACACTATGGAAACACAAGTTAAAGTATCAAACAAAGACAAAGTTGTAGCACTTTTAAAAAGTATGGAAACTGGAGATAAAACACCAGTAAGCTACATTAATCCAGAAAAATACATTCAGCATAATTTAGCTGTAGCCGATGGTTTAGCAGGATTTGGCACTGTATTACAAAATGCACCAGAAGGTGGATTTAAAGTAAATACCGTTCGAGCTTTTGAAGATGGCAATTACGTATTTACACAAACAGATTATGATTTTTTTGGACCAAAAATAGGCTTTGATGTTTTTAGGTTTGAAAATGGTTTGATTGTAGAACACTGGGATAATTTAATTGAAAAACAACCAGCAAACCCAAGTGGTCATACGCAAATAGATGGTACAACAACCATTACCGATTTAGATAAAACCGAAGCCAACAAAACTTTGGTATCAAACTTTGTAAATGACGTTTTAATAAATGGTAAAATGGAAAAGCTTCAAGGTTACTTTAATGGAGACAATTACATACAACACAATCCAAATATTGCCGATGGTTTATCAGTTTTAGGTCAAGCGTTAGAAACTATGGCTAAACAAGGTATTCATATGGAATTTGATACGGTTCACAAAGTATTAGGTCAAGGAAATTTTGTGTTAACTATTAGCGAAGGTCGTTTTGCAGGCAAACCAACATCTTACTATGATTTGTTTAGAGTAGAAGATGGTAAAATTGTTGAACATTGGGACGTTATAGAAACTATTCTACTTGAAGCCGATAGAAAAAACACCAATGGCAAGTTTAATTTTCCTAATAATTAAATAAGAAGTTTTTATTGATTAATAGTAGAAAAGGCTATCGTTTTAGGTAGTCTTTTCATTGTATTTTAACTTAAAAAAATAAGAAACATGTCAGATGTAAGAACATGCCCAACCTGTGGCGCTAAAGCAAAATATAAAGCAAAAGATGGTGTAGAATCTTTTACAGCAGTACAAGATGAAGAGGCCTTTAAAAAAATAGGGCAGATGAAAAAAGCAATGGAAAAATTTAAAGCCAAAGCAGAAGCCTTGGAAAAAGAGTTGAAAGCATTTAAAAGCTCTAAAACGCTTGAATAGCTTTTATATTAGATTGATTTTATATCAGTCTAATTTGTTAAAATCACACAAAACAATGTAACTAGTTACATTGTTTTTGTTATATTTGCGTAACTAGTTACGTAATTATGAAGGATTTTTTAATAGCATTAGAGTATGAAGGCATTACAAGTAGGTTAAAACGCTTAAGTGATACCTTATTATACAGTACTAAAGACTTATATAAATCTGAAGGTTTAGATATAGATCCAAACTGGAATTTAATATTTAGGCTATTACAAGAGCACAACGAATTAACCATAACTGAAATGGCAGATACTTTACAATTTTCGCATCCAGCAGTAATTAAGATTGTTAAGAAGATGAAAAAACGTGGTTATATCCATTCGTATGCAGATAAAGATGATAAACGAAAGCAAGTGCTATCGTTAACCAATAAAGCCCATAAACATATAAAAACGTTTGAAGCCTATTGGGCAGCAGGTACAGAAGTGGTAGAAGATCTTTTAGCCGATAGCCCTAATTTGCTAGACGAATTAACCAAAATTGAAGAAAAAGTAAACCAATTAGATTATAAACAACGTGTATTATTAAAATTAGAAAAGTGATGAATATTCTTGCTGAAACTTTAGGATACCTTGCAATTGCAGCAGGATTTTTTGCTGTAACAAAAAAGGACATGTCTGGTTTTAGACTTTGGCATTTAATTTCAAGTTTCTTTTATGTTATTTATGGTGTGTTTTTACATTCTGGTCCCTTAATTATTTCTGGTGCTATTTTTTGTGTGATTCATATTCATCATTTACGAAAGTTAAAACAAAATAAAGACCCAAAAAACTTTGGGCCAAATTCTAAATGTTCGTCTTGTTAAATTTACAACAAGCGTTCAGCAATTTCTAACCAACTAAAAACTCTGGTGTATCTTGTTTCACCAACATTATGTGGTGAATTAAAGAGCAGAGTATCACCTTCAAACTTTTCAAGATTGTAGGCGCGATCATCAATTAATAAATCACCTCTTAAGATGAATTTATGACCACACATAATACGATGTTCCCAAGTAATAAAAGGCATATATTGGTCTAACCAATCACTTTTTTCTTTTAAAGAATCAGGGAATTGTGTGGCTGCAGTTGCAATATAAACCTCATGTTTATTGTATAGCGCTTCCATAACCTGAACTGCATCTTTAATAGGCTTTAAATCTCTAAAAAAGCCTTTTTTATGTGCGTGTTGTAAGATGCTTTCTTGATGTATTTCTGGTACGTTTTGCCAAACCTCACCAGACTCTATATGAGCTAGCGAAAGTTCTTGTTGGTGTTCTTTATTATATAATTCTATGTGCTTGCCATAAGTATCGGCAAGTACATCGTCCATATCAACAAATATTATCATAAAAAATTTTTAAACTAATTACGTTATTTTTTCTTTTTCACAAAAGCTATTATGCATATTTAACGGTTTTATAATTTTATTTTAATGCTTTAATAATTAGTAAAGATGTCAATTTATCGATGAATTTTGATTTTCATAATTACCGTCTAACTATTCATCGTAAATTTTTAAACTTCACAAGATTTTTTATTGAAGAACTATTTAATATTCTAATTTTAGATTAATTAATTTTTTAATCTATGAAATTTTTAATAAAATCCCTAAGC
The DNA here is from genome assembly GCF_049132085.1 of Seonamhaeicola sp. NFXS20. Classification (NCBI taxonomy): domain Bacteria; kingdom Pseudomonadati; phylum Bacteroidota; class Flavobacteriia; order Flavobacteriales; family Flavobacteriaceae; genus Seonamhaeicola; species Seonamhaeicola sp. NFXS20. The sequence continues at coordinate 89,839 of NZ_JAFMPU010000008.1, read as the reverse complement.
TGTTTTGTTTTTATAGCAAGCTGTTTTACAGTAGTTGCTCAAGAAACTTCTGATGTTTTATCAGATATTCCTCAAGATTATAAAAAACGTAGTCCTATTTACGATTTTGATGAAAAAAACTTAAATAGTGTTGATACAATTCCAGATTTTGCTTCAAAGAAAAACAAACTTAAAATTACTGGAACTATTTATGAAAGCGATGGTGTTACACCAGCAAAAAATGTATTACTATTTGTGCATCAAACTGATGAAAATGGAAATTTTGAATTAAAAAGAGAAAACAAAAAGCGTTACGTGTACCATAGAGGTTGGGTAAGAACCGATGAAAATGGTAAATACACGCTTTATACGTTTGTTCCTGGTAGTTATATTTATGGTAAAGAGTTAAAGCAAATTTACCCTATAGTTAAAGAACCTAATAAGCCAGAATATAAAATTGAAACCTTCCTTTTTGATGACGACCCTTTATTAACAGATAAATGTAGAACAAAAGTAGAAGAAGTAGACCCACAAAGAATACTGAAACTTGATAAAAAAGAAGGTTTATGGGTTGCTACCAGAGATATTGTTCTTGGTAAAGAAATAGAGTCTTACTAACAATTCTTAAACGCATTATCAAGTAATTTTGAAGCGTAATCATATCCAATATTATAAGATTTTTCAATACCACTTTTATCTAAAACTCCAATAGAATCTAGGTTATCTGGCATAAAAAGAAGATTTGGAATGTGTAATTTACTTTTAACATTAGCATGCAGCATTAATAAGTTTGCTCTTTGAGATAATTGCAATGAATTCTTAAGCATTCCTTTTTCAACTTCTTTAAAAGCTGTTGTATATGCGCCAATTATAAAATTAGATGTATCAATTAATGGTTCAATAGGAAAATTATTCATAATACCCCCATCTGCATAAAGTTCTCCATCAATATTAACCGGACTAAAAACAGGAGGTAGAGCAGCCGAGGCCAATACTTTTTTTAATAATTCTCCTTTATGAAAAAAATGAGACTGTCCGGTTTGTAAGTTGGTAGCAACTACATATAATTGCTTTTTTAAGCCTTCAAATTCATTTACAGGAAAATATTTTTTAAAAGATGTAAAGTATTTATCTGTATCAAAAAGCCCTGGTTTATATATAGTAAAATGACTGTATTTAAATAAAGGGGTATCTTTAAAAAAAGAAACCATATCTGATGGGCTAGTGCCATTAGCATAAAGTGCGCCAACAATAGCGCCAGCACTTGCACCCGAAACAATATCTGGGTGTATATCTCGCTCTAATAATGCTTTAATAATACCAACGTGTGCAACACCTTTTACACCGCCACCAGATAATACTAAACCAACTTTTTTTCCAGATAATATTGAACTTAAATTCATAGGTTTATAAAATTATTCAAAAAAAAAATAAGAAGTTGTTTTTATTTCAATGTTTTTTTAATTTTAATACAATCGTAACATTCAACTTGTTAAATGTTAATATGACATTAAAATATTAGTTATCAATGTCATGATGACACAGCTACCTATTTTTTTTTATTCATAATTAGTTAAAAGTTTGACTTGGTATTTTTTTTGAAAGAAACTATTAAACTATTCAAATTAAAAATATTTTTTGAACTGATAAATGTACAAGATTATGAAGATTAAAAAATTGATTGTTTTTAAAATGTTATTGTTTTTTAGTTTAGTAAATGGATTTGGACAAAATTTTTATGAGGTATTAGAAGGACCTATTCCAAATACCAAAAACCTTAGTAGTTTTACTATAAATATTATTGGTTATAATCAGGATTTTGTGATGGCAGAATGGCAAAATTACATTACCAATTTAAATGGTTTAACATATCTTAATTCAGTTTACAAAGGTGTTATAGACACTACAGTTAAAAATATTAAATTTCCTATCTTAAACAATCAAAATGTTAACTTACACACTAGATTTGCACCAAATAGTAGCTTAACAGGGGTTTTAGTTTCGGTTTGGATTGAAAAACAAGATGGTTGCTTTTTTTCATCTAAAGAAAATTTAGATAAAGCAAAACAAATTAAAAATTGGCTTTTAGGATTTCAAAACTGGATGCGACAAATTAATACCAGAATGATTTTAAACAAAAATAGCTTTAAACCAATAAGGCCTCCATACTAATTTTTATCACTATAGTTATATCTCTATAATTATTTCAAATATTACTGTTATAGGAGTAGGAGAGTAGCAAATAACTCTTAAAAAATTATAAAATCACGTTGTTTTTTTATAACTCCAAACAGCTAAACCATTCATTATTAAAGCATATAACAATGTTTTTAGTAATTGAGGAAAAATATCCATAAGTCCAGAGCCTTTTAGCATTACCATGCGCATCACTTCTACAAAGTATTTTATTGGATTGAATTCGGTAATTATTTGAGCCCACTTAGGCATGCTTTCAATAGGTGTAAATAAACCGCTCATTAAAATAAATATTACGGTAAAAAACCAAGAAATAAACATGGCCTGCTGTTGGGTTTCAGTAAAATTTGAGATAAACAAACCAATACCTAATACTACCAGAATATAGATAGAAGTGTAAACATACATTAATGGTAAACTACCAAGCATTGGCACATTAAAAATGAGTTTAGCTATGGTTAAGCCTATAGTTAACAAGCCCATACCAATTACCCAAAACGGAAAGAGTTTACCAATGATAAACTGGCTTTTTTTAATTGGAGTTACATTAATTTGCTCTAAGGTGCCAATTTCTTTTTCTCTAACAATATTCATTCCTGATAAAAACAAGGTAATCATGGTTACTAATAAAACCAATATTCCAGGAACCATATAGGTTTTATAGTTTAGTGTTTTATTATACCAAAATAGTGGAATGGTGTTTATATTTGAAGCCTGTACTTGTTTATCTGAAATTTGAAATAAGTCTACTTTTAAATGTTGATTAAACTGTTGAATAATTTGTGAAACATAAACGTTTATTACACCAGCTGTTGCACCGTCTATGGCATTAATGGTTGCGCCTAAACTATTGTATTTGTCTTTTTGTAGATTGCGTTCAAAATATAAAGGTATTTCTAATACTACATCAACTTCTCCATTTAACATAGCTGAACTTGCTATGGCTTCCGAAGAAAAATTGTTTAAAACATTAAAATATGTTGAGGCATTAAATTTTTCTACCAATGCTCTTGATGTTGATGTATGGTCGTTATCAATATAACCAAATTTGATATTTTTTACTTCAAAAGTGGCTGCATTAGATAAAATTATAAGTTGCAATAACGGCATAACAAAAATAATAGGCAGCATTCCTTTATTTCTAAAGATTTGCTTAAATTCTTTTTGTATGATGTATAAAATGGTTTTCATTATTCCAGTCTAATTTTATATTTCTTCACACTTAAAGCAATAAAAAACACAGTCATACACAATAAAATCAAGGTTTCTTTCCATATAAATTGCATGCCAACACCTTTTAACATAATGCCTTTAATAATGATGATAAACCATTTTGCAGGAATGATGTTGCTTATAATTTGTAGTGGTATAGGCATACTGGAAATAGGAAAAATAAATCCAGACAATAATATCACCGGAAGCATGAGCCCCATTAACGAAATCATCATAGCTGTTTGTTGAGTTGCAGAAACTGTTGAGATTAAAATTCCTAATGCTAATGCTGTAATAATAAACAAAATACTCTCTAGTGCTAATAAAAACAAACTCCCTTGAACCGGCATTTTAAAAATAAAAATACCCAATATTACAATTACTATTGCATTGATAATTGACAGAAAAATATAAGGAAACACTTTGCCTATAATTACTTGAATAGGTTTTAAAGGCGATACCAATAGAATTTCCATAGTACCTAATTCTTTTTCTCTTGTAATAGAAATTGAGGTCATCATTGCAGAAACCAACATCAAAATAATAGTCATTACCCCAGGTACAAACATATACACACTTTTTAATTCTGGATTATAAACCATACGTGTTTCTGGAGTGATTTGGTAAACTATTGTAACATCTTTATTTAAATTCTTTTGATAGTTTTGTAAAATAGCATTAATGTAATTGCTTATGGTGTTTGCAGTATTTGGATCTGTAGCATCGGTTATAATTTGAACCGTTGCGTTGTATTCTTTAATGAGGTTTTTACTAAAATCTTTTTCAAAATTTAAAACAGCCTTTATATGACCTTTTTGAAATACCTTTTCAATATCAGCTTCTTTTTCAATGATTTGCTTAACACAAAAATACTTTGATGCTGAAATTTTATTGATGATTTCTGTTGTAGTTGCGTCTTTAGAATGGTCTAAAATAGCAATATCCACATTGTTGATTTCATTAGTAATAGCGAAGCCAAAGAGTAAAATTTGGGCAATAGGCATACCAAAGAGAATAAACAACGAACGTCTATCTCTAAAAATATGGTAGTACTCTTTTTTTATAAAACCTATGAATCTTTTCATTTCTTTTTATTTCCGCAGATCTAGAGCAGATTTGTGCAGATTTTTTCATCCACGAGCTAGTTTTAAAAACACATCGTTCATATTATCTACATTAAACTTTGCTTTCAATTTTTTTGGTGTATCTAGGGCTTCAATTTTTCCGTTTACCATGATAGAAACACGGTCACAATACTCGGCCTCATCCATGTAATGTGTGGTTACAAAAACGGTTGTTCCTTGGTTAGCAGCTTTATATATTAATTCCCAAAACTGACGTCTGGTTATTGGATCTACGCCTCCAGTAGGTTCGTCTAAAAACACAATTTTAGGATTATGAATTAAGGACACCGAAAAGGATAGTTTCTGTTTCCATCCTAAAGGTAAAGCTCCAACCAATTTATTAGAAACACTTTGTAAACTTAATTCTTCAATTAAAACATCTGATTTTTCCTTAATTAACTTTCTAGACAATCCATAAATACCTCCAAAAAAAACAATATTTTCTCTCACCGTTAAATCGTCATATAAAGCAAATTTCTGACTCATGTAGCCAATATTCTTCTTGATGTCTTCTGCATTAGAATACACATCAAATCCAGCTACATTAGCTTTACCAGAAGTTGGATTAGAAATACCTATTAGCATTTTCATGGCAGTGGTTTTTCCTGCTCCATTAGCTCCTAAAAAACCAAAAATTTCACCTTTTTTAACCTCAAAGGTTATGGCATTTACTGCTGTAAAGTCACCAAACATTTTGGTTAATTTTTTTACTTGTATAACGTTGTTGCTGTTCATTATTTTGCTAATTCCATAAAGGTATCTTCAATAGTGGCTTTGGTTTTTTTTATATGTATGTTAGATAAGTTTTTGCTTTCTAAATACAGTTGTAATTCTTTTGGATTAAAATCAGTTCTACTATCTGTATAATGAACAAACTCACCAAAAGGGTACACACTATGTTTGTGTTTATATTCATTTAAACTATTGATGAGTTGATACATATTATTAGCACTAACATTATAAATAGGTTTTTGATGGTACTTAACAATGGCTTCTGGTGTATCTATTTCCAAAATTTTCCCGTCTTGAATGAGTGCTATTTTATCACATAATGCCGCTTCATCCATATAAGGTGTTGAAACCAAAATAGTAATTTCTTTTTGTTGTAAACGTTTAAGCATGTCCCAAAATTCTTTACGAGATACGGGATCAACTCCAGTGGTAGGCTCGTCTAAAAAAAGTACTTTAGGTTTATGAATTAAAGCACAACTTAAGGCGAGTTTTTGTTTCATACCACCTGATAACTTTCCTGCTCTACGGTCTTTAAAAGGTTCTATTTGAACATAAATGTCTTTTATTAAATTGTAATTTTCTTCAATAGTGGTTCCAAAAATGGTGGCAAAAAAGTTTAAGTTTTCTTCAACCGTCAAATCTTGATAGAGTGAAAATTTACCAGGCATATAACCAACACTGCTTCTTATTTTTTTGTATTCTGAAACCACATTATAACCAGCAACAGTTGCTGTACCTCTATCTGAAAATAATAGTGTAGTTAATATTCTAAACAGCGTAGTTTTTCCTGCGCCATCAGGACCAATAAGCCCAAAGAGTTCACCTTTTTTAACTTCAAAAGAGATGTCTTGTAAGGCATTTACACTTTTGTAAGATTTACTAATATGTTTTACAGAAATACTCATTAAGGTGTATTTAGTTTAGCCACAATTCTGCCGGCATACCAATTTTTAGGCTACCATCGTTTTTAACATCTATTTTTACAGCATAAACTAAAGCAACGCGTTCTTCTTTAGTTTGAATAATTTTTGGTGTAAATTCTGCTTCTGAAGCTATCCAACTAATTATACCATCATAAGATTTCATAGTGTCTACATCATCAACTTTTACGGTAACTTCTTGACCTATTTTTATATTAGTTAATTGGGTTTCACTAATATACACACGTAGTTGCATGATGTTTAAATTGGCTATTTTATAAAGTGGTTTTCCAAAAGCAGTAATTTCATTTGGTTCGGCATATTTGGTTAAAACTGTTCCGTTTATAGGATTAATAATTTTACTCTTTTGAATTTGGTCATCAATCTGTTTGAGTTTAACGTCTATAGATTTCAATTCATTAACCACAGGGGCATTTTGAATTTCTACGCTTCTAATCTGGTTTTTAATTACATCTATTTCACCCTCAACATCATCTAATTGCTTTTGCGTTCCAGCATTATCTTTTATTAAATTTTCTACTCTAGATTTATTGGTATTAGCTGTTTTTAATTTTGATTTTAATACAGAAATCTGAGACAATACACCTTTAGATTTTGAGCTAATTACAGCTTTAGATACTTGTAGTTGTTCGCATTGTAAAGCCAATGGAATAGTGTCAATGTAACCTATAAACTGGTTCTTTTTAAGTATATCACCTTCATTAATATTAAACTGCATTAGTTTTCCGTTATTTTCGGCTGAAATTGTAATTTCTGTGGCTTCAAAATTGCCATATCCATCTGCTTTATCGTTACCATTTCCGCAAGAAAACAGAGTAATAGCTAATAGCGCCATTTCTAGTATATATATGTGATTTTTCATTTCTAAATAGTTATTGGCCTTTAATAATATTATAATTTGCTTTAGCGAGTTGTAATTCTATTTTATGTCTAACCAACGTATTTTCATCTTCGTATAAATTGGTGAGTTCTGTTATGTAATCTGAAGACGTAATTACGCCATTTTTAAGTTGCGAATCGGCGGTTTGTAACACTTCTTTTCTAAGATTAATTATGGCTTTGTCTGACGTTATAATTGCTTGTATTTTTTCTATCTCCTCTTGTTGTTTGTTAAGTTCTATCTTGGTATTAAGCTTAAAAGTTTCTGTTTCGGTATCTACAATTTCTTTATTAATGGCTAAAGATTGACGCTGCTTTTTCTTTGAGTTCCAATCAAAGACATTCCAATTTAATTTAACCCCAACGGTATAAAATGTTTGAAAGGAATTATCTAACATATTCAACCCTGGATTACCATATCCACCAGTTGCAAAACCTGATAGCTGTGGCGCATTTTGTTTAGAAATTAATGTTTCAGATTGTGCAATCTCTTCTTTTTTAAGCTGAAATAATTCTAATTCAGGTCTGTTTAAATCATCTTGCAATTGTGTTTCAATGCTAGGATTTTGAAATAGGGTGGAAGAGGGTAACGGTTTATTTATTAAGCTTGAAAGCGTTTCAATGAGAGCTTTTTTATTACTTTTTAATTCAATAAATTGTTGACTTATTTTTAATAATTCAGCTTTTAAAACATTATCAGAAGCTGGTAGAATAACGCCATATTTAATACCAGAAACCACTTCTTTTAGTTTTGCTTCTAATTGCGATTGTTTGGCTTTTAGTAACAATTCTGACTCCTGAGCTAATAAAATAGAGAAATACAGTTGGTTTATTTGTTGTTTTAATTGGTACAAACTCACCTCAATCTGTTTTTGTTTTGTTTTAAGTTGAGCAGATTTTAGGTGTAATGAAGCATTTGTTAATCCACCATTATAAATTAGTTGATTTGCCGATAATGTAGCTCGATATTGGTCTTTGTTTAAAGGGTCTACAGATGAAATTGGAATTTCAATAACATCTGATTGATAGGTTGCTTGCGCATCAAGATTTAACTGTGGTAGTTTTGTAGCTGCAATGGCTTCTGCATCTAATTGATACTGATTTTCTAATAGTTGCGTTTGTTTAGCTAAAGGGTAGTTTTTAGTTACCAAGTTGTAACATTCCTCTAGTGTGATAGCTGTTTGGGCATAACTAGAACAGGTTACTATGCTAATAAAAATGAATAATAAGAATTTCATTTTATATGTGCTTTATTGAATTGATAATAAAATTGGCTACTTGCGTTTTTCGGTCTTCCATAAGCTGTTGGTAAGTTTCATTGCTTACATTGGCTAATGCCATTACTAAAGGTTTGCCTACAAACGGAAAAACATTAAGCGCTAAAATATTAATGAATAATTGCTCACCACTTATAGGTTTTATAATCCCTTTACTAACCTCTTCATCTACTTGTTTTTTAAACTTTTCTAGGTTTGGAAAACCTTTATTGCCTTTTAGTTTTAGTACAAAATCTTGATTTCTATTTAGCTCTTGAATGATGAAATTTGGCAAATAAGGATGTTTAATAATGAACGAGATATAATTTGAAGTAAAGTTTCTAATCTTGTCTTCAATAGTAGAGTCATCATTTAAAATAGCATTTAATTGAGGCGCTAATAAGGAAAAGGCATTTTTAAATACGGCTTCAAATAGCATCTGCTTACTTCTATAGTAATAATGAAGCATGGCTTTGTTAATACCCGCTTTATCTGCTATTTCTTGCATACGTGCCCCATCCATTCCTTTGGTTTGAAACACTTCTTTTGCCGCCGTAAGTATTTGTTCTTCAGTGTTTTTATCTTTTATTTTCGTCATATTAACTAAACAGTTTAACCATTTGGTTAACAAATTTAATATTAAAATTTTAATAAAAGAAATGAGAGGTCATTTTTTATCAATAATAACTACTCAAAATGGAGTGAAGTGTACTTTATAAAATTTAAAACAAAAAGGTAAGTGTGATATATTGCGAAAATTAATCTAATTGGTTTGTTATATATAAGTGTATATGGTGTAAAATAAAAAGAGACTGTCTGAAAAGTCTAATATTTTGTCAAAATGAACATATTGAAATTATTAACATATTGAGATAACAATATTGATTTCGACAAGCTCAACCTGGCAAACAGAAAACAAACGGCTTTTCAGACAGTTTCTTTTTTTATCCTTTAAATGATTTATCCTATAGCTTATTTAATAATTTTTCGGCTACTAACTGTGATGAAGCAGGGTTTTGGCCTGTAATTAAATTACCATCTTCAAGTGCATAAGGTTGCCAAGCATCAGCGTTTGAGTAGAAGCCACCATTTTCAATCAACATATTTTCAACCAAAATAGGTACTACTTCAGTTAAACCAACTTGAGTTTCTTCATGATTTGAAAATCCAGTTACTTTTTTACCTTTTACTAAGCGTGTCCCATCTTCTTTTTTAACATCTTTTAAAGCCGCTGGTGCATGACAAACAAAAGCTATAGGTTTGTTTTGAACATTAAACGTTTCAATTAAATCTATTGAGTTTTTATCGTTTGCTAAATCCCATAATGGTCCATGACCACCTGGATAAAACACTGCATCAAAATCATCTGGATTTATATCGGCTAACTTCTTTGTGTTTGCAATAAGTGCTTTAGTTTCAGCATCATTATTAAAACGTTTGGTAGCTTCTGAAGATGCATCAGGAACTTCACTACTAGGATCAATTGGTGCTGCACCGCCTTTTGGTGTTGCCAAAGTAATTGTTGCTCCTTTATCTAATAAAGTGTAATAAGGACTTGCAAACTCTTCTACCCAAAAGCCTGTTTTTTTTCCTGTATCTCCTAATTTATCATGAGATGTTAATACAAATAATACGTTCATTTCAATTTATTTTTTAAATGTTGTTTAGCTTCTTAAATCTTCTTTAGAAGCTATTTAATTTTTTTGATTTTATGGTTAACACATTACAATAACAGATTATGTATTAACCATTGTTTTAATAAACTTTACTAAAACTAGTATGCCATTTTTACAATACTTTCTACTTTTTCTGGCGATAAAGATTTATGTTCACCTAATCCTGTCCATCCACGGTCTGTAAATCGTTTTGCTATTTTTTCGGCAGTACCTTCATAATTTTTAGTATAATCCGATAGTTTAGTATTTATTCCTAATTCTTGGAAAAATGCTTCAGTTTTTTCTATTGCAGCATAGGCTTTATCGTCGGTACTTCCTTCAGTAACATTCCAAACGCGTTCTGCATATTGCGCTAGTTTTTCTTTTTTTGCTTCAAAATTATATTTGTAGTGACTTGGTGCAATTACTGCCAAAGTACGCGCATGATCTATACCAAATAGAGCCGTTAATTCATGTCCCATTGCATGAATAGCCCAATCTGTTGGTACGCCTTTTTGAATTAATCCGTTTAAAGCCATAGTACAACTCCACATAAAGTTAGATGCTGCATTGTAGTTGGTTGGATCTTTTAAAACTGTTGGCGCTACTTCAATTAAAGTTTGTAAAATGCTTTCTGCAAAACGATCTTGTAATAATGCACCAATAGGGTAGGTCATGTATTGCTCTAAAACATGGGTAAAAGCATCTGTTAAACCATTTGCTAGCTGACGCTGCGGAATAGAACTTATTACTTGAGGGTCTAAGATTGAAAACTCAGGGAATAAACCAGGGCCACCCATAGCCAATTTTTCTTTCGTTTCTGCTCTAGAAATTACGGCACCAGAATTCATTTCAGATCCTGTAGCTGGTAAGGTTAAAACAGTTCCAAAAGGCATGCCTTTTTCAGTTCTAATATTTTTAGCTAAAATATCCCAAGGCGTATCGCCATTGTATACTGCTGCCGCAGATAAAAACTTAGTACCATCAATTACAGAGCCTCCACCAACAGCTAATAAATAAGTTATATTTTTATCTTTAATAACTTTAAGCGCTTCTAATAATGTTGCGTATTCTGGATTTGCAGGAATGCCTCCAAACTCAGTGACATCAACATCTGCTAAAGCAGTTTTTACTTGGTTGTAAATGCCATTTTTCTTAATACTTCCGCCTCCATAAAGCAATAGTACTTTAGCGTCTGTTGGAATTTCGTCTTTTACTTTTTTTATGGTATCCTTTCCAAAAATAATTTTGGTAGGATTTTTAAATTCAAAATTGTTCATTTTCTTTTTTAATTAAATTTTCACTATCATTTTCCCTTTATTTTTACCTTCAAATAAATCAATAAAAGCTTGGGGAATATTATCGAAACCATCAACAATGGTTTCGGTATAAGTTAATTTGTCTTCGGCTAACCAACCTGCTAATTGTTGAATAGCTTCTGGGAATTTATCGGCGTAATTAGAAACAATAAAGCCTTGCATTAAGGCACTATTTTTTACTAAAAATGGTTGTACACTCACACTTTTTGGTATTTCAGTTTCATTATAAACAGAAATAACACCACAGATTATAATGCGTGCAAAACGATTGATATTAAACAATACAGCATCTGATATTGGTCCGCCAACATTATCAAAATACAGGTCTACCCCATTTGGCGCAGCTTCTGCAATAGCAGCTTTCATATCTTTAGTGGTATTGTAATTGATACCTTCGTCAAAACCGAATTTACTTTTAAGAATCTCGACTTTTTCATCAGTACCAGCAATACCAATAACGTGTAAGCCTAATATTTTGGCAATTTGCCCAACAACACTACCAACAGCACCTGCAGCACCAGAAACTACAATGGTTTCACCAGCTTTAGGTTTTCCTATTTGCGTTAAACCCAAGTAAGCGGTTAGTCCGGTCATTCCTAAAACACCTAAGTATGTACTTAAAGGAGCTTTATGGCCATCAACTTTGTTTAAACCTTCACCATTAGATACTTGTTGCGTAGACCAATTTAACATGCCTGAAACATAATCGCCGATTTTAAATTTTTCGTTTTTTGAAGCTATTACTTTTGCAACCACGCCAGATTGAACAGGTTGATTTAACTCAAAAGGGGGGACGTAAGATTTAGCATCACTCATGCGTCCTCTTAAATAAGGATCTACCGATACGTAAGCCGTTTCTAATAGTATTTCGCCTTTAGAGATTGTAAGTTCTTTGTCTTCAGTAACAAATTCAAAATTTGAAACTGTTGGCTTTCCTATAGGTCTATTATTTAATAAAATGGTTTTTATCATAATTTCTTTTATTCAAGTTTATATTTAAGTGTTTTTAGATATTTTTTTTATGGCGCTAGAATTGATAATAACATCTGCTACACTAGTACTGTTAGCTACGTTTATCATGGCTTGAGCAATATCTTCTGATGCGATAATTTTATATTTTTTAAGACCTCCAATAAATAAAGGTTGCACTACTTTAAAAACGGCTAATCCTATTTTTTCTAGTGTACGATGTTCTTTACGGTGTCCGCCAATTAATGAGGGTCTAAAAATGAAGGTGTTTTTTATATTTTGTTTTAGAACATCGCGTTCCATTTCACCTTTGGTTTTATTGTAAAACACGGTACTATTTGCATTGGCACCTAAAGCCGAAACCACTAAAAATGTATTGATATTATTTACTTTAGATAGTTTTGCAGCTGCCACAGGAATACCGTAATCTATTTGTTTATAGGTATCTTTATTTGGTGTTTTGGCTTTTGTTGTACCTATGCAACAGTAAACTTCATTAGCTGTAAACTGAGACTTAAATTGTTCTAAGTCTAATAAATCTCCAATATATTGCGAAACTTTAGCAGGTAAACCTTCTATTTTTGAGCGTGAAAACAATTTAATATTACTATACCGGTTGTCTTCAATTAATTTTTTAAGTAAATCACCGCCAGTTAATCCTGTAGCGCCTAGTATTATAGCTGTTTTTTTCATTTTACTTACATACTTTTATACTGCCCCAAGCAGATTGATACGCTTCTTCTAAATGAGTTTCATCTAACTGAAAATCACCGCGTTTTTGGGTAATCATTAAAAAAGATAATGGATTAATAGCATAGGCATATAATAAATAATCAGACAATGGTTTTATAATGCCTTCCTTTTTGCCACGAGCCCAAAGGTCTAGTAGAGGTTGTAAATGTTTAATACCTTCTTTTCTACTGGCTTCATCAATCATAGGGGTATTGTCACATTGCGCCAAAAACATAGCATTTTCACATTCTTTAAGTTTAAAATCTGCTATACGATACCAAATGAGTTTAAAACCAGCTTCAATAGGCATATCGTTTTTATAAGTTTCAAAAGCATATGCTGTGTATTTAGCTTTTACTTCTATGTATGTTTGATTTACTAAATCTTGTTTGTTTTTAAAATACAAATAGATTGTAGCAGGCGATACGTTGGCCATTTTAGCAATTTTACTCATTGGTGTAGCATGAAACCCATTGTTATTAACCAATTGTATTGTTGCTTTAATTAATCTGTTACGTTTATCTATACTTTTTTGAAGTTTTGCCATGGTATTAATTATTGATACAAAGTTATATAAAAATGAATGTTCATTCTTTTTTTTAACAAAGGTTTAATAGAATATTATTTAAGAGATTCATTAGTACGCTGTTGATATCAGAATTTATGCTATAAAGGGTTTGCTAAAATCAAGAACGAATTGCAATAAAAAACTCCTATCAATACAATAGGAGCTTTTATGAGTTTAGAATTATGCTAATAAGAACTAGGTGCTCATTTCTAGCTTCTTGCTTTTTTAAATTTGTAAATCACTCCAAAATTAATTCCGAAAGATGAATAGGGTACTTTTACCGCTAATTCTTTTGATGTATCAGTATTGTCACTAGGTAGCTCATCTACATAAGTTGTATTTCTATTGGTGCCTTCTGGTAAATTATCTAAAGAATAAAGACCTTGAACGGCAACTGTACCATCTGGTAAAACCACATTGGTATTAAATTCTGTAATTTCAGAATCTTTTCTTTTTAAACTTATACCGTAATATTCAGCCTCTGCAAAAAGACTAAAATTATCATTTAACGGATATTCATAACCAATAGCAGCAATAAAGCCTAAAGGGAATTGTCCGTGATAATCTTCAACATAATTAGTTTCAGAATACGAGCCTAATGGTACACCAATAGCATCTGCTTCAGCTTGCGAAAACGTAGCTTTTTGATATACAACAGCTTCGGTTTTACCACCTAATTTTACTAAAGCACCTATACGACCATAGACATTAGGGTTAAATTTATACACAAGAGATGCTGCGGCTCCAAAAGCACGAGCTCGTGCAATAGCATCAACTTCATAGCCTGTTAAATTGACTTTAGATACCGTTTGATCTGAACCATGTAAGTAACCAACACTCAAATCTACACCCATTTTATTATTAAAAAAATAAGTACCTCGTAATTGAGCGTTTAAACCTTCACCATAACTACCGTAAGAATTTTTTGTTCCGCTAGCGGTTTGAGTTTCCCCTAATTTCATACCTGCGCTTCCTATAGCATAACCACCACTTGCAGAAATTTGAAATTGCGCATATAACGTTGTGCTTAGAAATAACGCTAAAACTATAATAATTGAATGCTTCATGTTTTAAGATTTCGATTAATAATAAATGAAGATTTAAACTTCAAATAACAATAATTACAAAGGTACTTTATTTAATATTTTTTGTGTTTAGTTTAACTTAATTATTTTGGTTAAAACAGTAGGTGATTGGAGGCGATTATATTTTAGGGGTTTAGTTTTTATTTTTATTGGTATTTCTGTGTTTTGAGAGATTTTCTTTAGTTACATTGTTTCCTAAAATATAGCTTAATGAACCGTTAATTGTTTCCAAAGTTTTAAATTTATAAAGTACTTTAGCTATAAACTAAACTATATGAAAAACCTACTATTTTTTGGATTCATAATTAATTGTTTTTGTTCTTACTCTCAAACCTTTGTTGATGACGTTGATAGAGTAGAAATTGTAATAATAGATTATTGTGTAGATGATAATGGTAAACGCTATGACATAAGTATCAACCAAGAAAAAAGTACTTATAAGAATCATGGTTGGCAACAAGGTTGTTTAGAACATTTTAAAAATGGTAAATTAATTTACCCGATGAAAATGACAGGTGAATGTTGGCAATCTGTATACTATTTTGTGAATTCAAAGTATCAAACATATGAATTGCCAGAAGAAGAACGTGTTAAGTGTAAAGCTTTTCATCGAGGGAAATTTAAATATGAAAATCTTGCATATAGTAAAACTATAATGAAACGACGCAAAAAACGCCAAATAGAAAAAGGTGGTTTAGGCGGAACACAGAAATATAAAATAAAGTGGACAGATGAGCACAAGTATGAATTGGAGACAATGAAAATGTCTTTAAAAAAAGATAAACATAAAGAAGGAAATCTAATAGAAGTTGAGATTATTGAAATTCTAAATGATAAAACATATTTATACAAGGCTTATATAAAAAACGATGATAATACAGATGTTGTTTTCGGTTTAATAACCAAAGTCTAAAATGTGAAATTACATCTGCAATTATGTAAAATGCAAGCATCCGTTAATTTGCTATAAATGTACTATAATTTATATTATGTAAAATAGAATTTTTAATTAACACTTCTATTGCCTCTAACTTGTTAAATTAGTTTTAAATAACAGCACATGGTTTTTTATTACTAAAATTTGGCGGTATATTTGCATTCGCCTTAAAATCTGTTATGAAGCCATCTAAAGAAAGAACAAAATCTTCAAAATCGCGTTTACGCTTACTACATCAGTATTACAGCTATACTGGTTTCTATAGTTTTGTTGGTAAAAGTATTTTAAAGGCTTTACCATATTTAATTTTAATTGTTGCAGGTATTTATATATTAAATTCATTTTTTAATATTAATGAAGCTTTAGTTAAGCTTACTGAAACTTTACCAGTTTATGGAGTTTTAATTTTCTTTTTTGTTTCAGAAACTTTTATGGGTTTAATACCTCCAGAACTCTTTATTGCTTGGGCATCTAAACTAAGTCGTCCGTGGCTATACTTAATGTCTTTAGCTTTTTTATCTTATTTTGGTGGATTATTGTCTTATTTTATTGGAAAATCTATTACCAGAATTCCTAGAGTGCATAATTATTTGCAATATAAAATGCAAAAACAACTAAAAAACTCTAAAAAATGGGGCGGTTTATTAATTGTTGCTGGTGCTTTGTTGCCACTACCCTTTTCAATTTCTTGTATTGCAGCAGGTATAATAGATTTTAAATTTAAAGGTGTTGTTATGTTTGGCTCTTTACGGTTGTTACGCTTTGTTATTTATGGTTTAGTTATTTTTAACGTTCTGTAAATAAACAACTTAAAAACTTATTCTTTTTTATTTAGTAGCACGTTACCTCTGTATGAAATAGCTGTTCTATGGGTGCTTGTAACCCTTAAATCTGTATTCAAATTTGAAAAAATACTAAGATTCATCTGAAATGTTTCTGAGCCCTTTTTTACTTCAAAATAGTACTCTTGTTTATGTTTTTTTGAGTTATATGAATGTTTAGTAACCAGAGGTTTACCTTCAAACTTTATACCGGCATCATCTAAATTATAGCCGCCTCCCATTTGTCTTTCACCAAAATAAGGCAAACTAATAGATAAACTATCTCCTAATATTTTAAAATGATTGTAGTTGCCTATTAAATTAATGGTACCTCCTCTACTATCTTGTGGTAGCAAAACACTACTATTATTGATTATTGAAGCACTTAATGGATAGGCAGAATCAAATTCAATAGTTAATGTATCCATTTCTGCTATGGTATTTAACTTTTCTAGCTCTTCGGCCGTAGGCATTTTTCCAGATTTGCAACTTATTATTGAAACTACAAATAATAGCATTATAAAAATTCTAGTTCCCATATTATTTCATTTAGTGAGTTCTTTAAAATTAATTAAAATAATGCTTTAAAAGTGTTAAAAACATGAAAAAGCCGAAACAAATTAATATTTCAGCCTTTTCTGATAGTTTAGTGGGTAACGTGGTGTTTTTATAGCCATTCTCTAAAGAAGTCCATCATCTCTTCTTTTAAATCGTAATGCATTCTAATGTATGTGCGCATATCATCCTTTAAGGTATGTTGTTCGTTTTGAAGTTTACCATCAATATTTTCATTATAATCAGCCTTATTAATATTAGCCATTTTATTTCTTATGCGGTGTTTTAATTTAGAAATGGCATCTTTTTCAATCATAATTCTATTTTGGAAATTTTCTAAAGGAACGGTAGCTTTTTTACCAAATTCTCGTTTTGCTATTTCCTCTAATTTTTCTTGAAACGTGTCCATTTCATTAAAATGAAAACGTAATTCTCTTTTCCAAGTTTCTAAATTAAATTTTAGGTCGCTTAAATAATTTGCTTTCGTTATCATGATTTCTATGCGTTAAATTATACTTCTTCTTTTACAAGTTGTTTTTGAATGTTATTAGGTACCGGTTGGTACGATGAAAATTTAGAACTAAATGTTGCTTTTCCTTGGGTTAAAGAGCGTAAATCTGTTGAATATCCAAACAATTCTGCAGCAGGAATGGTACATTTAAGTATTTGGTAATTATCTAGGTTATCAAAGCCTTGAATAATGGAGCGCCTACTTTGTAAATCGGTCATTACGTTTCCTACCATATCTTCGGGAACTTTTACGGTGAGCTCGTTTGTTGGCTCTAATAACTTAGGATTTGCATTTAAAAACGCTTCTTTAAAAGCGTGTGCTCCAGCTATTTTAAAGGAAATATCGTTAGAGTCTACCGAATGCATTTTGCCATCGTAAACCATAACGCGTACATCTCTAATAAAGGAGCCTGTTAGCGGACCTTCTTCCATGACCTCTAAAACCCCTTTCATAACAGATGGAATGTAGCGCGCATCAATAACCCCACCTACAATACAATTGTAAAATACTAGTTTGCCTCCCCAAGGTAAATTTACTTCTTCTTTACCTCTAATATTAAAACCTTCGGGTTCTGGCATACCTTCATACCAAGGTTCTATTTTAAGGTGTACTTGTGCAAATTGCCCAGAGCCACCAGATTGTTTTTTGTGTCTGTAATTTGCAGTAGAAGAGCGCTGTATGGTTTCTCTATACTTAATTTTTGGTTTGCTGTAATTGGCTTTAATATTGTAATTGTTTTTTAATGTCCAATCTATAATAGCTAAGTGTAATTCGCCTTGGCAGCCTAATAATTGTTCTTTAGATTCTTTAGAATACGTTATTACCACCGTTGGGTCTTGCTCATGAATACGTTTTAATGCTTCACTCAATTTTTCTTCATCTGCTTTATTTTCTGCAGATACCGATTTATTAATTCGAGGTTCTGGATATTGTATTGGTTTAATGGTAATAGGCTTATTTCCGCTGTATAAAGTATCGTTTGTTTCTGTGTCTTTAAGTTTTAGTGTAGCACCAATATCACCAACTGTAAGTTTATTAACAGGCTCTCTTTTTTTACCATCCATTATAAAAAGTTGGTTAATAATTTCGGTTTCGTTGGTTCTAGAATTAGTAAATTTATCATTAATGTTTACCTCGCCAGATTTTACTTTAAAGAATGTAATTTGTCCTAAATTAGGTTGGTGTAATGTTTTAAAAACAAACAGAGATGTAGGCGCTTCTTTTTTAGGAACAACCTCCTCTCCTTCTATACTTTGTTGGGGTTTTAAATCGGCTGCTGCTGGGGCTACATTATCTATAAATCCCATAAGCCTGCCACTACCCATATCTTGTAATGCCGATACACAAAAAACAGGGAACAAATCGTGGTTAAGCATGCCTGCTTTTATACCTTGACGCATTTCATCTTCGTTAAGCGTGCCTTTATCAAAATAAAGCTCCATAAGTTCTTCATCATTTTCGGCTGCCTTTTCAACAAGTTCATTGTGTAAATGGTTAACTTTTTCTTTTTCGCCATCTGGAATAGGAATTTTTTCGGGCTTCCCTCCTTCTAATCCAAATTTGTAGCATTTCATTTTTAATACATCTATAATGCATAATGCACCATCAATTTTTATGGGATATTGAATTTGAACCGCATTATTACCAACCAACGTTTTAATGCTGGTAAAGACATCATCAAAATTACAGTCTGGGTGATCTATTTGGTTTATAATAAATAAGGTTGGCTTGTTGTATTTATCTATATAATTCCAGATAATTTCAGTGCCAACCTCTACGCCATTTCTTCCGTTAATAACGGTAGCTATCGTGTCTCCCATTCTAATAGATGAAATAATTTCACCTATAAAATCATCTAACCCAGGAGTATCAATAATATTAATTTTATAATTACGCCACTCTGTATGCATGGGCGTTGCAAACACCGATGCCTGCCGCTCGTGTTCAATGTCATGATAATCAGATACGGTATTTTGATCTTCAATGGTACCACGTCTATTAATTAAACCTGCTTCAAAAAGCATAGTTTCTGCCAAAGTAGTTTTACCACTATTGTGCGCACCCACAAAAACTACATTTTTAATGTGCTTATCATCAAATACTTTCATATATCTTATGGTTTAGTTTAAAATGGTAATTACCCCTATATTTCTGTTTAAGAATCTCTTACAGGTTTTTTTAGATGATATAAAGCTAACTTCAATATTTTAAAAAAAACATGATTATTATCAGCTACTTAGATGTTATTAGAATGAAATTAAACTAACCTCTTAAAGTTATTACAAAATTTAGCTACTACGCTTATAAATTGCTTAGACTACCTTATTTTTGCTAAAAATTTCAAAACATGTTTTCATTGAGTAATATTTTCAGAATTGTGGCTTTTTTAGAGGGGATATCATATATCTTATTATTATTTATTGCTACACCAATAAAGTACTTAGCACATGACCCACAGTACGTTAAATTATTAGGAATGCCACACGGAATTTTATTTATTTTATACGTTGTTTTAGCTGTTATGTTAAAACCAGAATTAAATTGGGACAATAAACAGCTTCGAGGTGTGCTTTTAGCAGCTATTATTCCGTTTGGAACTTTTTTTATTGAAAAGAAATATTTGAAAATAAGTAACTAATATGAATTCTGTAAAACATTTATTTTACGATTATTTTTTAGCCAATAACATAGCCGAAAATACAGCTAAGTATTTAAACATGGCTATCTTATTTTTGGCAGCAATAATTCTTGTGTTTTTAATTGATTTTTTAATTAGAAAGATTTTATTGCAAATGTTTACCCAATTTGCAAAAGCTTCAAAATCTAATTTTGATGATTTATTGGTTACAAATAAAGTACCAAGAAATGTGGCTCATATTATACCGTTATTGCTAGCTTTAGAGTTTGTACCTATTGTATTTTATGATTTTCCAAACTTTGAAAACATAGTAGAAAAAGCACTGCAAGTGTTTGCTATTGTTTTAACTCTTTGGATTGTTAGAAGCTTATTACATACCATTAAAGATTATTTACAAACCTTACCCAGTTTAAAAGATAAACCTATTGCTAGTTATATACAAGTATTTATGATTTTTGCATGGGTAGCAGGCGTTATGTCTGCAATAGCCCTTATAACAGGCATACCATTTTTAAAGTTTTTAACTGGTTTAGGAGCTGCCTCTGCTGTAATTATATTAATATTTAAGGACACCATCTTAGGTTTTGTTGCTAGCATACAAGTGTCTATAAATGATATGGTGCGCATTGGCGATTGGGTAACCTTTGAAAAGTTCGGAGCCGATGGAGATGTAATAGAAATTACTTTAGCCACTGTAAAAGTTCAAAACTGGGATAAAACCATTACCACAATTCCTACATATGCTCTAATATCAGAGTCTTTCAAAAACTGGCGTGGAATGACCAATTCTGGCGGCAGACGTATTAAACGTGCCATAAATATTAAAATGGAAAGTGTTAAATACCTTTCTTCTGATGATGTTGAAAAGCTTAAAAGCATTCAATCTATAGAACCATATTTGAGTAAACGTCAAAAAGATATTGAAACTTTTAATACAGAAAATAATATTGATAAAAGCTTGTTATTAAACGGACGAAATTTAACCAATATTGGTGTTTTTAGAAAGTATGTACAAGAATACATTGAAAACCATTCTGCTATTAATAAAGATATGACTATTATGGTACGCCAATTAGCGCCAACCACACAAGGTTTACCAATTGAAATTTATGCGTTTAGCAGTGATAAACGATGGGTTAATTATGAATACATAATGGCCGATATTTTTGACCATGTTATGGCTGCTGTTCCTTATTTCGATTTAGAAATTTTCGAACTTCCAAGTAGCGCTTCTTTTTCAAAAAAAATAGGATAATTCTGTAATTTATTTTGAAGATTAAAGAAAAAATCACTTAATTTACTCTAAGTGAATTATATGAAGTATTTTAATTTTGTCATCATCTTACTTTTAGGCTTTTTTTATACCAAAGCTCAAAATATAAATTTCGTATTTTATAAGGAATTTAATGCTCTAATTGCAGAAAAAGAAGGAAGTTCTCCTTACGCTTACGAAGTTTTAAATGATAAAGATACTTATACCATTACAATTCCTGCTAAAAAGCGTTTAACAGACTACTACAAGAAAACATTAGCCTTTTACAAAAAAGCACAAAATGACAGTTTAAAAATTGCTCAACTAAAAAAATCAGGACAGTCATCAGCCGAAATAAATAAAGTTATTAACATAGCTGATGTAAAAAGCAGGTTAGCTACAGCTAAACGCATTTTAAAATCTACAAAGAAATACGAACGTATACCTAGTAAGGTTATTACTAAAAACGAAAATAAGCTAAAAATAAGGCGTAATTTATTTAAGCCAGAAACAATTATTTTAGGCAACTTTAAATATGTAGGAAGCTATTACGTAACAAAAGCTGTTAAAGGTTATATGCAAGGTGATTTAGTTCCTGTAGACATTGCGAAAGAACAACAATTAACTACCGATGATTTTCTTTTAAAAGACGTTTTTAAAGTTATTCAAAATTTAAACACTGAAGTTATGTATATGGTGTATCCAGATTTTTTGAATAAATACCCTATAAACGTAGCAAGTTACCATGATGTTAAAACTAATTTAGATATTAAAATTAACAACTTAATTAAAGCTTACAGAGTTAAATAAAAACTTTAAGTTTAATATTTGTGTATGTTTGTGCAAAAAAAAGACCCATCAATATTGATAGGTCTTTTTTTTAATATTTGTTAGTTTTTTTTATATGTTTTCGGCTAACCAATCTCCTACTTCTGTAGTTCCATAAGCTTTACCTCCATCAGCTAAATCTTCGGTTACTATACCTTCTGCTAAAGCTTTATTTACAGCATCTCTAATAGCTTTTCCTTCTTCGGTTAACCCAAAGTTTTCAAACATCATGGCAGCAGATAATACTGTAGCCATTGGGTTTGCTATGTTTTTACCCGTAGCTTGCGGATATGAACCATGAATTGGCTCAAATAAAGAAATACTAGTTCCTAAAGAAGCCGATGGCATTAATCCCATAGAACCTGAAATTACTGAGGCTTCATCTGTTAACACATCACCAAACAGGTTTTCTGTAATTAATACATCATAATCTTTTGGCCATTGTACTAAACGCATTGCAACAGCATCAACAAACTCATAAGATACTTCTACTTCTGGGTAATCTTTTTCCATACCTTGAACAGTTTCTCTCCATAAACGCGATGTTTCCATAACGTTGGCTTTATCTACACAACATAATTTTTTAGAACGTTGCATTGCAGCTTCAAAACCCTTTTTTGCTAAGCGAGTAACCTCTTCTTTAGTGTACATATTAGTATCATAGGCCGTATTACCATCATCTTTTCTTCCTTTTTTACCAAAGTAAACCCCTGAGGTTAATTCACGGAAAAACACTAAATCTGTCCCTTCAATACGTTCCTTTTTTAAAGGCGATTTATCTAATAATGAAGGAAACACAAAGGTTGGGCGCACATTAGCAAACAAGCCTAATTTTTTACGCATTTTTAATAAACCTTGTTCTGGGCGTACAGGAGCCGATGGATCGTTATCAAATTTTGGATGCCCAATAGCACCAAATAAAACCGCATCAGATGATGCACAAATTTCATGAGTTTCATCTGGATATGGGTCTCCTACAGCATCAATAGCAGCAGCTCCAGTTAATGCTGGTTTCCAGATAATTTCATGTCCGTATTTTTTTGCAATAGCATCACTTACTTTTACCGCTTGATCTATAACTTCTGGCCCTATTCCGTCTCCAGCTAAAAGCGCAATATTTAATTTCATAATTTAGTTATTAATTATATTTAACATTTTTTCTGTAGCTTTAATTGCCGATACTGTTTGATCGGAATCTAAACCACGTGTTTTAAATTCTGTTTCTTTATTTTTCCAAGTAATAATGGTTTCACACAACGCATCAGATCTGCTTCCTGGAGGGATTCTAACTGCATAATCTATTAAATCTGGAAGCACTAATTTTTTCTTTTTAAAGATAGACCTTACTGCATTCATAAAAGCATCAAATTGTCCATCTCCTTGTGCATTTTCTTCAAAAGATTCACCATCAATTGTAAGCGCAACCGTGGTTGAAGGTTTTAAACCTTTTGAGTGTGTTAATACGTAAGAATTAATTTTAATCTTTTCTTCGTAAGTCCCACTGTTTAAGACATCAGAGATTATATATGGCAAATCTTCTCTGGTAACAACTTGTTTTTTATCGCCAAGTTCAATAATACGTTGGGTAACCTTTTTAAGGTCTTCTTCATTTAATTGAAGCCCTAGTTCTTGCAAGTTTTTTTGAATATTGGCTTTACCAGACGCTTTACCTAAGGCATATTTTCTGGTTCTGCCAAAACGTTCTGGAAGTAATTCGCTAAAATACAGATTCTTCTTATTGTCACCATCGGCATGAATACCTGCGGTTTGCGTAAATACATTAGCACCAACAACCGGTTTATTTGCAGGAATCATAATACCAGAAAAAGTTTCTACTAACTTACTAACTGTATATAGTACTTTTTCATTAACACCAATTTTAATCTCTGGCATAAAGTCATTAATAACAGCTATAGTACTTGCCATAGGAGCATTTCCTGCGCGTTCTCCCATACCATTAACTGTTAAATGAAGACCATCTGCACCAGCTTTTAAAGCTTCTATAACATTAGAGACTCCTAGGTCATAATCATTATGCGCATGAAAATCAAAATGTAAATTAGGGTACTTTTCTTTTATTTCAGAAATGAAATCATAAGATTCCTTTGGGGTTAATACTCCCAACGTATCTGGCAACATAATGCGCTTAACGGGTTGCGTTGATATAAACTCTAAAAACTCAAAAACGTAGTCTTTAGAATTACGCATACCATTACTCCAATCTTCTAAATACACATTGGTTGCAATACCTTGCTCTGAAGCTAGCGATATAGAAGATTTTATTTCTTTAAAATGTTGATTAGGAGTTTTTTTAAGTTGATGAGTTAAATGATTTAATGAACCTTTTGTGAGTAGATTTTGAACCCTTGCTCCTGCTTTTACCATCCAATCAATTGAGGTGCCATTATCAACAAATGATAGCACTTCAACAGTGTTTAAATAACCATGTTCTCTGGCCCAAGCAGTTATAGCTTTTACTGCTTGAAACTCACCTTCAGAAACTCTGGCAGAAGCTATTTCTATGCGGTCTACTTTTAATTCTTCTAATAAAAGTTTTGCAATAGTAAGTTTCTCAGAAGCAGAAAACGACACACTCGAGGTTTGTTCACCATCGCGTAATGTCGTGTCCATTATTTCTATTTTCTTCATTTAAAAATGAATGAAATTATTGAATTTAGATTTAAAAAGGTCTGGTTTCTCCAAACGATGCAATTTCTTCTTTCATGTTTTGCAAATAATCTATATCATCAAAACCATTAAGCATATTACTCTTTTTATAACCATTTATATCAAAAGATTCAGATTCTCCTGTAGCTAATAGTGTAACCGTTTGGTTTGGTAAATCTACTTTTATTTCTGTTTTTGGGTCTGCTTCAATAGCATCAAACAATTTTTGAGCAAATTCTGGTGATACTTGTACTGGTAATACACCAATATTTAAACAATTATTTCTAAAAATATCTGCAAAGAATGAAGAGATTACACAACGTAATCCAAAATCATACACAGACCAAGCAGCATGCTCTCTAGAAGACCCAGAACCAAAGTTCTTACCTCCTACTAATATTTTAGAACCTGTATATTTTGCATCATTTAAAGGAAAATCTGCAATAGGATTTCCTTCAGAATCATATCTCCAATCACGGAAAAAATTATCACCAAAACCTTTACGCTCTGTAGCTTTTAAGAAACGAGCAGGAATAATTTGATCTGTATCTACATTTTCAATTGGTAATGGATAAGCTGTACTTGTTAAAACTTCAAATTTATCGTAAGCCATGTTTTTATACTTTTAGCCTTTAGCTTATAGCTGCAGGCAAATTTTAATACTGTTATTTTTTATTACTAATGGCTAAAGCCAAAAGTTAATTACCTAATTAGGCAGTTTCTTTAATTAATGTTCTTGGGTCTGTTACTACACCTTCTACAGCAGTTGCTGCTGCTACTAATGGTGAAGCTAATAAGGTTCTTGAACCAGGACCTTGACGACCTTCAAAATTACGGTTAGATGTAGAAACGGCTAATTTACCAGCAGGTACTTTATCATCATTCATTGCTAAACAAGCAGAACAACCAGGTTCTCTAAGTACAAATCCGGCTTCTTCTAAAATTTTATCTAGACCTTCTTCTTTAATTTGGTCTACAACTTTATGAGAACCAGGAACTAACCATGCAGTAATGTTTTCTGCTTTTTTACGACCTTCAATAATTGAACAAAAGGCTCTAAAATCTTCAATACGTCCATTAGTACAAGATCCTAAGAAAACATAATCTACTTTTTTCCCAATCATATCATCTCCTTCGTTAAATTTCATATAACCAAGAGATTTTTTATAGGTTTCTATACCACCCTCAACATCTTCTGCATTTGGGATAGATTGTGTAACACCCATTCCCATTCCTGGGTTAGTACCATAAGTAATCATTGGTTCTATGTCGGCAGCATCATAAGTAAATTCAGCATCAAACTCAGCACCTTCTTCAGTATATAAGGTTTGCCAATATTCCATGGCTTTATCCCAATCTGCTCCTTTGGGTGTATGTTTTCTTCCTTTTATGTATTCAAATGTTTTTTCATCTGGGGCAATCATACCACCACGAGCACCCATCTCGATAGAAAGGTTACAAACGGTCATACGACCTTCCATTGTCATATCTTCAAAAACATCTCCTGCGTACTCTACAAAATATCCTGTTGCTCCTGATGTGGTTTGTTTTGAAATAATGTATAATGCTACATCTTTAGGAGTTACTCCAAAGCCTAATTTACCATTTACGTTAATACGCATTTTCTTTGGTTTTGGCTGCATGATGCATTGGGTAGATAGTACCATCTCTACTTCTGAAGTACCAATACCAAAGGCAATAGCACCAAAAGCACCATGAGTTGATGTATGTGAATCACCACAAACAATAGTAGAACCAGGTAGTGTAATACCATTTTCTGGCCCCACAATATGTACAATACCATTGTTTCTGTGCCCTAATCCCCAGTGAGAAATACCATACTTAGCAGCATTATTAGCTAATGCTTCTAGCTGGTTAGCAGATAAAGGATCTGCAACTGGTAAATGTTGATTCCATGTTGGTGTATTATGATCTGCTGTTGCAAATGTTTTTTCAGGATACATAACACCAATTCCTCTGCTTTTTAAACCTACAAATGCGACAGGGCTTGTAACTTCATGAATAAAATGACGATCTATAAAAAACACATCTGGTCCGTCTTCTATTTTTCTGACCACATGAGAATCCCATACCTTGTCAAATAATGTCTTGCTCATATAATTTTTTATTAAATTTTTAAAATGTACTTCGGCTAAGTATAAATATGCCAAAAGGATGACAAATTTAGAAAAAACTCTGTGTTTATTCTGTATATAACAAAATTTAAGTCTTACAGTAATATATTTTTATAAAATTGCTAATGGAATTAGAAATAATCAATAATTTTTTAATAGAACTGTAAATATGGTTATGAATTTTGAAGGCTTTTATTTAAGGAAATTAATACAGCCTATCAGCAACATACTCTACTTTAGTTTTTCCGTGTGGTTTAGCTTTACCGTCAGGACCTAAATTAACCATTACTATATTTGAAATAGTGATAATAGTTTCGTGTGTCATTTTGTTTCTAACTTCACTACTTAGTACTAGTGAGGCTTTTCCAAATTTAACCACTTTTATTCCAATTTCAACAATATCTCCTTGTTTTGCAGAAGCCTTAAAATCTATTTCACTCATGTATTTAGTTACTACTTTTTGGTTTTCAAGTTGAATGATAGTGTATAATGCAGCTTCTTCATCTATCCATTCTAATAATCGTCCTCCAAACAAGGTTCCGTTAGCATTTAAATCTTCTGGTTTTACCCATTTTCTAGTGTGAAATTTCATATATATGTGTTTGTTTTATAATTTAAAATAGTTCTTGTTTATCTTCATTTGGTATTTTAAGTGAACAACCTAAAACAGCATTTAGTTTTTTTATAAAATAAGCTGACAAAAGCGGGGATTCTTTTTCAATGTTTTGATGAATAAAAAAGTTTATTTCTTTAACACCTTGTCTTTTCCATATTTTTAAGCGCTTTACCCAATCATCTAAACGGGTGTAATCTGAATCATGATTAGCACCAACATAACGTACAAAAGCGGTTGGATTAGTTAAGCGCATATGCATTAAATCTCTTCTGCCTGCTGTATCTACAATAATATTAGAAATATTATTAGTTTCTAAAAGCTCATATAATTCTTTAGAAACGGTTTCATCATTATACCAATTGGTATGCCTAAACTCTATTGCTAAGGGAACTTCTTTTGGCCAATTTTCAACAAAAGTTACTACCCTATCAAAATCTTTAGGCGCAAAATTGTTATGCATTTGTAAAAAAACAGTTCCTAGTTTTTCTTTTAAATTGGAAGCATTATATAAATAATGTTCAACCACTTCTTTGGTGTCATTTAAACGTTTCCAATGACTAATTTCTTGGTTTAATTTTGGAAAAAATTTGAAATTTTCAGGTGTTTTATCATACCATTTAGCAAATTGTTCTGCTGGAAAAATTCTGTAAAAAGTAGCGTTTAATTCAATAGAATTAAATTGTTTAGAATAATACCCTAATTCATCTTTAGTACCTCTTGGGTAAAAGCCTTTTAAATCTGCTTTATTCCACTTGGCGCACCCTACATAAACTTCAAGGCTGCTATTATTGCTTTTAACCTTATTTAAAACCTGTATAGTTGCTGGGTGATCTGGCGGTAACGTAAAGTCTATATCTTGAGGGTTATTTACACTTCCAAACTTCATTATTTATTAAAATTAATAGTGAATTTTTCTTTACTGGGGTAAAGGTATAAAAACCCAAATGTTAATAACCTAGTTGATAATAATAAATTACAATGTTCAAATAAGCTTTTGTAATAATTATTTTTAGTGAAAATCTTACAATATGGACTCCAGACAATTTAACCTTAAGAATGTTCGACCAGAAATTTCTAAAGCTACTATTAACGATAACATGAGTAAAGATGAACGTTTTCAGAATTTAGTTTTAAGACCAATTATTAAATTTCAAAACGATTTACTTATTGAAGTTTTTAAAAATTACATTACGAAACACAAAGCTGTTTTTTATGATTTATCTTTAGAAAAACGCATACTTTATATTGAAAATGCTATTCAAAAAGACATGAAACTTCGTAATTCTATGAAAGGTATGGTAATAGGACTTTTTACAGTTGAAGAATATTTGCTTTACATACAAAACTCTTCTGCCTTAAATAAACGCATGATGAATATTGTAAAAGAACGGCTACTTAGTAACATTCAATTATTTGAAAAACCAGAGTTGTTAGAAGCTGTTTAATCTATAAGTGATACGCCGTTTAAATCTGTAGTAAGCACATCACTCATATAATCAAAAAATGGGCGAATGGCTATAAAAGAAGTGTTGACTTCATTTAGAAAGTTTGAATCTAAAACTTCTTTATCAGTATATTTTTTAGTGAAAATATATTGTTTTTTCTTAATTAAATCTATGGCTTTGTGTTCTTTACTAAAGCCTTTTGGGGCTATTTTTACTTCGTCTCCAACAAAGGTGTTTCCCCAAACACTATTAAATTTTTTGTCAGCTAAAATGTCTCTAATTTCAGAATCGTCCATTTCAAATTCTTTTCTAATTCGTAACAAATCTTCTTTTGCGGGTTCCCAAAATCCGGTAGCAATAAAACTCTGATTATTAGGTTGAATGTGCAAATAATAACCGCCTCTTAATCTTGGTTTTGTTCTATGAAAAGAACCGCCAAAGTGGGTTTTGTATGGTAATTTATTTTTTGAAAAGCGCACATCTCTATAAATTCTAAAAATTTTCAGTTTATCTATATCATCATGAACATTTAAATTTTCTAAAAGAGCGTTGTAAAATAATTTTACTTCACCTTCAATAGTTTTAAATTCTGGTTTATTGGCATTAAACCAATCTCTATTATTATTTTCCTCTAGTTTGGTTAAAAAAGTAAATACTGATTTTGGAAGGGTTACGCTCATCTTTTTATTAAATTTATGCTTTTGTAAAATACAAAAAGTCTCGAATAAATTGAGACTTTATTGTGTTTACTGTTATAGATATTTTAAATGCATGTAATGAAGAGATTTTATATATTTTTAACGATGATTTTTTGTTTTAATTTAAATGCACAAATTATTGAAGCCACAAAACAAGAATCGAAAAACTTTAAACGCTTTTATAAAGTATCTGATGATATTTACCGTTCTGAGCAACCTAGCCGAAAAGGATTTACAGAAATAGAAGCTCTTGGAATAAAAACCATATTAAATTTTAGACGTAAATGGAGTGACGACAAAAAAGCACAACATACTAAATTACAATTAGGACATGTAAAACTAAAGTCTAAAGAAATGACTGAAAATCAAGTTTTTGATGTGCTTAAAATTATTAATAAAGCTGAAAAACCTCTGCTAATTCATTGTTGGCACGGATCTGATAGAACAGGAATTATAATTGCTGCTTACAGAATTGTTTTTGAAAATTGGCCTAAAGCTACTGCTATTGCAGAATTTAGAAAACCAGAGTTTGGCTACCACGAAAATTGGTATCCTAATTTAATTGATATTTTAAATGATTTAAATGTTGCTAAAATTCAAAATGAACTAGGTATTTGATTACACTTTAAAGCTTTTTAACTTTAAAAAATTACTCAAAATCAACTTTATTTAAAATGAGCCCCGATGCTGGTGCTATATAATCCATTTTTATAGCATTATTGGGTTTCAAGCTAGCTTTAATATCATCTAAAGTTAGTTTTCCTTTTCCTAAATCGAATAAAGTCCCCATCATTAATCGTATTTGATTTCGCATAAAGCCTTTGCCACGAACTCGCAAAATATAGGTTTTGTCAGGAAAGTAATTAGCTGTGTAAATTGTGTTTTCAACCAACTCGCAGGTTTCAATAATCCGGGTGTAAATACCTTTATTGGTTGGTTTATAGCAATAGGCTTTTAGGTAATGCTCACCTTCAAACAATTTTGCACCTTGTTTCATGATTTCAATATTTAAATCATCTAAAATGGTTGTCATTATAGGTGCGCAAAACGGATGACACTTTTCGCCGTAGGTAAATAAATAAAGATATTCTTTAGTTTTTGGGTGATTTATAATATTGAATTTAGCATCAACTTTCTTAATACCCAAAGCCCGAATATCTTGCGGAAGATTGTAATTAAACAACTCTAAAAAAGCATCTAAATCTTTAATTTCATGCTGAAGAAACAACTCGAATACAGCATTTTCAGCCGAAACCATAGCATCAGTTCTGCCTGAAATTAAACTTTTAAAATACCTCCCTTCTAAAATAAAGTTTAAGGTTCTATCAACCATTAAATGTAAGGTTTTTACATTAGGCTGTTTTTGCCAACCATGAAACCTATACCCTAAATATTGGATGTTTATTACGTAAAAATATTTTTTCATAAGGGATTTATTCCGTTGCGGAAATTAGTTTTTTTACTAATTGTGACAAAAAATTTATACATTGTATTCTCTTATACTAACTATAATAACTAAATATTATGTCTAATTCTACAACAATTAAGCCTCCATTTTGGTTTTGGATTATAAGTGTAATAGCTCTTGTTTGGAACGGTATGGGTGTAAACGCCTATTTACAACAAGCTTATAATACCGAGAGTTACAGAGCTATGTACAGCAAGGAACAACTTGAAATAGCAGCTAACATGCCTGTTTGGGTTACCGCTGCTTTCGCAATAGCTGTGTTTTCTGGCGCTTTGGCATCTATTGGTTTATTACTAAGAAAATCTTGGTCTGTAAAATTATGGATTCTTTCATTAATTGCCGTAATAATTCAAATGGGATATATTTTGATAAACAACTATGTTTCAAGTATGGTAATGACTTTAATGATTATTCTATTTGCATTTTTATTTGTTTGGTTTGCTAGAAAATCTAAAGCAAAAGGATGGTTGTCTTAGTATAAATATTAATTTTTTTTATTTAAATTAAGAATTAAAAGGAAGATTATTTATGTCTTCCTTTTAATTCTTGTTCAATATCTTTTAAAGTAAAACCTTTAGCTTGGAGTAGCATTAAATAATGGAAAAATAAATCTGCCGATTCATAAATGAATAACTCATCATTGTTATCCATAGCTTCTATAACCGTTTCAACAGCTTCCTCTCCTACTTTTTGCGCTACTTTATTAATGCCTTTTGAAAATAATTTTGCAACATAAGAGTTTGATGTGTCTTTATTTGCTACACGTTCTGCAATAACATTTTCTAAGGTTGAAAAGAATCCAAAATTAGAGGTGTTTTCTTCTCCCCAACAATTACCTGTTCCTTTGTGGCAGGTTGGTCCTGCAGGATTAACTTGAATTAATAGCGAATCATTATCACAATCATTCTTAATTTCAACTAAATGTAAAAAGTTACCACTTTCTTCGCCTTTGGTCCATAAACGCTGTTTGCTACGGCTAAAAAAAGTAACCTTTTTAGTTTTTATTGTTTTTTGATAAGCTTCTTCGTTCATGTAACCCAACATTAACACTTTTTTTGTGGTTGCATCTTGAATAATTGCTGGTACTAGTCCGTTTGTATCGTATTTTATTTCCATTTTAATTTTATTGTCATTGCAAATCGCATAGCGATGTGGCAATTATTAAACAGATTACTTCGTCATACTTACTAGTAATGACTTATAATCGTACTTCAATATTATTATTTTTTAATTCTTTTTTTAATTCAGGAATAGGAATTTCATTAAAGTGAAACACACTAGCAGCCAATGCAGCATCTGATTTTCCTATGGTAAAAGTATCTATAAAATGTTGCACATTACCTGCACCTCCAGAGGCAATGATAGGAATATTTAACATACCCGATAATTTAGCTAACGCCTTATTTGCAAATCCGTTTTTGGTACCATCATGATTCATAGATGTGAATAATATTTCACCTGCGCCACGTGTTTCTACTTCTTTAGCCCATTCAAACAAATCTATATCTGTTGGAATGGTACCTCCTGCCAAATGCACTTTCCAGTTGCCATCAATTTCCTTCGCGTCTATTGCAACTACAACACACTGACTTCCAAATTTATCGGCTAATTCATTCACTAATTCGGGACGTTTTACTGCTGAAGAGTTGATAGATACTTTATCGGCTCCATTTTTCAATAAAGCATCTACATGTTCTACAGATGAAATACCACCACCAACTGTAAATGGAATATTAACTTGTTCTGCAACATGTAACACCATTTCTAATGTTGTAGCTCGGGCTTCTAATGTAGCTGTTATATCTAAAAACACCAATTCATCTGCACCATAATCTGCATATTGTTTTGCTAGTTCTACAGGGTCTCCGGCATCACGTAAATCAACAAAATTAACGCCTTTAACGGTGCGTCCGTTTTTAATATCTAAACAAGGTATAATTCTTTTTGTTAGCATGTTACACAAGTTTTTCCAACTGTTTTAAACTAATTTTATTTTCGTAAATAGCTTTCCCTATAATAACGCCTTCACAACCTATTTCTGCTAGTTTTGGGAGTTCATCAAATTTTGAAATACCTCCAGAGGCTATTAATTTTATTGACTGACGATTACTGGTATTGCTACATTCTGCTAAAATTTTTTTATACAAATTGAACGATGGCCCTTCTAGCATGCCATCTTTAGCAATATCGGTGCAAATTACGTAACTAATACTCTTTTTTTGATAGGCTTTTATAAATGGAATGACATCCTCTGAACTATCTTCTAACCAACCACTAATAGCTATTTTACCATCATTACTATCGGCTCCAAGTATTATTTTTTCGCTTCCGTATTTATTTATCCAACCTGTAAAAGTCTCTTGGTCTTTAACCGCAATACTACCTCCAGTAATTTGGCGAGCTCCAGAATTAAAGGCTATATGTAAATCTTCATTTGTTTTTAATCCACCTCCAAAATCAATTTTAAGATTGGTTTTAGAAGCAATAGTTTCCAATACCTTGTAATTTACTATATGTTTTGCTTTAGCTCCATCTAAATCTACTAAATGCAAATATTTTATACCCGCATCTTCAAACATTTTAGCAACTTCTAAAGGATTCTCGTTATACACTTTTTTGGTGCTGTAATCTCCTTTGGATAATCGAACACATTTTCCTTCAATAATGTCTATGGCTGGTATTATTCTCATCTTTTATAAATCTAAAAAGTTCTTTAATATTTTAGCGCCTTCATTTCCACTTTTTTCTGGGTGAAATTGTGTGCCGTAAAAATTTTTATGTTGTAATGCCGAAGCGTAATTAATTTCATAATCTGTTGCAGCAATGGTTTCATTACAATGTTCTGCATAATAACTGTGTACCAAATACATGTATTCGTTTTCTTTGACACCTTCAAATAAATCGGACTTCAAATTTTTAATAACGTTCCATCCCATTTGAGGGACTTTTACGTTATTAGAAAATCGTTTCACATTTGTTTGAAATATACCCAGACCTTTGGTATTACCCTCTTCAGTGTGTAAACACATGAGTTGCATACCTAAACAAATTCCTAAAACGGGTTGCTTAAGGTTAGGAATTAATTTATCTAAACCACTTTCTTTAAGCATTTTCATGGCAGAACTTGCTTCTCCTACTCCCGGAAAAATCACTTTATCAGCGGCTTTTATTTCTTCAGGATTTTTAGACAATACAGCTTCATATCCTAATCGGTTAAAAGCAAATTGAATACTTTTTATATTTCCAGCGCCGTAGTCTATTATTACTAGTTTCATTATAGCATTCCTTTTGTACTTGGTAAAAACATTTTATTTGCATCTCGTTTTACAGCCATTTTCATAGCTTTAGCAAAGGCTTTAAAAATACCTTCTATTTTATGATGCTCATTTACACCTTCGGCTTTAATGTTTAAATTGCATTTTGCACCATCGGTAAACGACTTAAATAAATGATAAAACATTTCGGTTGGCATATCGCCTATTTTTTCGCGTTTAAATTCGGCATCCCATTCTAACCAATTTCTTCCGCCAAAATCTACAGCAACTTGAGCTAAACAATCGTCCATTGGTAAACAAAATCCGTAACGCTCTATACCTAATTTATTCCCTAAGGCTTTATTGAATAATTCACCTAAAGCAATCATGGTATCTTCAATAGTGTGATGCTCGTCTACTTCTAAATCGCCATTAACTTTTATGGTTAAATCCATAGCACCATGGCGACCAATTTGGTCTAACATATGATCAAAAAACGACAAGCCTGTATCGATATCATTTTTCCCAGACCCATCAAGATTTAATTTTATATAAATCTGAGTTTCATTAGTATTACGCGTAATTTCTTCAACTCTATCTTTAAGCTTTAAAAACTCGTAAATTTCTTTCCAATCGGTACTAGTTAAAGCAATACAATCTAAAATTTCTTGTTTAGAAGTTTCTATTTCATCAGCTCCTAACTCTGGATTTTCCGCTAAATAAATACCTTTAGCACCAAGATTTTTAGCTAATTCCATATCGGTTATCCTATCACCTAACACAAAAGAGTTTTCTAAATCGTATTCATCAGAAAAATACTTAGTTAACAAACCTGTTCTTGGTTTCCGCGTAGGTGCATTTTCATGCGGAAAGGTTTTATCTATATGAACTGCGGCAAACTCTACTCCTTCTTTTTTAAAGGCTTCAATAATTTTGTTTTGCGCTGGCCAAAAGGTGTCTTCTGGAAACGAATCGGTTCCTAAACCATCTTGATTTGTAACCATTACAAGTTCAAAATCTAGTTCTGCTGCAATTTTAGCCATATATTGAAATACTTTTGGGTAAAACTCCAGCTTTTCTAAACTATCTAATTGATAATCTACTGGTGGTTCTAGAACCAACGTGCCATCTCTGTCTATAAATAGTACTTTTTTCATAATTATGCTATTAGCTATTTGCTAACTGCTTTAAAGCAGAAATTAATTTCTTATTCTCTTCATCTGTTCCAACCGTAAACCGTAATGTGTTTTCGCAAAGTGGTTGTGTGGTTCGGTTTCTAATAACGATACCTTTTTCAATTAACTGATTATAACGTTTAGTAGCATCATCCACCCTAGCCAAAACAAAATTAGCTTCGGTAGGAAAAATGGTTTCTACAAAACTGATATTTTTTAACGCTTTAATTAATATGTCTCGCTCTTTTAAAACAGATTCCACCTCTTCATTTACTACTTCTACATTAGAAATTCTTTCTAACGCACGTTTTTGCGTTAACTCATTAACATTATACGGAGGTTTAATTTTGTTTAGAACTGCAATAATTTCCGCGGAAGCGAAACACAGACCTAAACGAATTCCCGCTAAACCATAAGCTTTAGATAGTGTTTGCGTAACTATTAAATTTGGATAATTGCTTAACTCTGAAATCCAACTGTTTTGATTTGAAAAATCGATATAAGCTTCATCAATAACTACTAAACCATTAAATTTTTCAAGTAATGTTTTTATTTTTTCTGAAGCAATTAAATTTCCCGTTGGATTATTAGGCGAACAAATGAAAAGCATTTTTGAGTTTTCATCAATGGCTTCTAAAATAACATCTACATTTGGTTGAAAATCTTCGTTTAGCTGAATTTTGCGTTCTTCAACTTCATTTAAATTAGATAAAACGGTATACATGCCATAAGTTGGCGGTAAGGTAATGATGTTATCTTGCTTTGGTTCACAAAATGCTCTGAATATTAAATCTAACACTTCATCGCTTCCGTTACCAAGTAAAATCTGATTTTCGGGAATGTTTTTTTGCTCTGATATAACAGACTTTAATGCACGCTGTAACGGATCTGGATAACGATTTACACCATTTTCGAATGGGTTTTCGTTGGCATCTAAAAAAATCATTTTAGAACCATCGGAAACATATTCGTCACGCGCAGAGCTATAAGCTTTCATAGCTTTAACGTTTGCTCTAATTATATTTTGGATATTAAAAATTTTCATTTTAAATCTTTCAATCTGATACTTACGGCATTTTTATGTGCTTGTAAACCTTCGGCTTCTGCCATTAATTCTATGGTTTCACCAATATTTAAAATCCCTTCTTTTGATATTTTTTGAAAGGTCATACTCTTCATAAAACTATCTAAATTCACCCCAGAATAAGCTTTACTAAATCCGTTTGTTGGCAAGGTATGGTTGGTTCCTGATGCATAATCGCCTGCGCTTTCTGGTGTATAATCTCCTATAAAAACCGATCCTGCATTTCTAATACCATTCACATAAAAATCTTCATTTTTTGAACAGATAATAAAATGCTCTGGCCCGTATTGATTGATTAACTCTAAAGCTAATTCATCAGTATCAACAAAAATAGATTTAGAATTGGCAATAGCTTTTTCTGCAATATCCTTTCTTGGCAGTACGTTTAATTGCACTTCAACTTCTTTTGAAACTTTGGAAATTAAATCTTTTGAAGTAGACACTAAAATTACCTGACTATCAACTCCGTGTTCAGCTTGACTTAATAAATCTGAAGCAATATAACTTGCATTAGCAGTTTCATCAGCAACCACTAATAATTCACTTGGGCCAGCAGGCATATCTATTGCTACACCATATTTTGTAGCTAATTGTTTTGCCACAGTTACAAACTGGTTTCCGGGTCCGAAAATTTTATATACCTGCGGAATAGTTTCTGTTCCAAACGCTAAGGCTGCAATAGCTTGAATGCCTCCTACTTTAAATATTTTAGTAACACCACAAAGTTTAGCGGCATATAATATTTCTGGCGCTAATTTTCCTTCTTTGTTGGGTGGCGAGCATAATACAATCTCATTACAACCTGCAATTTGAGCAGGTGCGGCTAGCATTAAAACGGTAGAAAATAGTGGCGCTGTTCCTCCAGGAATATATAAACCTACACTTTCAATTGGGCGTTTTTCTTGCCAACATTGCACGCCATTGGTAGTTTCTACTTTTACTTTTTGCGTTTTTTGTGCACTATGAAACGCTTCAATATTATTTTTGGCACTTTTTATGGCCTTTTTTAAGGCATCTGGTATGGAATTAACCGCTTCATCAATTTCTTGATTCGACACTAAATTAGTATCTAATACTACTTTATCAAAACGCTCTGTATATTGTTTTATAGCTAAATCTCCTCGCTGTTGAACATCAGTAAAAACTTCACTAACAATACCTTCAATATCATCAACAGTTTGTGTAGGACGTTTTAAAACATCGTTCCAAGTGGTTTTATCTGGATTGTTAATTACTTGCATTATAGCACCATTTTTTCAATTGGACAAACCAGTATTCCTTGAGCTCCTTTAGCCTTCAGGTCGTCTATAACATCCCAAAATTCATTTTTACTAATAACAGAGTGTACTGAGCTCCATCCTTCTTCTGCCAATGGTAACACAGTTGGACTTTTCATACCAGGCAGCACATTAATAATATCTTGAATTCTGTCATTAGGTGCATTTAAAAGGATGTATTTTGATTGTCTACCTTTTAAAACAGATTGTATTCTAAACTTTATGGTTTCTAAAATAGCTTTTCGTTCTTCGTTAAGTGTAGGTGATACTGCTAAAACCGCTTCCGATTTTAAAATGGTATCTACCTCTTTTAAATTGTTTTTAAACAAGGTGCTTCCGCTAGAAACTATATCGCAAATAGCATCTGCAAGCCCAATATTTGGTGCAATTTCTACCGAACCATTAATAATGTGCAATTTAGCATTAACACCGTGTTTGTCTAAAAACATTTGTACGGTATTTGGATACGATGTTGCAATGCGCTTACCTTCTAAATCTTTTATGCTATTGTATGTGTTTGCTTTTGGTACAGCAATACATACACGACAGGTTGAAAACCCTAGTTTTTCGGCAATCTCGATACCTTCGCCTTTTTCTATTAAAACATTTTCGCCAATAATAGCAACATCTACAACGCCATCTTTTAAGTATTGAGGAATATCGCCATTTCTAAGGTAAAACACCTCTACTGGAAAATTTTTAGCTGAAGCTTTTAATTGGTCTTTTCCGTTATCGATAGATATACCAATGTCTTTTAAAATTCTCATTGAGTCTTCATTTAATCGACCCGATTTTTGTACTGCAATTCTTAATTTACTCATTTTGTTTTGGTTATGAGTTTGAAACAATCTAGTTGATTTTAGAAATGAAAAACCCGCTTGATTGTCTCAAACGGGTTTAAATATATTTTCATTTTATTCAATACATTTTCACTTCGCTTGAGAGCAAATATGAAAATGATGATGTGTTTGAATAAAAGTCATGTTTTCTTTGTTTCTGCAAATATCTATAATTATACTTTAAAAATCCAAATTATAGTTCCAATTTTTACAACAATTAACTATTAATCATTTATAGCATAAAATTGTTGATTATTGTTTAAAATTTTATTCTAAAAACTGAAATGTTTAACTTATTGGTTTCCTAAAATAATTGGCAACCCACTATCACCAGAACCAATTACAATAACTTTACTGTTTGGAGATTCTGATAGTTTCATGGTAGCTTCAATACCTTTGTCTTGTAAAATTTTATCGGTTAGTGATGCGCTTAAAATTCTATTAGCATCGGCTTTACCTTGAGCTTCAATACGTTGTTTTTCAGCTTCTTTTTGAGCTGTAATTAATCTAAACTCATACTCTAAAGATTGTTGTTCTTGACCTAATTTGCGCTCAATAGCATCTTTTATTGCTGTTGGTAAGGTTACATCTCGCACTAAAATTTCAACCAAATCAATATATTGATCATCTACAATCTTTTTAGTTTCATCAAAAATTTCTTGTTGAATAGCGTCTCTTTTTGATGAATAAATTTGTTCTGGAGTATATCTACCAACCACACTTCTAGTAGCAGATCTAATAGCTGGCTTTAGCACCCGTTCTAAATAATTTGCGCCTTTTTCTTGGTGTAATTTTCCTAAATTTTCTAATTCTGGTTTGTACCAAGCCGAAGCTTCTAATTGAATATCTAACCCATTTGATGACAAAACCTTCATGCGTTCTGTTAATTCTTGTTGGCGTGCCTCATAGATAAACACTTTGTTCCAAGGAGCCACAATATGAAAGCCTTCTCCTAAAGGGGCTTTGTCTGTTACTACACCTCCCCCAAAGGTTTTATAAAGTACACCAGCCTCACCAGACCCTATAGTTACAGCTGATTTTGCTAATACAATTATTAATATTATACCACCAATTATAAATGGCAGTGCTACTTTAGGTAATTTTTCCATTATGTTTTATTTAAATTAGTCCGTTATATTTTCTTAGAAACCACTCAGCAGATAAGCTTAAAGCTATAATTGCCAATAGAAATTTCCAATCTATCAAAGATATGATATTTTTCTTGCTTTTTTGAATGGAAACGTAACGATTATCACTCATTAAGTCGTTAATTAAATCATTGGTTTTATCAATAAAATAACTCTTTCCACTGCTATTAGTAGCTAACTGTTGTAGTTTTGTTACATTAGCATTCAAGAATTGTTGCTCTACGTTGTATTCTAAAATAGTAAAACTCCCCGATTTGCTAATATTTTCGTTTTTAGCCCTAACGGTAAAGTTGTATTCAGATGGTTTTAAATTACTTAAACCTACTTGATAGTTATTGTTTTTTAGCACAAAAGGAAATTCAAATTTTCTCTCCAACAATTTATCTTCAACCAATATGGTTAAAGTTTCCCTGTCATCAAAAACATAATTTTTATCGAAAAATTGAGCGTTGATAACAATATTACTATTACCTATATAAAATGACTCATAATCTACATTAAGCCTGTTTCTTTGTTTGTTAGAAGCTAAATATTGAATAAGCTTGCCTATAAAATTATCAAACTCATTAAATGATTTAGAATTTAAATAGCTTTGAGCTCGCCATTTCCAAATGTCCTCTCCTAGCAAAACAACTTCTCGTTGTTTGTTAACTTCAAAAGCAGCCAACAAAGGCTGTTGTATTGATACATTTCCTATTCTTTTATTTAAGATAGTTTGAAATGGTACATTAAATTTAATAGAACCGTAGAGCGCATTTAACGGAGGGAAAGATTCAAAATTTATGTCATCTACTTGAAAAGGACTGAAATTTGAATTAAAATTGGCTTGATATTCTTCAGTTTGTAGAACAATTTCATGTGAATAATTTGTGTTAGTTGAATTTAAAAAATTTAAGTCTGTTTTTGCACCTATAACTACAAATCTATTCTTATTTAGCTTGTTTAATTCACCAAATAATTTCTTGAAGTTATTATTTGGCTGATAAACTATTACTAATTGAAAATCATTAAGTTGTTTTAAAATTTTATTGGGTTTTAAAACAGAAACAGAACGTTGCTCATTACTCTCAATACTTTTTTTAAACGCTCCAATATCTGGATGAATTACATCTGTTACAATAGCTATTTTAGTTTTTTGGTCTATGACTTCAACAGCAAAATTTTTAGCGTTATTTACTTTGTTTTTTTCATTATCTAAAGGAATTAAATTTAGTTTATAACTATTAATCCCTATAGAATTTGCTGGTAAAGTAAAATTGAT
The DNA here is from genome assembly GCF_049132085.1 of Seonamhaeicola sp. NFXS20. Taxonomy (NCBI): domain Bacteria; kingdom Pseudomonadati; phylum Bacteroidota; class Flavobacteriia; order Flavobacteriales; family Flavobacteriaceae; genus Seonamhaeicola; species Seonamhaeicola sp. NFXS20. Next base: position 48,583 of record NZ_JAFMPU010000008.1, on the reverse strand, counting down.
AATTTTAGAATTATTGGTTTTAGTAAAACTAATAGGTTGAGAATACACCGTAGTATTACCTTTTACTACTTCTAATTTAGTATTTACATTTTCATTTCCGTTATATACTAAAATAGCTTCAACAGGAAATCTGTTTTTTAAATACGCATATTTATTAACGTTAAGTTGCTGAATTTTTAAATCGGTATAAGTAATGGTATCTCCTAAAATAACTGGATAAATAGGCTGCTTGTAAGCATCGTATGCAAACTGATAGTCGTTTCCAAAGGTTTGGTTTCCATCAGTTATCAAAACTGTTGGAGACACTGTTGTTTTGTAAATTTGTTCTAATTCTCCAAAAACATTATTTATATTAGTTTCACCCTCATTAAAAGTTAATGAATCTAAAGATTTAAGTGTGTTTCCAAATAAATACGGTGTAACATTAAACTTAGCATTTAATTCTTTGTTATTTTTTAAACTATTAAACAATACATTGGCATCTTCTGCTCTGTTTAAATAGTTTATAGAGCTAGAATTATCAACAGCAATAACTAAATTTGGTTTTTCAGAAACTATTTTTATTTGTTCAAATTTAGGATTAACTATAAGTAACAAAAACGCAAAAACAGTTAAAAACCTTAAAAAAGTAAAAAGCCAATTTAGTTTAGAACTTTTTATTTTTGATTTATATCCATACTGAAAAAGCGCTATAAATAGCGCTAATATTCCAGATAGTATTATATAAATTAAAGTTTCTGTTGACATTTAATATGTTAAGTTAACATTCCGCCGTCAACATTTAAAGTTTGTCCTGTTACATAAGCCGATAAATCACTAGCTAAAAACACACAAGCATTAGCTACATCTTCAGGAGTACCCCCGCGTTTTAAAGGAATGCCGGCACGCCATCCTTTTACAACTTCTTCATCTAATTTAGCTGTCATTTCTGTTTCAATAAAACCAGGAGCAATCACGTTACTTCTGATATTTCTAGAACCTAATTCTAATGCTACAGATTTTGAAAAACCAATAATACCAGCTTTAGAGGCTGCATAATTGGTTTGCCCTGCGTTTCCTTTTACTCCAACCACAGAACTCATATTAATAATTGAACCTTTGCGTTGTTTTAACATGGTGCGTTGAACAGCTTTGGTCATATTAAATACAGATTTAAGATTGACTTCTATGACTTTATCAAAATCTTCCTCGCTAATACGCATTAACAAATTGTCTTTTGTAATTCCAGCGTTATTAACTAAAACGTCAATACTTCCAAATTCATTAACAACCTCTTGGGCTAGTTTTTGAGCTTCTTCAAAATTAGCAGCATTACTTTGATATCCTTTGGCTTTAATGCCTAATTTATTTAATTCATCTTCTAAAGCTTTAGCTGCATCAACAGATGAACTGTATGTAAAAGCCACATTAGCACCTTGTTGCGCAAATACTTGAGCTATTCCTTTTCCTATACCTCTGCTCGCCCCTGTGATAATTGCTGTTTTTCCTTCTAATAGTTTCATTTAAATTAATTTGTTGTATTAGTTGATATTCAAATATACTAATTACAAGTTGTTTCAAAATAAAAAACCCCACAAAAATATTGCGAGGTTTTCAAAATGTATCTTATAGTTTTTTAAGCAACAACTTCAGCTACTTTTTTCCCTATTTCAGCAGGAGAATCTACCACATGAATTCCGCATGCTCTCATAATTTTCTTTTTAGCTTGAGCTGTGTCATCACTACCACCAACAATGGCTCCAGCATGCCCCATAGTACGTCCAGCAGGAGCTGTTTCGCCAGCAATAAAACCAACTACAGGTTTTTTACTACCACTTTCTTTGTACCAATTTGCAGCATCTGCTTCTAACTGACCTCCAATTTCACCAATCATAACAACTGCTTCTGTTTCTGGATCATTTATTAATAATTCAACAGCCTCTTTAGTAGTTGTTCCAATAATTGGATCTCCTCCAATACCAATAGCAGTAGTAATACCTAAACCTTGTTTTACAACTTGGTCTGCTGCTTCATAAGTTAATGTTCCTGATTTTGAAACAATTCCTACTTTACCTTTTTTAAATACAAACCCTGGCATAATACCTACTTTAGCTTCACCTGGAGTGATTACCCCTGGGCAGTTAGGGCCAATTAATCTACAATCTTTATCTTTAATGTAATCTGAAGCTTTAATCATATCTGCAACAGGTATACCTTCTGTAATTGTAATAATAACTTTTATTCCGGCATCTGCAGCTTCCATAATAGCATCAGCAGCAAATGCTGGTGGCACAAAAATGATAGTTGTATCTGCACCAACTTCTTTAACAGCTTCTTCAACTGTATTAAATACAGGCTTATCTAAGTGTTTTTGTCCTCCTTTTCCAGGAGTTACTCCACCAACTATATTGGTACCGTACTCAATCATTTGGGTTGCATGAAAAGTTCCTTCACTACCTGTAAAGCCTTGAACTATTATTTTTGAATCTTTATTTACTAAAACGCTCATACGTGTTTATTTTATTGTGTAAAAAAATGAAAAACAAATGTAATTTTTTTGCTGCAATTTTTTACTGGTTTTTTAAAATATCTAAAATTTCGGGTATCTTTTTTATAGATGCTATTTCTTTATATTTACTTCTAATATCATCGGCAGGAATACCAAAGTAATTTTTACCTCCTTCTAAGGATTTGCTAACTCCAGATTTTGCAGAAATTACAGCTTTGGCTCCAATAGTAATTCCACTGGTAATTCCAACTTGCCCCCAAATGGTTACTTCGTCTTCAACAACAACACAACCAGCAATACCAACTTGCGAAGCTATTAAGCATTTTTTTCCAATAACCGTATCATGACCAATTTGAACTAAGTTATCTATCTTAGTCCCTTCCTTTATTGTGGTATCTCCCGTTACACCTCTATCAACAGTACAAGCAGCTCCTAAATCTACATTATTTTCTATAACCACCCTTCCGCAGGATAATAGTCTATCATAGCCTTCAGCTCTCTTTTTATAATAAAAAGCATTAGCGCCTAATACTGTGCCAGCATGTATAGTAACATTATCTCCTATAATGGCTTCATCATAAATACTAACATTAGAGTGAATAATACAATTTTTACCAATTTGTACATTGTTGCCAATAAAACAATTAGGTTGTATTACAGTGCCTTCTCCAATAATAGCTGAATTTGATATTTGTGAATTAGCCGATTGAAAAGGTTTAAAATGATTGGATAATTTATTGAAGTCTCTAAAAGGATCATCACTAATTAGTAAAGCCTTTCCTTTGGGACAATCTACTTTTTTATTAATTAAAATAATAGTTGCTGCAGAGTTTAAAGCTTTATCATAATACTTTGGGTGATCTACAAAAACAATATCTCCTGGTTCTACCACATGAATTTCATTCATGCCTGTTATGAGGAAATCATCATCACCAACAAATTCACAATCAATTAATTGCGAAATATTTTTTAGTGTTTGCGGTTGTGGGAATTTCAAGGTTTTATTATTCTTTTATACGTTCTTTATAAGTTCCCTTTTCGGTTTCAACCTTAATTTTATCTCCTTCATTAATAAACAAAGGCACATTAACTATTGCTCCAGTTTCAACGGTTGCTGGTTTAGTAGCATTGGTTGCAGTATTACCTTTTACACCTGGTTCTGTATGTGTTACTTCTAAAATAACATTAGCTGGCATTTCTACTGAAAGCGGCATACCATCTTCTGAATTAATGAGTACTGTTACAACTTCGCCTTCTTTCATTAAATCTGGACTATCTAAGGTAGTTTTTTGAAGTTCAATTTGAGAATAATCTTCGGTATTCATAAAATGATAGGTTTCCCCTTCATTATATAAATACTGAAATTTATGAGTTTCTACACGAACGTCATCTAATTTATGACCTGCAGAAAATGTATTATCAATTACTTTTCCTGTAGTAACACTTTTAAGTTTGGTTCTTACAAACGCTGGTCCTTTACCTGGTTTAACGTGTAAAAATTCAATTATTTTATAAATATCGTGATTATATCTAATACATAATCCGTTTCTAATATCACTTGTAGTAGCCATATAATTAATTTGATTTAAAATATCCTTTCATAATACCGCGGTGAGAATTTTTTATAAACTGAAGAATTTCATCACGCTCTGGTGTTGCTTCCATTTCAGCTTCAATAATTTCAGCCGCCTGAGTATTATTGTAATTTTTTTGATATAAAATTCTATATATATTCTGAATTTCTCTAATTTTTTCTGCTTGAAAACCACGTCTTCTTAACCCAACAGAATTAATACCAACATAAGAAAGTGGTTCACGTGCTGCTTTTACAAAAGGAGGCACATCTTTTCTAACTAAAGAACCGCCAGTTACAAAAGCATGATTACCTACAGATACAAATTGATGCACCGCAGTCATTCCTGCTAACACTACGTAATCTCCTATAGTGATATGTCCTGCTAGTGTACTGTTATTAGAAAAAATGCAATTGTTACCTACTACACAGTCGTGAGCAATATGACAATAAGCCATAATTAGGCAATTGTTACCTATTACAGTTTTCATTTTGTCTGCAGTACCCCTATTAATAGTTACACATTCTCTTATGGTAACATTGTCTCCAATTTCAACGGTGGTATCTTCTCCTTGGTATTTTAAATCTTGGGGGTTAGCAGATATAACAGATCCTGGAAAAATATTACAATTCTTTCCAATACGGGCGCCTTCCATGATGGTAACGTTACTTCCTATCCAGGTGCCTTCTCCAATAATAACGTTATTATCTATTGTTGTAAAAGGTTCTATTACTACATTTTTAGCAATTTTTGCACCGGGATGCACATATGCAAGAGGTTGGTTCATAATTATTTAACTTTAGTTATTTGAGCCATTAGTTCTGCTTCTGCACAAAGTTTACCGTTTGAATAGGCATAGCCTTGCATGTGACAAATACCACGACGTATTGGGGTGATTAATGTACATTTAAATATTAGGGTGTCTCCAGGAACTACTTTTTGTTTAAACTTAACATTGTCCATTTTCATGAAAAATGTTAAATAGTTTTCTGGGTCTGGAACGGTATTTAAAACTAAAATACCACCTGTTTGCGCCATAGCCTCAACAATTAAAACTCCTGGCATTACTGGCGCACCTGGAAAGTGACCTTTAAAGAACTCTTCATTCATTGTTACATTTTTTGTTGCAGTAACATGATGATCACTAAGCTCAAATACTTTATCTATTAATAAGAATGGTTGCCTATGCGGTAACATGGCCATAATTTGTGTAACATCCATTAAGGGAGGTTGATTCAAATCAATATTTGGCACATTATTTCGGCGTTCATTCTTTATGATTTTAGATAGCTTTTTAGCAAACTGGGTATTTACAAAATGCCCAGGTTTATTGGCAATTATTTTACCTTTTATGCGTGTTTTTACTAGTGCTAAATCTCCTAAAACATCAAGTAGTTTGTGTCTTGCTGCCTCGTTTGGATAATGTAATGTAAGGTTATCTAATATGCCATTAGGTTTAACAGCTATATTGTCTTTTTTGAAAGCTACTCTTAATTTATCCATTGTTTCTGCTGATAATGGTTTATCTACATAAACAATGGCATTGTTTAAATCGCCTCCTTTAATAAGACCATGCTCTAAAAGCATTTCAATTTCATGTAAAAAACTGAATGTGCGCGAATTAGCAATATGCTTTTTAAAATCGGAAATTTTATTTAATGTAGCGTTTTGGGTACCTAATACTTTAGTTCCAAAATCTACCATAGTGGTAATTTTGTATTCATCTGAAGGCATTACCAAAATTTCACTACCAGTTTCTTCGTCAGTGTATGAAACAATATCTGTAACTTCAAATTCTTCTCTAAACGCATCTTCAAGTTCTACTACTCCAGCCTCTTCAATGGCTTCAACAAAAAACTTGGAAGACCCATCCATAATGGGAGGTTCTGAGGCATTTAACTCTATTACTACATTATCAACATCCATACCCACTAAGGCAGCCAGAACATGCTCTGACGTTTGAATAGTTACTCCGTTTTTCTCTAAACATGTGCCTCGTTGCGTATTGGTTACATAATTAGCATCTGCTTCAATTACGGGTTCACCTTCTAAATCTATGCGTTTAAAAGCTAGACCAAAATTAGCAGGAGCAGGTGTAAATGTTAAAGTAACATCTTTACCAGTATGTAGCCCTACACCAGTTAAAGAAATTTCTTTTCCTATTGTTTTTTGTTTAATTTCAGTATTAATTATTCCCATTTATTTCTTTTCTAAATCATTAATTATTTTAACAATTTTTGGTAGGTTTTTAAAATGAACGTAAGATTTATTGTAATCTGAATATTGTAAAGCAGGAGAACCTTGAAGCACTTCATTATCTTTTACATTTTTCCCTATTCCAGATTGCGCTTGAATTTTTACATTATCTCCTATAGTAATATGCCCCACAATACCAACCTGACCTCCTATTTGGCAATTTTCTCCTATTTTGGTTGAACCTGCTACACCTGTTTGTGCCGCAATCACGGTGTTTTTTCCAATTTCAACATTGTGAGCTATTTGAATTTGGTTATCTAATTTAACACCTCTACGTATTATTGTTGAACCAAGAGTTGCTCTATCAATAGTTGTGGCTGCACCTATATCAACAAAATCTTCAATAATTACATTTCCAATTTGTGGTACTTTGTTGTATTCTCCTTTTTCGTTTGGAGCGAAACCAAATCCATCTGCCCCAATAATAACACCTGCATTAATAACACAGTTATTCCCTATAACGGTTTCAGAATATAATTTAGCTCCAGAAAAAATAACGGAATTATCGCCAATTGTTACATTATCACCTATAAAAGCATTGGGAAATATTTTTACATTGTTACCAATTTTAACGTTTTCACCTATATATGAAAATGCTCCTATATAAATATTTTCACCATAATTAGCGGTAGATGCAATAAAATGAGGTTCTTCTATACCTAATTTATTATTTTTTACTTCGTTATAATACTCAAGTAGTTTTGAAAACGCTTTATAGGCATCATCTACCTTAATTAAGGTTGTGTTAATCTTACTTTCTGGAATAAAAGTTTTATTAACTATTGCAACAGATGCTTTAGTAGTATAAATATGCGATGTGTATTTAGGATTAGCCAAAAAGGTAAGAGACCCTTCTGTTCCTTCTTCTATTTTGGATAGCTTAGATACTTCTGCTTCTGGGTTACCTTCTACATCGCCTTCAAGTATCCCTGCTATTTGTTGTGCTGTAAATTTCACACTAAATTTGTTTGTTATTTTTAGTTTAGTAGCGCAAAAATAGGAAAAATGTCCTAAAGTTTGTTATCACCTACTCTTATTGTTTTTTAAATTAAAATGAAGCTAAAATTAGTTACCTAAGTGTGAGCTTGTTCTTTTGGGTAACATATATAATATTTTGTTACGGGCTTAGACAGTGTTTTTAAGTTAAGATGATCTGAGGCTTTAACTATGTCTGCTATTTTGCCAGATTTAAATAGTATATTAATTTGATTGTGCTTTAATTGATAAGCTTGATTAGAAATGCTACCAGTAAACACAAAGTATTTAGCTTCTTCTTTACTAATATTATGTGCTTGCATAAATTCTGTTAGGTGAGCATCTAATTTACTTTCTTTTATTTTTTTCTTTTTTACTTTTATCTTTAATAAATTCCTGTTTATAATCATTTTACTAAGCTTGCTTAAAACAAAATCTTCATCATGTTGCCAATGCTTCATTGCAGATATAATATCGTAATCGTCTAACTCAGAAAACACATCTAAAGTTTCATTGGTAAAGTTTTCAATAGTAATTTTATTCTTTAAAAAATAAGTTAACGCAGTACTTGCGTATAAATTGCGCCCTTGGTTATTTAATTCTTTTGCTCTTTGTAATACTCTTATTAATAATTGTTCTGCTGCTAAACCGGTTTTGTGCAAATATACTTGCCAATACATTAAGCGTCTGGCAACAATAAATTTTTCAACACTATAAATACCTTTTTCTTCAACCACCAGTTCATCATCAACTACATTTAACATAGTAATTAAACGCTCACTATTTATATTACCTTCTGCTACACCTGTGTAAAAACTATCGCGTTTTAAATAATCGGCTCTATCAATATCAAATTGGCCAGAGATTAATTGACAAAGGAAGTTTCGATGGTATTCACCTTTAAATATTTTTATGGCTAGCGTTAAATTTGAGTTAAATTCCTTATTAAGACGCTCCATAAAAAGCAATGAAATTTTCTCATGAGACACATTATTAACTATACTATGTTCCATAGCGTGAGAGAACGGACCATGCCCAATATCATGCAGTAAAATGGCAATATACAATGCATTTTCTTCTTCATCAGAAATAGTAACTCCTTTAAAACGAAGCATATTAACAGCTTGTTGCATTAAATGTACGCAACCTATAGCATGATGAAATCTTGTGTGGTGCGCACCAGGATATACTAAATAAGACATGCCCATTTGGGTAATTCGCCTGAGTCTTTGAAAATATCTATGCTGAATTAAATCAAAAATGAGCGAATTTGGAATTGTAATAAATCCGTAAATTGGGTCGTTTAATATTTTAAGTTTATTCAAACTTTAAAAATTGTGGTTATTTAACCACAAATATAATTATTACAATAACAATTAATATAAACACTTTAATGAATACGATACAAATACTTTGGGTTGATGATGAAATTGACTTACTTAAACCTCATATATTATTTTTAGAACAGCGTAATTATAAAGTTACTACTTGCCGAAGCGGCTCAGAAGCTATTGATGTTTTAGACGAAGCTTCTTTTGATATTGTTTTTTTAGATGAAAACATGCCCGGATTAACTGGTCTTGAAACACTAAACGAAATTAAAGAAAAACAAGACACTTTACCCGTTGTAATGATTACCAAAAGTGAGGAAGAATATATAATGGAAGAGGCCATTGGTAATAAAATTGCAGATTATTTAATAAAGCCTGTAAACCCTAACCAAATATTACTAAGCTTAAAAAAGAATTTAGATCATTCTAGGTTAGTGTCTGAAAAAACCACCTCTAATTACCAACAAGAATTTAGAAAAATTGCCATGGATATGGCTATGGTAAACACCTATGAAGAATGGGTAGATTTGTATCAAAAACTAATTTATTGGGAAATTCAGCTAGAAGACATTGAAGATACTGGCATGTTTGAAATCTTAGAATCTCAAAAAACAGAGGCCAATATTCAATTTGGTAAATTTATAGAAAAAAATTACCCAGACTGGTTTAAACCACACACAGATGCACCTATTATGTCTCACACGCTTTTTAAAGAGCGTATTGTTCCAGAAATTAACAAAAAACAACCCACACTGTTAGTGGTAATAGATAATTTGCGTTATGACCAATGGAAATCTTTTGAGCCAATTTTAAAAAACTATTATAAAAAAGAAAAAGAAGAAGCCTTTTTTAGCATTTTACCTTCTGCAACTCAATACGCTAGAAACGCCATTTTTTCTGGTTTAATGCCTAGTGATATGGAGAAATTATATCCACAATATTGGAAAAATGATACAGATGAAGGTGGCAAAAATTTACATGAGGACGATTTTTTAGAGTCACAAATGAAACGCTTAGGGTTAAATAATATAGAATATGAGTATTACAAAATCACAAATTTAAAAAATGGAAAAAAGTTAGCCGATAATTTCAACTCGTTAAAAAACAACGATTTAACAGTAGTTGTTTATAATTTTGTTGATATGCTCTCGCACTCTAAAACCGAAATGGAAGTTGTTAAAGAATTAGCTTCAAATGACAAAGCTTACAGATCTTTAACATTAAGTTGGTTTAAAAATTCTCCGTTGTTAGAAATGATACAGCGAGCACAACAGTTAGGGTTTAAATTAATTTTAACAACAGATCATGGTACCATAAACGTTAAAAACCCATCAAAAGTTATTGGCGATAGAGATACCAGTTTAAACTTAAGATATAAAACAGGACGCAGCTTAACTTACGATTCTAAAGATGTATTAGAAATTAAAAATCCAAAAGAAATTCACTTACCTTCAATAACAATGAGTAGTTCTTTTATTTTTGCAAAAAGCGATTTATTTTTCGCATATCCTAATAATTACAATCATTATGTTAGTTACTATAAAAACACCTACCAGCATGGAGGCGTTTCTTTAGAAGAAATGGTAATACCATTTATAGTTTTTAGTCCTAAATAATCTATGTAACGCATAAAATATCGACGAAATGCATTTTTAGTTAGGAAATTAAAAAATATATACTTATTATTGTAACAAAGATGTTTACTTTGAATTTAATATATACATTAGAAAATATAAACAATGTTGCTAAGGAAATTATTAACTATGCAACAAGTAAAACCATATTCCTTTATGGAGATATGGGAGTTGGAAAAACAACGCTTGTGAAATCTTTAGTAGAATGTTTAGGAAGTAATGACGAAGTTAGCAGCCCAACATTTTCTATTGTTAATGAATATGAAGCTAAAGATAATTTAATTTATCATTTTGATTTATATAGAATTAATAATTTAGAAGAAGCTTTCAGTTTTGGCATTGAAGATTATTTGTATTCTAATGAGTGGGTAATTGTTGAATGGCCAGAGCTAATTGAAGACATAGAAATTGAACAATATAATAGAATAGAAATTGAATTAAACGAAGATAATTCTAGAACATTAAAACTAAATTTAGAACCTAATTTAAATGTAAGTATGCAAAACTAGATTTTAAAACAAACACAAAACCTCCTATTTTAGAAGATTTACGGGAAAACCACAGCGCAAATTTTACAAAACAAAGTTTTTAACATTTTTTTAACATTTGCGACAATTCTTCAAAATAGTCTTTAGTTAAATTTGGGTTATTAATTAATTTAAATCCCTAAAAAAATGAAAACTAAAAAGTACTTAATTGCAATGGCAATTTTCGGAGGTATGATGTTTTTAGCTAGTGCTGTAACAACATACAAAGTAGATGGACAACAAACCGCTAAAATCGAGAAATCAAAAATCAAAATTCCAATTCACGGATAAAAAAGGACTCGTGGGTGGTAGCATCGTTGCTACACTAATAGCAATTACACCTTATTTATTTTACTTATATGAAAGTGTTCCAGATGTTGAATCTTGGGACACTTTTTTTGGTACCTATAAAAGTAACTATTACGAAAATATTTCTGTTTTAGCTTGGACTTTAACAGGTAAAATAATTCCTCTTTTTCTTTTATTTATTTGGTTCTTTACCTGTAGACATTGGTGGTACCATGTGTTGTTAGTTCCAATTGCAATGTATGTTTATCAAATATTTGGTACTGTTGCCTCTGATTTGAATTATGTAGATTCAAATCAATTAATATACTTAATACCCATAATGGCAGTAATAATACCTTCTATCTATTTAATTAGGGCAAAAATTTTCAATAAAATAAATGATGCCAATAAAACATTAGAAGAACTGGAAGAAGAGTTTAAAATGACACCAAAAAACTTCTGGAGTAAATTGAAAGATTATTTTTAGTTTAACCTATCTCTTTCAATTAAATCAATATCTTTTTTATTGGTTTGTAACTTAAAGTTTCCAAATTTATAATTAAAACCAAAGGTTAATAATCTGTTTTCCATATTGGAATTCATGATAATATTTTGATTCAAATATTTCGTTTTTTGGTCAAAATTCTGGTTATTAAAAATATCAGTTACACCAACACTTAAAGATGCTCTGTTATTCCAAAAGGTTTTTTTTAAATTTATATTCAATCCAGATCTTTCACTTGTTATAGATGCACCACTAGCAAATGGAGAAATAAATAAGTACGAAACATCAGCAGTTAAACTATTGTCTTTTAAAAAAGTGAAATAATTAATTAACTGACCATAGAAACTCCATTTATCTAATGTTACTAACTCATTATTGCTTTCTAATGCAAAAAATTGATTCTCATAATAAAATACAGATGTTAACAAATAGACATTCCATTTCTTTGCAATTTGCGTATAAGTAGTAAAATCTAATCCATAAGAAATACTCTTGTCAATGTTGGTTTGACTATACTTTAGGATATTGTTTTCATTATCCTGAAAGACAATTTCTTGTGTTGGATCATTTTCTATACGATAGTAAGCTTCAAGAGTAAAATCTTTATAAAATGTATATCCTAAAGTAAACACATCATCTATTTGGGGCTTTAAAAAAGGGTCTCCAATTATATAGGCATTATCATTTAAATAATATTTAAAAGGGTTTAACTGACTGTATCTTGGGCGATAAATACGTTTTTTGTAGTTAAAATAAACCTCATTATTTTCATTAATATTATTTAAAACATGTATTGTTGGAAACAATTTTAAATAATTGTTGTTATATTCCTGACTTGTTGTAAGCGAATTTTCAATAATATCGGTGTATTCTAATCGAAATCCTGTTTTTAAGCTCCATGAGTCCCAATCTTTTGAATAACTTACATAAGCAGCATAATTGTTTTCATCATATAAAAATGTATCAGAATTATCTAAATCTTCTTCTTTTACATCATTATTAAATCTGTATTGAGTAACAATACTCTCTGAACTAATTATTGATACTTTTCCTCCTGCCTCAAATACCGATGATTCATTGATTGGTAAAACATAATCCAACTGTCCTGTATTTAAATCTACAACTTGACTAGAAAATGTTTGAAACCTATTATCTCTAATTAAACTATAATCTGGGTATAAATAATCTGTATCTACATTTTGAAAACTAGAGAAGTCATAATAGGTACGATGTAAGCTTACAGACAGTTCCTCTCCTGCTCTTTTAAATTGATGTTTATAATCTAGTGTAAAAGCCAGATTAAAAGTTTCATCTACAAGCCTGCCTTCTGTTATAAATAAAGAATCTAGTTCATTATTTGTATTAAAGACCTTTGTTGCAGAATTAATATAATTCTTGGTGCGTTCTCTAGGAGCTATAAGCATGTTAGTTGAAAACCCGATGCTATTATTAGCATTAATAGTGTAATCTATATTGGTGTTAATTGATTTGTTAGAAGTTTTTCTAGTACGTACTAAATCTGTTTCCCAACTTGTAGCAGTTTCTTCAATGTCATCAAAAAAAGTTATGTATTCCTGATTATGTCTAAATTCTTTTTTTGGGTTGTCACTAAAATTAATATAAGCACTTAGCTTTTTAGTTTTAAAAAAATGACTAGTACCATAAGAATATTTTGGGTATTCAGAACCTTGTTTAAAACTTCCAAAAACACTTCCGTTATATCCAGCAGCTATATTTTTAGTTGTAATAATATTTATAACAGCACCTCCTTCTGCTTCATATTTAGCAGGAGGATTTGTTATAACTTCTACAGATTTTAAATTACCTGCCGAAGTACCTTCTAGCAATTGCATCACTTCTGTTGTCGATAAATGCACTTTTCTATCATTTATATATATTGTGGGAGTTGCATTTTTTATAGTAATATCTCCATTGTAAACTAAAACACCAGGGGTGTGTTTTAAAACATCTAGTACATTGTTATTAGATAGTGTAGAATTTTCAACATTAAAAACCAACCTATCTACCATTCTGTTTACAGTAGGTTTTTTAGCTATTATTGTAACATCATCTAAGGTTTCTAAATTTTCTTTAAGAATAATATTTTGGAGCTGGGTATCTGATGTTAAATTAAACTGAATTTCAACAGTTTGATACCCTAAAAAACTAGCTTTAAGGGTGTAAGTTGAAGCTTTTAATTGCTCCATTTTAAAGAATCCATTGTCATTAGATATAGCTCCATTAACAACTAAATTATTTTCAAGTAAAACTATATTAGCAAAAGCTATTGGAGAATTATTTTCATCAACAAGTTGCCCTTGCAAAACTAAATCTTGAGAGAGGCACGTTAATGAAAATAATAGAATTGAGAGCGTTAATAATTTTTTGAACATATAAACAAAAATAAAACAATTAAACAAAAAAATATTGCGGAAAAACCACAGTTTTGTTATTCAAATTATTTTATGATAAATTCTAACTTTTTTGTGTTAATTTTAATTATTTTTTAGAATTTAATTACTTTAAAAAAATTATTTGTAATTTGTTTTTATTAACCAACAAACCATGTCTAAACCACTTTCTCCATTTACAAAGCAGCAACTTATACCTCAAGAAGAAACTCTTGAGATTTTTAAGAAAAAAGGCGAGCTTTTCATTGGTATTCCTAAAGAAACAGCATTTCAAGAGCAACGTATTTGTTTAACTCCCGATGCCGTTTTTGCATTGGTAAATAATGGGCACAAGGTATTGCTTGAATCTGGAGCTGGTGAAGGCGCTAGTTTTAGCGATAAAGATTATAGTGAAGCTGGAGCAGAAATTACCAAAGACACAGCTAAAGTTTTTGCTTGCCCTATGATATTAAAAGTAGAACCCCCTACTCTAGAGCAAATAAAACTTATAAACCCGCAAACTATATTAATTTCGGCATTACAATTAAAAACACAAACTAAAAAATATTTTGAGGCCTTAGCTTCAAAGCGTATTACGGCATTAGCATTTGAGTTTATTCGTGATGCTGATGGTACGTATCCAGCTGTGAGATCATTAAGTGAAATTGCAGGAACTGCCTCTGTATTAATTGCTTCAGAATTACTCTCAGACACTAAAGATGGTAACGGATTAATGTTTGGGAACATAAGTGGTGTACCACCTTTAGAAGTAGTTATTTTAGGCGCTGGAACTGTGGGTGAATTTGCTGCAAGATGCTCTATGGGCTTAGGGGCTAACATTAAAGTTTTTGATAACTCTATTACCAAATTAAGGTGTATTCAAACCAATTTAGGCAGACCTTTCTTTACATCTACCATTCAACCAAAAAACTTAACCAAAGCTTTAAAACGCTGTGATGTAGCTATTGGTGCTGTACGTGGTAAAAATAGAGCACCTATTGTGGTGTCAGAATCATTAGTTCAGTCTATGAAAAAAGGCGCCATAATTATAGATGTTAGTATAGACATGGGTGGTTGTTTTGAAACTAGCGAAGTAACATCTCATAAACAGCCCACATTTGTAAAACACGGTGTTATTCATTATTGCGTTCCTAATATACCTGCTAGATATTCTAGAACTGCCTCTATTTCAATTAGTAATATTTTCACACCTTATTTAATGCAAATAGCTGAAGATGGTGGTATTGAAAATTCTTTAAGATTTGATAAAGGTTTAAGAAATGGATTGTATTTTTACCACGGAATTTTAACTAGTAAATCTGTAGGCGAATGGTTTGGTTTGAGTTATAGCGATGCTAATTTGCTCATTTTTTAATCAATTTTTCTCAAATTATTTAAATGAAATTTATACAACGTTTAGGTTACTACCTAGGAGGATTATCTATAGGCCTTGTTATTTTAACTTTCTTCTTAAATGGAAAAGATGTCTCATGTGATTATGGCCCCGAAGCAAGGGTTTTAAAAAACATAAACTCAAAACAGATTCTTTACAACCATGCATTTGTAAAAGATTCTGCAGCTATAAAACATGTTTTATCAAGTGGTGATGTTAATTTTTCTAAAAGCACCCCAAGAAAAACACCCTGTGGTATTTATATAATTGAAGGAAAACACAATGATTATATTGTAGAATTAACTATTGAAAATTGCGATAGTATTGCTACTATAATCAATTTTAAAGAAACCCCATAAACTATGCTTAAAAGAGGGTTTGATGTGGTTTTTTCAATAATAGGCTTAATTGCCCTCTTTCCTATTCTTCTATTAACTTCAATTTTAATAAAGTTAGATTCTAAAGGTCCTGTGCTATTCATTCAAGGTCGTGTTGGTAAAAACAATAAAGATTTCAATATTTATAAGTTTAGAACCATGCGCGTTTCATCAGAAAAAAAAGGGCTACTAACCATAGGTAATAAAGATACTAGAGTTACTAAAATAGGTTATTTTTTAAGGCGTTATAAAATTGATGAATTCCCTCAATTAATAAATATTTTAAAAGGTGACATGAGTTTTGTTGGTCCTAGACCAGAACTGAGACACTATGTGAATTTTTACAGTGAAGATGATATGAAAATCTTCTGTGTAAGACCAGGTATAACCGGACTTGCTTCTTTAAAATATAGAAATGAAGTTGAGTTATTAAAAGCTGCCGATGATCCAGAACACTTTTTTATACATACAATAATTCCAGATAAACTAAGGTATAATAAAATGTATATAGAAAAGCAAAATTTTTGGTTTGATATAAAGCTGATTGCTTTAACTATTATTAAAGTAATTGCTAAGTAGTTTATATTTTAGTGTTTGGTTCAAAGCGTATTTATTTATACTTTGTAGCTTATTTTAGCCTATTAAAATATCGTTTTTAACGAAAAGAAAAACCCCATGAATAAGCCGTCTAACCTATATTTAGAAGAATTATTAATTGATTCTAATTTATTTACAGATGTGTTGGGTAAAAAAACATCTAAAATTGTTCAACACGATTTTTCTAAAGAAACCATATTAATTACAGGAGCTGCAGGATCAATAGGAAGTGAACTTTCAAAACAACTAATAAAGAGCAAATTCAAAAAACTTATTTTAATTGATGTAGCCGAATCTCCTTTATACAATCTAATTAAAGAAGTAGAATTTGAAAACACAGAAAATGTTGAATTCATTCTTTTAAATATTCTAGAAAAAGAAGCTATAACAAACGTGTTTAAAAAGCATAAACCAACTATAATCTTGCATACAGCAGCTTACAAACATGTGCCTTTAATGGAAAATAATCCATATGAAGCTGTGAAATTAAACATATTTGGAACCAAACTACTTGCAGATATTTCTAACAGTTTTAAAGTAAAGAAATTTATTTTTATATCTACTGACAAAGCAGTTAACCCCGTAAGTATTATGGGAATTTCTAAAAAGGTTGCAGAAAATTATATAAATCAATTATCTAAAAAGAGTGATACGCTTTTCTGCTCTACACGATTTGGAAATATATTTGGTTCTAATGGTTCTGTACTACTTTTATTTAAAAGGCAAATTGAATTAGGTTTACCCATAACGGTTACCCATAAAGAAATCTCAAGGTTTTTTATATCAAAACATAAAGCTTGCAAGCTTATCCTTGATGTTGCTAATTTTGATTATACAGATTATCATGTGTTTACTTTCAATATGGGAAAACCAATAAAAATTATAGATTTAGCTAATAGGTTAAAAGTGCTATATGCTTCTAAAAACGTAAAAATAGATGTAGTAATTACCAGTTTACGCCCAGGTGAAAAACTAAATGAAGAAATTATATCAGAAAATGAAGCCTTATTACCAACAAAAAATAAAGAAATATTTTTGGTTAAAAATGATGGTTTTACTGCCTCCTCTAGTCTTAACTTTTCTAAATTAGAAACCATAACACCATATTTTTATAAAGATAAAATCAAATCAATTTTACTAAGCTTTATTTAAGTTACAAGGTTTTTCGTCTTTGTTTTTCTTTACTTAAAAGCGCTAATTCTCTTCCGGTTTGTCCTGCAACCGATGTGTTTTCTTCAGCTCTTCGTATTAAATAAGGCATAACATCTTTTACGGGGCCAAAAGGCATATATTTAGCAACATTATATCCTTTATTTGCTAAATTAAAACTAATATGATCACTCATGCCATATAATTGTCCAAACCAAATTCTAGAATCATTGTTTTTTAAGCCCTTTTTATCCATTAGTTCCATTAATAAATAAGAGCTTTCTTCGTTATGAGTCCCTGCAAAAACCGAAATGCGTTCTAAGTTATCAATTATGTATTGTAAGCCACTATTAAAATTCTCATCAGTAGCTAATTTACTTTCACAAATAGGCGATTTATAACCTAAATCCTCTGATCTTTCGTTTTCCTTTTCCATATAGGCTCCTCTAACAAGTTTATAACCAAGAAAATAATTTTCTTTAATAGCCCTTTTGTGTTCTTTCTTTAAAAAATCTAACCTATCATGCCTATACATTTGAAGTGTGTTAAATACTATAGGTTTTTCTGTATTGTATTTTTTCATCATTTTGGTAACCAAATCATCTGCAGCATCTTGCATCCAACTTTCTTCGGCATCAATTAAAACGGCAACATCGTTTTCTTTAGCTTTACTACACACCGTATCATACCGTTCTACTACTTTAGCCCATTCTAACTGTTCTTTTTCAGATAAATTCTCGCCAGCCCCAACCTTTTCATATAAGCTTAATCTACCAAATCCCGTTGGCTTAAAAACAGCTATAGGAATCGCATCAATATTTTTTGCAAAATCAATGATTTTAAGAACTTTTTTAACCGCCGTATCAAATTCATCTTCAATATCTTTACCCTCAACAGAATAATCTAATACAGAACTTACTCCTTTGCTAAACATTTTATCTATTACGGGTAGGCAATCATCTTCATTAACGCCTCCACAAAAATGGTCAAATACGGTAGAACGAATTAACCCTTCTATAGGTAATTTAGCTTTAATTGCAAAATTGGTGGCTGCTGTACCAATTTTAACCAAAGGCTCAATAGATATCATTTTAAATAAAAAGTAAGCTCTTTCTAATTCTGAATCGTTTTTTAAAGAAAAAGCTATTTCGGTATTATCAAAAATTCTTTCGGTTTTTTGCATTATCAATAAAATTTACAGCAAATATAATTAACCAGAAGTTATCATTTTATATAAAATCTCCTTAATTTCACAGCCTTAAAAAAAGTTGATTTTCATGGATTCTATTACTTATAAAGATTGTACAATTCATTTTAATAATAATTGCTATACAGCTATAAATAAACATGTTGAAAAGAATAATTATTCAAAAATTTTTATTCTTGTTGATGAAAACACACACCAATTTTGCTTACCTTATTTTTTAGAAAAGTTTGAAACCAATACTGAAATTGAAATAATTGAAATTGAATCTGGCGAAGAAAATAAAACTATTGACACCTGTGTAGGCGTTTGGAATACACTTTCTGATTTGGATGCCGATAGAAAAAGTTTAATGATAAACATAGGTGGTGGTGTTATTACAGATTTAGGTGGTTTTGTGGCTTGTACTTTTAAAAGAGGTATTGCTTATATAAATATTCCTACTACACTACTTTCTATGGTAGATGCCTCGGTTGGAGGTAAAACAGGAGTAGATTTAGGGCATTTAAAAAACCAAATAGGTGTTATAAGCAATCCCGATTTAGTACTTATAGATTCTTATTTTTTAAACACCCTTCCTGCTAATCAAATGCGCTCTGGTTTAGCAGAAATGTTAAAGCATGGTTTAATTAGTGATGAAATTTATTGGAATAAATTTCAAGATTTAGCAGCACTTAATTTGGCTGATTTAGATGAATTAATTTATCAGTCTGTAATTATAAAAAAGAACGTTGTTGAAGAAGATCCTTTTGAAGATGGATTACGTAAAACCTTAAATTTTGGTCATACACTAGGGCATGCTATTGAATCTTATTTTTTAAGCAATCCTAACAAAAAAAGTCTATTACATGGCGAAGCTATAATTATTGGCATGATTTTGGCTCTTTATATCTCATCAACTCTAACAGGGTTTTCTAAAGAAAAAACTAATGAAATTAAAGCCTTGTTTTTAAGTTATTACGGAAAAGTTTCAATTGACAAAAACGAATATGCTTCTATTATTGAATTACTTAAATACGACAAGAAAAATAACCACGGAAATATAAATTTTGTGTTATTAGAATCTATAGGAAAACCTAAAATTGATTGTATTGTAGATGAAAAAATAATAATTGAAGCATTTAATTATTATGCAGATTAATTAAGTATGGTATAATTTATATGTTTCATTTTTTTTCAAAAAAAATATTTGTAAAAGATTTACTTAACAATTTTGTAGATATTCATAACCATATACTACCAGGAATAGATGATGGAGCAAAAACAGTTCATGAATCTATTGAATTAATAAAAGGGCTTAAAAAATTAGGGATTAAACAATTTATACCCACGCCCCATGTAATGCAAGATTACTACCCCAATACAGATGAAAGCATAGGTAACTCTTATGAGATTTTGCTAGAATCTTTAAATACTACAAAATTACTTTCAGATATTGCTATTAATCCTGCGGCTGAGTATATGTTAGATCACAACTTTGAAGAACTTCTTAAAAACAAAGAGTTATACACTTTAAAGAAAAACTATATTTTAGTAGAAATGTCTTATTATCAAGCGCCTATTAATTTAGAAGACATTATTTTTAATATTAAAAACCAAGAGTATTTACCAGTTTTAGCTCACCCCGAGAGATATTCTTTTTATCATAATAAATTAGATTACTACTTAAGATTAAAACAACTTGGTTGTTTTTTTCAGCTTAACTTATTATCATTAAGTGGTCACTACGGAAGTGGCGCAGAAAATACCGCAAAATACTTATTAGAAAAAAACTTATTTGATTTTGTAGGAACAGACGTTCACAATAAAAACCACATCATAAAACTTTCAAAATTAGCCGTTAGCAATAAAGTTTATGATAATTTAAAACCCATAGTAGAAAATACTAATAACGTATTTTCAGTAACTTAAGCCTTAAATTTCCCAAAAAGCCCTTTCTTTTTAGGGGCGCCATAATAACCGTATTTTGCTCCATAACCAAAGTTAGATTGTTTCACATCATTAACAACAAGCATCATTCCTTTAAGCTTATTGTCTTCATGCAATTCTTTAGCAAAATTAAGAATACGTTTTTCGGTATACCCTGCTCTAGTTACATAAATAGTATGCCCCGCATATTGACTAAATAACAAGGTATCTGTTACTAACATTGATGGAGCTGTATCAACAATTACATAATCATATTGTTCAGAAGCATCATCAAACAACGCTTTCATTCTATCACTCATTAATAGTTCTGCAGGGTTTGGTGGTACTTTACCAGAAAGCATAATATCTATTGGAATCTCATTAATATCGTATGAATTAATGGTTTCACCTAATATGATTGATTTATCAAATAAATACTCTGTTAAACCTACTTTAGATTGATTTTTGCCTACCTTGTTTTCTATAGCGGAATATATTTGTGGGTTTCTAATATCTGCACCAATTAACAATACTCTTTTTCCTGTATTTGCTAATGTTAAAGCGGTATTTAAACTAACAAAAGACTTACCCTCACTATTAATTGTTGAAGTTACAAATACAACATTATCATAATTTTGTACATTTCTTCCTCTTTTAACATAATCAAAATTAGTTCTTATAATTCTAAAAGATTCAGACATTATAGATCTGTCATTTCTTTTAATTAATCCATTCTCTTTCTTACCAAAATTAGGAATTTCACCTAAAACAGTAATATTTTTAATTTCATTTTGTAAATCCTCTTTATTGTGGATTTTAGTATCTAATAAATCTTTCACATAAATAACCCCAAATGGAATAAAAAGTCCAATGAATAACGCTCCTAAATAGGCTACCATAGGAGTTGGTGATATTGTACTACCTAAACTATAAGGCTCTTCTACTATTTTAATTGCGGGAGAAATTGAAGAAATAGATATAGTAGCTTCCTCTCTTTTTTCAAGCAAGAATATATAGATAGCCTCTTTTATAGATTGTGTTCTTTCAATTGATCTTATAACTCTTTCTTGATCAGGAGCTGAGTATAATTTAGAATTAATTTTTCTAGATGAATTTTTCAATCCTCTTAGTTGAATTCCTAAAGTTTGTTTGGTGTTGTTAATACTTTGTTTTAAGCTACTTCTTATTTGAGCAAGTGTATTGTCAAGCTCTACCACAACAGCATTATTTTCGCCTGCACTTTTTAAATAATTTCCTCTTTGGGCTAATAAATCATTATACCTTGATGCTAATGCCATTATTGCTGGGTCACCTCCCCCAAGATTAGAAGGGATACTTTCATAAGGATTATCTCCTAAAGATCCATCCATATACTCTAGCATATTAATTTGGGTAGTTACATCTTGTATAAGTTGTTCATTTTGTACACTAGAGGTTAACGCTTGAGTTGCTGTAGATGAAATATCGGCTATTTTATTTCTTGATTTATAACCAACAATACTATCATCAACACTTTCTAAATCCGATGAAATAGATTTAACTCGTTCGTTAATAAAATTAGCAGTATTAATGGCTTGTTTTCTTTTTTTATCTATTGTAGATGAATTATATTCATAAACAAGAGAACTTACAATGTCAATTGCTTTTCCCTCTATAGGATCTTCCATTGATATATTTACAATCTTAGAAGACTCATTAGATAAATAAACATTAATATTTCGTTTTAAATACTGTATCTTGTTTTCTACAGGAGTAATCTTAATCCTAATAGTCTGATTAATATAACCTTTAATTTTATTTTCTTTAGGGGTAAATATTATTCCTCCAAAATGTGTATCAATTTTTTCACCAAAAGTTAATTTTTTAGGCGCATCATCTTCATTTACCCAAAAATTAAATTCTGTAGTAGATAAAGGCTCTATAAAACAATTATAACTTGTTTTATGAATTAACGAATCTGACTCTATAAAATTAATTTTAATTGGAGTGTTTTTGTAAATTTCATATTCTTTAACCCTACCCTTAGAAAAAAATTGAACATTCAAATTAAGTTTAGTTACAATATTTCTCAAAAAGCTTCTAGATTTAATAATCTGCAATTCATCTTCCATTCCTGATTCTTGAGAACCAGAAAAAATTGTCAAATCTTTAATAGCTGCTTTACCTGATTCGTTATCGGAATCCTCTAGGACCATTATTTTAGATACTGCTTTAAATTTTGGTACAGTAGATTTTATTGTGAAATAAGCAACACTTAAGGATATAGCAATACATAATACAAACCATTTCCACTGCTTAAGGTATAGTGAAAGTGCTTTCTTAATATCAAAGTTTTGAAAAGGACTAGTATTTTGACTATGATTATCCATTTTTGACTTAAAATTATCTTGTGAAAATTAAAGTTAAACTTATGGCAATGCTAGCCAAAGATGAAATTATACCAATTCTAGCGTCTCCATTAGCTGCACTTATGGCACCTCTATTGGGCTTAACATAAACAATATCATTCTGAGTTAAATAAAATACAGGAGAGTTAAACACTTCTTTACTGGTAAGGTCTATTTCTGTGTAAGTTTTGGTACCATTAAAATCTCTTATTACCAAAACATCTTTTCTTTTACCGTATATATTTAGGTCACCTGCCATGGCAATAGCTTCTAATATAGAAAGACGTTCACTACCAATAGGATAAACACCTGGTCTGTTAACCCACCCCATTATAGCAACACGGTAGTTTTTTATTCTAATAATAACTACAGGATCTTTTAATAAGCCCCCTTCTTCAAACTTCTTTTTTAATAGTTGCTTAGCTTCTTCTACTGTTAAACCTACAAGCTTAACTTTACCTAAAACAGGATAATCTATATTTCCGTCAGAATCTATTAAATAGTCTATTAATTTACCACCTTCTTCTCCTCCTGTAGCTTCCATTAAATTGTAGGGTTTTGTAACTTCTAAATTTAATGTAGATACATTTATACTTAATACATCACCAATTTTTAGCTTTGCTCTAAAGGTATCAGTGTCTACAATAGTTTCAAAATTTTTAGCATTTTGGAAGTATACTATATCTTTTTTGGTATAACACGATGTTAACATTAAAAAAAATATAACAAATAATGTACTAGGCTTTAAAAAAGACATATTCATTTTAAAAAATTTGGGGTAAAGTACTAAAATTTAATTATTATTTAAAGGCCGCTGTAAGCTTTATTATCTGATTTTTGTGAAATCCCTTTAACTTTCTTATAAATCTGAACTCTTTTATCAAAGCGTTCGTAGTCTGAATTATTAGATTTATATTCTGGTATTAATTGCTTCATTTTCAATACAATATTATTATTTTGAAAACGATTCATAATACAAAGTTCTTCTATATCACTTTTAACTTTATCATGCTCAAGCTCTCTAGTTTTACTAATCATAATTTTTTTATGATAAGTAGACAGCGTATTTTCACCATTAGCTAATAATTCTTCATAAAGCTTTTCTCCTGGTCTTAAACCTGTAATTTTTATATCAATATCCTCAGGATATCTCAAGCCAGATAATTTAATCATATTTTTAGCTAAATCATAAATCTTCACAGATTCGCCCATGTCAAAAATGAATATTTCGCCTCCTTTACCCATAGTTCCAGCTTCTAAAACTAATTGTGAAGCTTCTGGAATGGTCATAAAATACCTAGTTATATCTTTATGAGTTAAAGTTAATGGACCGCCTTCTTCTATTTGCTTTTTAAATAAAGGAATCACAGAACCGTTAGAGCCTAAAACATTTCCAAATCTAGTAGTTATGAATTTAGTTTTACTTTCTTTTTGCAAGCAAGTAATATACATTTCGGCCATTCTTTTTGTGGCACCCATAACACTTGTTGGATTTACAGCTTTATCGGTTGATACAAAAACAAATTTCTTAACATTATATCTTGATGCCGTATCTGCTAATAACTTAGTACCGTTTACATTAATTTTAATAGCTTCATAAGGCGATTTTTCCATTAACGGTACATGTTTGTACGCTGCTGCATGAAAAACTATAGTCGGTTTATGATATTGGAAGATAGAATCTATTCTTAAACCATCTCTAATATCAGCAACTATGGCAGTAAAATTATGTTTACCAGCACGCCTTAAGTCTTGTTGTACATCATATAAAGCCGATTCTGCTTGGTCTACAAGTATTAAATGTTTAACATCAAAATTAGATAACTGATTAACTAACTCGCTGCCTATAGATCCTGCAGCACCAGTAACTATAACGGTTTCTCCCTTAAATTCATTTAAAAGATTTGGGTTATGTATTTGAATTGAGGGGCGTCCTAATAAGTCTTCTATTTGAACTTGTTTAATTTGGTTTGCGCTAAACTCACCGTCAATCCACTTTTCAATAGGCGGTACTTTTTTAACTTGAACATCTAAATCAGTTAAACAACCAACCAAGCTAATAAGTCTTTTTGGGTCTATACTTTGAGATGCTACAATGATTTCATCTATATTATTACTTTTAATAAATTTCTCTGTTACTTTTTTTAATGAAATAATATTAATACCATTAATAACCTTACCGCGTTTCTTAATGTCGTCATCAATAAAGTTAATGATGTTAAAGTTTTTATCGGTTCCGTTTAATAAGGCATTATAGGTTACAATTCCAGAATCTCCAGCTCCATAAATTAAAATATTTTTAGATGTTTTTAGCTTACACTTTAAGTGGTTATAGGCTATTTTAAACACCAATCTACTACCTGCTAGGGCCACAAAGCTTAATAAAGAATGGATAACAATAATAGATAATGGTATTGTAAAGCTAGGAACAAATAATGCAATTCTATTAATAATAATGGCAACAGAAGCTATAGTAGCTATTAACGTAACAGCTTTAAATACATTTACAACATCTGTAAACCCTGTATGTCTAATAACACTTTTATGAGAGCTTACTAGCAGGAAACTGATAGCTGAAACTAGAGCCATAAATGGTACTTGAAGCAAAAATTGCTTAGTATCAAAATTTAATGTAAAATTAAACCTTATTAAATAGGTAACTAAAAGAGTTGTTATTACAATAGATAAATCAATAAAAAATACAAGCCATTTTGAGGCGTATCTTTGAGATAAACTGGTAAAGTAGTTTCTTATCATAGGTGTGGGGATTTTAATACTATATTTAGAATACGGTCTAAATCATTTTGGGTTAAGTTAGATCCACTAGGTAAACAAAGTCCTTTTTCAAAAAGGTCTTCAGATATACCATTGGTAAAATGTAAATAATCTTTAAAAACGGGCTGCATGTGCATGGGTTTCCAAAGGGGTCTAGATTCTATATCTTCTTCTAATAAAGCTAATCGTATTTGCTCTCGCATTTCATAACTGCTAGTTTTAATACATGTTAACCATCTATTAGAATAAAAACCTGTAGGTTCATCTAAAAATGTTATAGAATTATATTTAGATAAATGTTGTTTATAAAACTCGTAATTCTTTCTTCTTGCCTCTACTCTATCATCAAGAACTTCCATTTGTCCTCGACCAATTCCTGCAACAACATTACTCATTCTATAATTATAACCTATAGTAGAATGTTGATAATGAGGTGCATTATCTCTAGCTTGTGTAGATAAGAAAACGGCTTTGTTTTTTAATTCAGCATTTTTAGTAATTAATGCACCGCCTCCTGAAGTGGTAATTATTTTATTACCGTTAAATGATAAAATGGCAATATCTGATAACGTTCCACAAGGTTCATTATAATAGGTACTACCCAAAGCCTCGGCACTATCTTCTATAACAGGTATGTCATACTTTTGCGCTATAGCATTTATTTCTTTAGCCTTATATGGCATACCATATAAATGAACAGCTATAATTGCTTTAGGTGTTTTGTTTTTTTCTATTCTATCTTTAATGGCTATTTCTAATAACTCCGGAGACATATTCCAAGTATCCGCTTCACTATCAATAAACACAGGAGTTGCTCCTTGATAAATGATAGGGTTAGCTGAAGCTGAAAAAGTAAAACTTTGACATAAAACTTCATCTCCTGATGAAACATCCAATAATTGTAATGCTAAATGAATAGCAGCCGTACCAGAACTAAGAACAGCTACATGCTTACTGTTTCCTAAGTAATTTTCTATATCACTTTCAAAACCATTAACATTAGGGCCTAATGGAGCAATCCAGTTGGTATCAAAAGCTTCTTTAACAAACTTTTGTTCTGTCCCCCCCATGTGTGGTGATGATAAATATATTTTTGTCTTAGTCAACATTTGTTATTTTAGTTAAATTAAGAGCATACAATCCCATTAATAGAATTTTCATCCTATTCAAAATTTTAAAATAAATTTCATGGATTTCCCTCTCAACATAAAAACAAAATTAATTTTCATAATTGCTTAAAATAAATTTGTATTAAAGTAGCTCTTAAAAAATTAATTAGAGTTGACATTCAACAACTAATTAAGAGAGAATTTGTGCTATGTATTTTTTTTAAAACTTTTTTTAATACAAATAAAATCAACTTGCTATTAATCAATTCAATTTTGTAATTCGGTGTAAATTTAGTAATTGTTTTAAAGCAAAAAGCTTAGTTTTTACATATTTCGCCAAAAGAGTAATTATATTCGGTTAAATACATTTATAGCTTTATTTAAAAGTAAATCTGTGCAGATTATCGATTTACACTACAAAAAAGGTTGAAAACCTTTAAAAAGTATTTGTTACACCTTTTCTATTAAATTGTATTTAGCTAATAATTAATAATATGTTCTTATTCATCGACTATTTTAACACTTTTTTTACTTTCATCGGAAAAAACATGACCTTAATATAATTAGTTAATTGTTTTAAATTATTTTTTTACATATTTGTTGCAAACAAAGTAACCCCAAGTTTACAATGACCGATCATCAACTTAAAATCTTAAAAGGAAAACAACTGCTTGTTACAGGAGGCGCAGGTTTTATTGGCTCCAATTTATGTGAAACATTACTAAATAATAATATTAATGTTGTTTGTTTAGATAATTTCTCTACGGGAAAGCGAGAAAACATTACCCCTTTTATTAAATTAAAAAACTTCAAATTAATTGAAGGTGATATTAGAAATTTAGCCGATTGTAAAAAAGCTTGTGAAAACACAGATTATGTGTTACATCAAGCCGCTTTAGGTTCTGTGCCAAGATCAATTAATGACCCTATAACAACTAATGATGTGAATGTTTCTGGGTTTTTAAACATGTTAGTAGCTGCTAGAGATGCTGGTGTTAAACGCTTTGTTTATGCTGCTAGTTCTTCTACATACGGAGACCATGAAGCTTTACCTAAAACAGAAGACGTTATTGGCAAACCGCTTTCGCCTTACGCCATTACAAAATATGTTAATGAATTATATGCCGATATTTTTCATAGCACATACAATCTAGATACTATAGGATTGAGATACTTTAATGTATTTGGACGCAGACAAGACCCTAATGGTGCTTACGCTGCTGTAATCCCTAAATTTGTTCAGCAATTAGTAAAGCATGAATCACCATATATTAATGGTGATGGCTCTTACTCAAGAGATTTTACCTATATAGATAATGTAGTACAAATGAACTTAAAAGCCATTACTACAGAAAATGAAGATAGTTTAAATCAAGTGTATAACGTAGCCTACGGCGAAAGAACCACACTACTAGAACTCACAAACTTACTTAAAGAATATTTATCAGAGTTTGATCCAGAAATTAAAAATGTTGAAGTAAAACACAGAGACAACAGAGCTGGAGATATTCCACATTCTTTAGCCTCTATAGACAAAGCTAAAAAACTTCTAAACTACAATCCTAAATACAGTGTTAGCGAAGGCTTAAAAGAAGCCGTTACTTGGTATTGGGAAAATTTAAAATAAAAAAAATGAATCAAATTAATGATATAAAAATAGCTGTTATTGGTTTAGGATATGTTGGTTTACCACTTGCTAGACTTTTTGCTACTAAATATGCTGTTGTAGGATATGACATCAATCAATCTAGAGTTGAAGAATTAATGAGTGGTCATGATTCAACATTAGAAGTTGATGAAAACGAATTAAAATCTGTTCTAACTCAAAATACAGATAATAACATTGGATTATTTTGTTCAACAAATATTGAATCTATTAAAGATTGTAATTACTATGTTATTACAGTACCTACTCCAATAGATAAAAACAACAGACCAGACTTAACACCACTATACAAATCAAGTGAAACCGTAGGTAAAGTGCTTAAAAAAGGTGATATCGTTATATACGAATCAACAGTTTACCCTGGTGTTACTGAAGATGAATGTGTACCTGTTTTAGAAAAAGAAAGCGGACTTAAATTCAATACAGATTTTTATGCAGGATATTCACCTGAAAGAATTAATCCGGGAGATAAATTACATACCGTAGATAAAATTCTTAAAGTCACTGCTGGTTCTACACCTGAAATTGGCAAAAAAGTAGACGCACTTTATGCTAGCGTTATTACCGCAGGTACACACTTAGCGCCTACAATTAAAGTAGCCGAAGCAGCAAAAGTGATTGAAAACTCACAACGCGATATTAATATTGCTTTTGTTAATGAATTAGCTAAAATTTTTAATCGTTTAGATATTGACACCCACGATGTTTTGGCTGCTGCCGGAACCAAATGGAATTTCTTACCCTTTAAGCCAGGACTAGTTGGTGGACACTGTATTGGTGTAGATCCGTATTATTTGGCCCAAAAAGCGCAAGAAGTTGGTTATCATCCCGAAATAATTTTAGCAGGAAGACGTGTTAATGATGGTATGGGACAATATGTAGCCTCAGAAATTATTAAACTCATGCTCCAAAACGATTTAAAAGTAAAAGGAAGCAATATATTAGCTTTAGGAATTACTTTTAAAGAGAATTGTCCAGATGTAAGAAACACCAAAGCGGTAGATGTTATTGAAGAACTAAAAAGCTATGGAGCCAATGTTACGGTGTATGACCCTTGGGCAAACCCAGAAGAAGTAAAACATGAATATGGCTTAACAACCATTCAAAAACTCAGTCACGCTGAGCCTCTCAATAGTCATCCTGAGCCTGTCGATAGTCATCCTGAGCCTGTCGAAGGACAAACCAAATACGATGCCATTGTATTAACAGTAGCACATAAAGAGTTTCTACAAATAAATTTAAAATCATTGCTAAACACTAATGGCATTTTATATGATGTTAAAGGAGTTATAAATGAACCCGTTAGTGGTAGATTATAATCAAACAACCTTAAACCCAAATCATTTTGAGCCAATTAAAAAAAGGAGCGGCATTAAACTATATAACCATATTTTTAACAAATGCGGTTGGTTTATTTATAACGCCTTTCATACTAAACCATATTGGTAAATCCGAATATGGTATTTATACAACTATTGGTGCCCTTATAGGAACTATTTCTTTATTAGATTTGGGACTTAACAATACGGTTGTCCGTTTTGTAGCCAAATATAAAGCAGAAAAAGATCGTAAGGGAGAAGAAAATTTCCTAGCTACTACCATGATTATTTATAGTATTATCTCGGTACTTGTTATAATTATAGGTGTAGCTTTCTACGGTCATATAGACAACTACTTTACAAAAATGAATACTGAAGAAATAGAAATAGCCAAAACTATTTTTATTTTATTGATATTCAATCTGGTAATTAATTTGCCAGGAGGAACTCTTAGAGGTATTTGTTTTGGATATGAAAAATTTGTTTTTCCTAAAACAGTAAATATTATTCGTTATATACTTAGAACAATAACAATTGTTGCGGTACTATCTCTTGGTGGCAAAGCTATAGCCTTAGTAATTGTAGATACCGTGTTTAACATATTAATTATTATTGTTGGAATTTACTATGTGTTTTTCAAGCTGAAGGTTAAATTCAAACTGCATGAATTTAAACTCAAATATGTAAAGCAAATATTTAGCTATTCTGTATGGATTTTTGTGTTTGGTCTAGTAAGCATGCTTCAGTGGAAAGCAGGTCATTGGATTTTAGGGCGTATAGCTACACCTGAAATTCTTACAATTTATGGTATTGGTATCACCTTAGGAACTTATTATGGTTCTTTTTCCACAGCAATTTCAAGTGTGTTTTTACCACGAGCTACAAAAATGACTGTTGCAAATGCAACCAGTAAAGAATTAACAAACATGATGATTAAAATTGGACGGATATCATTTGTTATTCTTATGTATATTTTCGGAGCTTTTTTACTATTTGGAAATCAATTTGTGTATTTATGGGTAGGAAAAGAGCTTGGTGAAGATGGTAGTTTTGAAGTTTGGCTTATTGCTCTATTAATCATGATAGCTTACACCCTTCCTCTAGTTCAAGGTTTCGGCAACTCAATTTTAGAAGCAAGAAATAAATTATCATTTAAAGCTATTTTGTATCTATCATTTTTAGTAATAGGAGCCATTTTAGGAGCTTATCTAGCTAAAGACCTAGGTGCTTTAGGTATGATTTGTGGAACGGTTTCAGGATGGTTTATTGTTCAAAACGTAATGAATTTTTATTACCATAAAATTATAGGATTAAATATTTTAAGATTTTTTAAAGAACTCTCCCATAAAACAATCATCACAATACTTGTTATTGTGTGTTTAGGTTATTTTATAAATTACTTACCTGGTAACGGCTGGATTAACTTTATTATTAAAGCTGTTTCTTATTCTATCATTTATGCTGTTTTAATATATAATTTTGGATTCATTAAGTATGAAAAAGAACTTTTTAAAAATTCCATTCAGCCAATCCTAAAAAAAATAAAGTTATAATGCTAAAATTAAACAAAATAGAATACCTTGATAAAGGTAAGAAAATAGCTTTCGATTATACTGTTGAAGACAAATACAAATCGTATTTTCATTTATCAAATCAATATTATGCATTATACGACCAAGACATAAGTAAGACCCCAAAAAGCATTGCTGTTATACCATTTTTAGCAAATATAATGCCCATAGCATGGTTTGTGGGTTTTGACGTATCTATAGATGAAATTGATGAAACCTTTTTTAACTCACTCAAAATTTTAAAAGAACAATTTATAAAATATCATCCTAAAAATGATATAAAAGGAGAGTTACTGGTAAAAAAAACAATAAAAAACACTATTAAAGGCAAGGAAACATCTCTCTTATTTAGTGGAGGCTTAGATTCTTTTGACTCACTGACTAGACACTACAATAAAAACCCTTTTTTAATCTCAATTCATGGAGCAGATGTAGCTATAGATGATAAATTAAGATGGGAAGAGTTTAAAAAATTTAATTCAGAAGAAAAAATATTAAACCATGATAGGTTATTTTATATTGAATCTAATTTACGAGAGTTTTACACCTACAAAGTAGACTTATTAGTAGACCATTTAGGTTGGTGGGGCATGGTACAACACGGTATGGCTTTAATTGGTGTATTAGCGCCATTAAGCTATAAACATAAAATTACAGACATAAATATAGCTGCATCTGCTACTAATGAAATAAATTACAGTTGGGGATCATCTCCATATATTGACGAAAACATGAAATGGGCTAACACAATAGTAACTCATGATGGTTATGAGTTTAAACGAACTGAAAAAGCTCAAAACGTTGTTGATTTTGTAAACAAAACAGGTTTCAACTTTAAATTACGTGTTTGTTATGCTGATGAACGAACGGGATACAACTGTAACAAATGCCATAAATGCCAAAGAACTGCTTTAAGTCTAATTTTAGCAAATGCTAATCCTAACGATTATGGCTTTAATCTGCCAGATAATTTTTATGATTTAATTTTTAAAAATTTCGGAAATGACTGTGTTATGACCAAAGGCATTAAATACCAATGGACATGCATACAAGATATGGCAAAAAAAACAGATTCTTTTTTTGTATTAAATGATAAAGAAAAAGAGCAAAATGCTATCCAACGTTTTGCACAATTAAATTTAGATTTGATTGTAAACAAGAATGCAGAAAAAGTTAAGAAGAATAAAAAACGGAAACACATTTTAAGAAACAAGTTTCCTTTACTTTATAAAATTTACCGAAAACTAAAATAACCATGAAATACGGTCTTTTAACATACGATGAAAACAAACGCTTTTTCAATGTAGGCGATAACATACAAAGTCTTGCGGCAAAACAATTTTTACCAAAAGTAGACATGTTCTTAAATAGAGAGCGTTTAGCTGATTATAAAGGTGAAAAAATAAAACTTATTATGAATGGTTGGTTTACTCATAATATTCATAATTGGGTTCCTTCAGAAGATATAGACCCAATATTTGTTTCTTTTCACATGAACAATACTGCTGCCCCAAGTATGCTAAATGATAAAGGCATTGCTTATTTAAAGAAACATCAACCTATTGGCTGTAGAGATCAATTTACTGCTGATACATTAAAAGCTAAAGGTATTGATGCCTATTTTACAGGATGTTTAACACTAACGTTAGACTCTTATAAAGTAGATGATTCTAAAAGAACTGATAAAGTATATATAGTAGATCCTTTATATAGCTACCCCAGACCAGAGAAAATTTTTTATAATGCTAAAGCAACAATACGTAACATTTTAAATGGCTCTGCTTTTCAGTTATCAAAGAAAAATAAGCATCTCAGAAAATTTATTGATGAAGATCTTTTAAATTCTTCAGAATTTATAAATCAAGAGCCTTCTTCTAACGTATATAGTGATGAGCAAAAATTTGAAATGGCAGAAACACTCTTAAAAAAATATGCTCGTGCTAAATTAGTTATTACATCAAGAATACACTGTGCTTTACCGTGTTTAGCATTAGGCACTCCAGTTATTTTTGTTAATGGTTTTGATAGCTTTGTAGATTCTTGTCGTTTTGATGGTATTTTAGAACTCTTTAATCGTATCGATATTAATAGTAAAACTGGTGAATTTTCTTCAAATTTTGATTTAAAAGGAAAAATAGACAAAAATACAAATATTAAAAACCTTGAAAAACACCACAAACTAGCTAATTCTCTAAAAGAAAAAATAAAAACCCAAATTTAATTAACCTTACAAAATTTTGACTCATTTATTATACATAGTAAATCGTATTGATGGCCCTGGGGGGCTAGAACGGGTACTATCTATAAAAGCTAGTTACTTGGCTGATAATTATGATTACAAGGTTCATATCTTAACATTAAATCAAGATACCAACAACCTATTTTATGATTTTAGTAAAAAAATTCAATATCATAACATAAAAGTAGGTGGCAATCCCTTTTCATATATAAAGAGCTATAAAAAAGGCATACAAGAAAAAATTAAGGAAATTGCTCCAGATATTATTTTAGTTTGTGATGATGGTCTTAAAGGCTTACTTTTTCCTTTAATTATAGGCAAACCATGTCCTTTAATTTATGAACGCCATGTTTCTAAAAATGCAGAATTACAAGTAAAAACACCAAATATTTATCAAAAAGCAATCACTTGGCTTAAATTTAAATTAATGAATATAGGGGCTAAACAATATGATAAATTTGTTGTACTTACTAGCGGAAATAAAAAAGAATGGGATTTAAAAAACATTACTGTAATACCCAACCCGCTCTCTTTTTATCCTAGTACACCTAGTTCTGTAGC
This sequence comes from Seonamhaeicola sp. NFXS20, assembly GCF_049132085.1. NCBI lineage: Bacteria > Pseudomonadati > Bacteroidota > Flavobacteriia > Flavobacteriales > Flavobacteriaceae > Seonamhaeicola > Seonamhaeicola sp. NFXS20. Next base: position 14,360 of record NZ_JAFMPU010000008.1, on the reverse strand, counting down.
TAAAAAAAATGTAATTGCTGTAGGAAAACAATGCTTTCAAAAAGGATATGACCGTTTACTTAAAGCTTGGGCAATGGTGCATAAATCTTATCCAGAATGGACACTGAATATATATGGCACCATAAACAAAAATGAAAATTTAGAAGCGTTGGCTAAAGCACTTAAAATTTCTAAATCAGTTAACTTTCATAAACCAGTAAAAAATATAGCAGAAAAATACCAGGAGTCATCTATTTATGTCATGTCTTCTCGTTATGAAGGATTTGGTATGGTGCTTACAGAAGCTATGGCTTATGGCGTGCCATGTGTTTCTTTTAATTGTCCACATGGTCCTAGTGATATTATTAACAATGGAGAGGATGGATTTCTAGTACCAAATGGAAATACTAGTATGCTTAGTGATAAAATTAAAACATTGATAGAAAATAATGAATTAAGAAAAAAATTAGGTAAAAATGCAAGACAAAATGTAAAGAACTATTTACCAGAGTTTGTGGTTAAACAATGGGATATGCTTTTTAAAGAACTATTAAAACACAAGACCGTATGAAAATAGTTTTTTTAATCGATCAAGTATATCGGCATGGTGGTATAGAGCGAGTGTTATCAATTAAAGCCAATTACCTTGCAAGTAATAGTAAAAACTCTGTTTATATTATAACATCAGAACAAAATAAAAACAAAGCTTGTTATCATTTTAATTCTAATATTATTTTTAAAGATCTAGGTGTTAATTATCATAGAAACTTATCTTATTTTCACCCTAAAAATGTATTAAAAATTCCAAGACACATACGCTTAGTAAAGCAAACTTTAAATAAAATAAAACCAGATGTTGTTGTGGTTTGTAGCCACAGTGTTGATACGTATTTTGTGCCATTTATTAACAAATCTATTCCTAAAGTTAAAGAATTTCATTTTTCTAAATCTATAGAAGTACCTTATCGTAAAAAAGGAGCTAAATCAAAGAAAAAATACTTTCTATATTTTGCAGATTATGTAGAAAAAAAATATAACAAACTTATTGTACTAAACAAAGATGAAGCTAAATATTACAAATCTAACAATATTGCTGTAATACCTAACCCCATAACCTTTTATCCCTCACAAGTATCTCAATTAAACAAACCTATTGCTATTGCTGCTGGCAGAATTGCACCAGTTAAACGGTTTGATTTACTTGTAGATATATGGGAACTAATACATAAAAAAAATAACAATTGGCAATTGCATATATATGGTGAAGGTGATAAAAATTATATTGATACATTACAGAAACAAATTAATGAAAAACAGTTATCAAAACACATTATATTAAAAGGAAAAACAGATAACATACAAGATAAAATGTTAAATGCATCAGTATTTTTAATGACCTCAGATAATGAATGTTTCCCTTTAGTTTTATTAGAGGCTCAAGCTTGTGGATTGCCTATAGTTTCTTTTGACTGCCCTCATGGTCCTAGAAACATAATAAGTGATAAAAACGGTATATTAATACCTCCAAAAAAACAAACAAAATTTGCCAATGCTGCTATAAACATTATAAATAATGAAACATTAAGAAAAAAACTTGGGCAACATGCTAGAGAAAATGCAGCTAACTATAATGAAAAAGCTATCATGGACAAATGGTTAACAATTTTCAATCAATTAATAAAATAAAAGTATGAGAACAATACTATTTTATATTTATAGAGTTTTGTTAATCCCTCATGTTGTACTTTATTTATTTAGCGCCAATAAAAAAACAATTAATAAAGATTTAGATAGATGGTGTGTTTCAAAAAGTATAAAAGGTTTAAAACTTAACGCTTTACTTTATTTTTTGACACACTCAAAAGATTATAGAACTATTTTCTATTTTAGAATTAATAACCCTATAAAGCATTTATTAAAATTATATTGTAAAGGAGAGCAAAACTTTACTATAGATGTCAATACCAAACTAGGTGGAGGCATTTTAACGGGTCACCCCTACTGTACTATTTTAAACGCTAAATCTATAGGAGAAAATTTTTATGTAAATCACTTAGTAACTATTGGAGAAATTAATGGTAAAAAACCCACAATAGGCAATAATGTTTCTATTTTCACAGGAGCCATTGTTATTGGTGATATTGTTATTGGTGATAATGCCAAAATTGGTGCGGGTGCTGTAGTGGTTAAAAATGTTCCAGAAAATGCTACCGTTGTTGGGAATCCTGCAAAAATTATTAATAAGTAAAATTTCAAATTTGTATGCAACAAAATATAATGAGTTTTAGAGAATTACAAAAAATAGCTAAACAAGTTTCAAAAGGGGAAACCCCAATAAAAATTGCAGTATTAGCAAACCATACAACTACATTTTTTTGTAAAGCTTTAGAAAATTATTTATTAGTAGAAGGCTATAATCCTTCTATATACGAAGCTGGCTATGACCAAATAGATATTACCATTATTGATAACTCATCTAAGTTATATAAAATTAATCCTGAGATAGTTATAATTTTTGAATCATCACTAAAACTAAAAGATAATTTCTATGCCTTAAAATCTAATGAAGAGCGCTCTCATTTTTCAAGTAGAATTTCTGATTTAATTAACTCCAGAATAGCTGGATTACAGAGTGGTAATATAAATTCAAAAATTATTTATATGTCATATGAGTTGATAGACGACCAAATTTATGGCAATCTATTTTCTAAAATAACGCATAGTTTCTATAATCAACTTTGGAAAATTAATAATAGATTAATTGAAATATCTGAAAAAGAAAATAATTTCTATGTATTTGACATTAATAAACACTTAAAAAATTTAAATGATTATAGAGATTGGGCTTCTTACATAAATTCAGACTTACACTACTCTATTGATACTCATACGCATATAAGCTATCATATAACTAAATTCGCTAAGGCATTTAAAGGTAGTTTTAAAAAATGTTTAATCCTTGATTTAGATAATACACTTTGGGGAGGAATTATAGGAGATGACGGATTAGAAAAAATACAAATTGGGTCTTTAGGTATAGGAAAAGCATTTACAAAAATTCAAAAATGGGCAAAAGAATTAAAAAATAGAGGTGTAATTCTAGCTGTTTGTTCTAAAAACAACGAAGAAATAGCTAAAAACCCTTTTATAAATCATAATGAAATGGTTTTAAAACTAGAAGATATTTCTGTTTTTGTTGCTAATTGGAATAATAAAGCCGATAATATTAGATACATTCAAGAAGTTCTTAACATTGGCTTTGACTCAATGGTGTTTATTGATGATAATCCTGCCGAAAGAGAAATTGTAAAACAAAGCATTCCAGAGATAACAGTGCCAGAACTCCCTGAAGACCCTGCGCTTTACTTACCTTACTTAACTAATTTAAATTTATTTGAAACAGTATCATATTCAAAAAATGATAATGATAGAACATTACAATATCAGCAAGAAGCTGAAAGACGTAAATTAATTTCACAAGTCACAAATATGGATGACTACCTAAAATCTTTAGAAATGCATGGTAGTATTAGTGATTTTACACCAGAAGATGTTTCTCGTATTGCGCAATTAACTCAAAGATCTAATCAGTTTAATCTTCGTACTAAAAGATATACAGAAGATGATATCATAAAATTTATGAACTCTGAAAACTATTTAACCTATAGTGTTAAGTTAAAAGATAAATTTGGTGATTATGGGTTAATTTCTGTTATAATACTCGAAAAAACTTCTAGCAATGCCTTTTTTATTGACACTTGGATTATGAGTTGTCGTGTATTAAAACGTGATGTAGAATATTATGCCCTCAACAAAATAGTTGATGATTTACTAAAATTAAAAATCAACACTTTACAAGGTCAATATTTAGAAACAGCAAAAAATAGTTTAGTTGCAGATTTATTAGAAAAACTCACATTTTCAAAAGAAAAAAATGATAGCATTTATAGTTTAAACACTAATACTTATAAACACTTTAAACACTTTATCTTATGAAAGATTACCTAAATGAATTAACATTACTTTTTCAAGAAGTTTTAGAAAATGAAGATATCAATTTAACAGAAGAAACAAATGCACATGATATAGATGAATGGGATTCTATAAATCACATCTATTTAGTGGTTGAAATTGAAAAAAAATTCAATATAAAATTTAGTAGTTCTCAAATTCTAGAATGGAAAAATGTTGGTGACATAATAACTTCTATAAAAGAAAAATTGAAATAATAATATGCTATTTAATTCTTTTGACTTTTTTATTTTTTTACCAATTGTATTTGTATTGTATTGGTTGGTTTTAAACAAGTATTTAAAAATACAAAACCTACTGTTGTTAATAGCTAGTTATGTCTTTTACGGTTGGTGGGACTGGAGATTCTTATCTCTTATCCTTCTAAGTACATTAATTGATTACTTTGTCGGAATACAAATATTTAAGAATATAGAAAACTCGAAAAAAAAGAGAGTATGGTTATGGGTATCAATGGGCTTTAATTTAGGTATTTTAGGGTTCTTTAAATATTTTAATTTCTTTATAGACTCATGGATTAGTGCATTTAATTCCATTGGTTATGAAATGGAATATTACTCTTTAAATATTATTCTTCCTGTTGGAATTTCTTTTTACACATTTCAAACTATGTCATATTCACTAGACATAAGTAAAAGAAAATTAGAACCTACAAAAGATTTTATTGCATTTGCCACATTTGTAGCCTTCTTTCCTCAGTTAGTTGCTGGTCCTATTGAAAGGGCATCAAATTTACTTCCGCAATTTTTTAAAAAACGTCATTTTGATTACAAAATGGCTATTGATGGTGGACGGCAAATTTTATGGGGTTTACTAAAAAAGGTTGTTATAGCAGACAATTGTGCCCCTTATGTAGATGATATTTTTCAAAATTTTTCAAATTATTCTAGCGCATCCTTAATTTTGGGTGTTGTTATTTTTGCTTTTCAAATTTATGCCGATTTTAGTGGATACACAGATATAGCCATAGGTGTAGCAAAATTATTTGGATTTGAATTTAAAAGAAATTTTAATTACCCCTACTTCTCAACAAATATTTCAGACTTTTGGAAAAAATGGCATATATCGCTATCTAGTTGGTTAAATGATTACTTATTTACTCCCCTAGCAGTTGAGTTTAGAAATTATAAAAAATATGGCATTTTTATGGCTGTTTTTATAACATTCTTAATTTCTGGTTTATGGCACGGTGCTGGTTGGAATTATATTTTTTGGGGTGGTATACATGGCCTATTTTATATTCCTGTAATTTTTTCTAACAAAAGATTTAGCGCAATTTCTACCAATAAAGTTGTAAAAAATAAAGGTGCAACTTACAAAGATATACCTAAAATAATACTAACATTTTTTATGGTTTGCTTTACGTACATATTTTTTAGATCTACTAGTTTAAAAAATGCGTTTGCTTTTAATGAAGCTGTTTGGAATGGACTTATTAACCAAAATATTTTTGATATTAAAACCCCAGATATCACATTACTTATATTTATTCCATTATTGGTAATTACTGAGTGGTTTCAGCAAAATAAAGATTATGGACTAGACATTCAAAACATTAATAATAAATTGTTAAGATGGCTTATATATATCATCATATTATTTATCATTTTAATTTTTGGAGCTAAATCACAATCCTTTATCTATTTTCAATTTTAATAAAAAATGAAAAAATTTATAAAAAATATCATCTTATTTTCTATAACATGCTTAATTCTTTTAACATTGTTTTTGAAATTTTATGGCTCATACATAGATTATTTTTATGAAAAGTTTACAACTCCCAAAGCAACTTCATTAATTATAGGAGGATCTAGAAGCTTACAAGGAATTCAACCTAAAATAATTGATGATTATTTTGTCAATAATGAATTTCAACTACCTATGTTCAATTTTAGTTTTACAATAGCTCAATCTCGCATAGGACCTCTATACAGAAAAAGTATTCTGAAAAAATTAAATAAAAAATCTAAAAATGGATTGTTTATAATATCAATAACTCCCTGGATGTTAAGTTCTCATAAAGAAAACAATAATAGTGTTGGTGAGTTTAAAGAAGCTGATGCTCCTCCTAATAATATGAACTATATGTCTATGGATCCTAATTTTGAGTATTTAATTAAAAATTTAGAATATTTTCATTTTAGAGGAATATTTAGAAAATCATCAAAACTCCATAAAAACGGTTGGTTAGAAGAAAACAACTTACCTAAAGACAGTTTAATATTTAGTAATTGGAAAAAAAACCAAGTAAAAATTTTAAAGAATTTCGTAAAAGATTATAGTGTTTCTGAATACAGAAAACAAAGTTTAGACACTCTTGTTAAAAATCTTAAAAAACATGGTTCTGTTTATTTAGTAAGAACTCCTATTGATAAAGATATTTTAGAGTTAGAAAACAATTATTATCCTGAATTTGATAATTTTATAAAAAAGTTAGCTCAAGATAACAATATTAACTATTTAAACTACAATAAGCTAAAATCTAAAAAATTTAAAACCTATGATGGGCATCACTTGGATAAATATGGAGGAGAAAGATTTACAAATCTTTTATGTGACACAATTAGAAAACTAAGTAACATTTAATATATGAATAGTATTATACCATCAGCTAATTATTATCATGTATACATTTATTTATGCTTGTTTATTGTATTATTTACTTTTTTACATGCTTTAGTGTTAAAAATATCAGATACTAAAAATATTATATACATTAATGCTGTTGGGTATTTCTTATTATTCTTTTTTATTATTTTAATAGGCCAAAGAGAAATTACATCGCGCTATGGTTTTGGTGATACCGCTAACTATTACAAAGCCTTTAAGGCTTTTAGCTTAGGAGAACCTATTAAAGACACTAGAGATTTAGGTTGGGATATTTTTATGAAAATTTCGGCAACTATTGTTACTGCCCATACATTTTTTACTATATGTGCCTTTCTCTATATTTATCCGCTGTACAAAATATCAAAACAATTATTCCAAGAATATTGGTATTACTGCTTTTTTGCTTTTATTGTGTCTTTTTCATTCTACACCTATGGGGTTAACGGGGTAAGAAATGGGGTGGCTGCTTCATTATTCTTATGGGGGCTCGCCTACCGCGACAATAAAGTAATAATGGCATTATTTTTTATTTTGGGAGCCATGTTTCACAAAACCATCATGCTTCCTGTTTTAGCATACCTATTAACCTATGTATATAACAATCCTAAATTCTATTTAAAAGGCTGGTTTATTTGCATTCCTTTATCATTAGCCATGGGAAGTTTTTGGATTTCACTTTTTGCAAGTTTAGGGTTTGATGGTAGATTATCTGGATATCTTGCAGGAGGTGCCGGTGGAGACGCCCCTAGTTTTCGTTGGGATTTCTTATTTCATAGTTTTTTTGCTGTATTTGCTGGCTGGTATTTTATATATAAAAAGAATTTCAAAGATGATTTTTACAACCAATTATTAAACACCTACTTAATATGCAATGGCTTTTGGGTGTTAGTTATTAGAGCTAACTTTTCAAATCGTTTTGCTTATTTATCATGGTTTATGATGGCTATAGTTATTTTTTATCCTCTTTTAAAACAACCTTTGTTTAAAAACCATCATTTAATGCTAGCAAAAATTCTTGTGGCATACTTTTCCTTTACATTTTTAATGTATTTCGTTTATTATTCTTAATAAATTTATAATGAAAACACTTACTATTTTTACGCCATCATATAACAGAGCTTATTGTTTAAATCAATGTTATGATAGCTTAGTAAACCAAACAAACCAAGACTTTATTTGGTTAATTATTGATGATGGTTCTACAGATAACACCAAAACATTAGTCAACTCCTGGATTCAAGAAAATAAAATAGATATTCAGTATCATTATCAAGACAATCAAGGCATGCATGGGGCTCATAATGCTGCTTACCGCTTAATAAAAACAGAACTTAATGTGTGTATTGATTCTGATGATTTCATGCCCAACAATGCCGTAGAAAACATTATTAATTACTGGAATTCTATAGAACATAAACCTGAAGACCTTGCTGGCTTTATAGGTTTAGATGCTTATAAAGATGGTAATATTATTGGGCAAAAAATTCCTGATAATTTAAAATTTACAACCCTAGAAGACTTGCATAATAAATATAAAATTACGGGAGATAAAAAATTAGTGTTAAGAACAGATATTGTTAAACAATTTCCGCCCTACCCTATTTTTCCAAAGGAACGTTTTGTTCCCCTTGGAACTCTGTATCTTCAAATTGATAAAAAATATAAATTTGGATGCTTAAATGAAGTACTCTGTATTGTTGAATATTTAGAAGATGGTTCTTCTAGAAACATTATTAAACAATATTTTAGACACCCTAAAGGATTTCAATACGCTCGAATAAATGCCTTAAAACACTCCAATTATTTTAAAGTGAGATTAAAGAATGCTATCCATTATATATCGCACTCTATTCAGTTAAAAGATTTTAAATTTTTAAATAAAAGCCCAAAACCTTTGCTTACGTTTTTGTCTATTCCCTTTGGTATAGGTCTTTTTGTTTATGTGCTTTATATTAATAAGCTAAAAAAATGAAAGTATTACAAGTTATAAATTCTTTACGTTCTGGTGGTGCTGAAAAACTCATAGTAGACACCTGTGGTAAATTTTCAGAAAAGGGCTTAAAAGTAGATGTTTTATTATTAGATGGTGCTGAAACGGGGTTTTATAAAAAACTGAAAGAAAATAAAAGCATTAACATATTTTCCTTAGGCACAGAAAATAATATATATAACCCCTTTTTAGTTTTTAAAATAAAATCTTTCTTTAAAAATTACGATATAATTCATGTACACCTATTTCCTGCATTGTATTGGGTTGGTTTTGCCAACTTATTAAGTTTTAAAAAGCATAATATAGTGTTAACCGAACATAACACCACTAACAGACGTAGAAAACTGTTTTTATTTAAAACTTTAGATAAGATTGTATACAATCAGTTTAACAAAATTATAACCATATCAGATGCGGTAGATCAGAATCTATTAAACCATTTAGGTGAAAAATTTAAGCCTAAGTTTATAAAAATATATAACGGTATAAATTTAGAAAGTATCAACTTAGCTAAACCTTATAAAAAAGAAGATTTACATTTTTCTGATGCCGATAAACTTATCATTCAAGTATCTAGTTTTACGCCTCAAAAAGACCAAAAAACCCTTATTAGAGCAGTTAGTAAATTGCCTGAAAATTTTAAATTAATACTGGTTGGTCAAGGGCCTCTAGAAGATGCTTGTAAGCAGTTAGCAAATGAATTAGGTGTTACAGATAAAGTACATTTTTACGGACTTAGAAATGATGTGCCAAGACTTTTAAAAACGGCCGATGTAGTGGTGTTATCTTCATTTTATGAAGGCTTATCGCTTTCTAGTATTGAAGGAATGGCGTCTGAAAAACCTTTTGTTGCTAGTGATGTACCTGGACTAACTGAAGTTGTTAAAAATGCAGGTGTCTTGTTTAAAAAAGAAGATGATAATGAACTATCTAAAATTATTTTGAAACTTTCTAACAATAGTAGTTACCACCATAATGTTGTGGAAAGTAGTTTAAAAAAATCAAAACTGTTTGATATCAATATAATGGTTGATAATTATATAAACTTGTATAAAAAAATACAATTTTAACTTTATTATGAAATCACAAAATTATAGTAATAAAAAAATAATTTTTTTCGATGGTGTTTGTAATCTTTGTAATGGTTTTATAGACTTCACTATTAAAAGAAATAAGAATAAAGATATTTATTATTGTTCATTACAGTCTCAAAAAGCTAAAGAAATTTTAGCTCACAAAAATATCGTTATAAGAGACAATGAATATTCAACAATTTACTTTTTAAATGGTAATTCATTGTACAATAAGTCATCCGCTATTTTACAGGTTTTAAAAAACTTATCAAAAGTCTATATGTTAATAGGCTCAATATGCTTAATATTTCCTAAATTTATAAGAGACTATATGTATACATTCATAGCAAAAAACAGATATATCTTTTTTGGGAAAAAAGAATCATGTAGGCTTCCATTGCCAGAAGAAATTAACCAATTTTTATAACTAATTAGATGAATTATGATAAAAAAAAGTACATTCTTAAAATTAATTATCCCTTCAATTATGTTATTCTTTTTTGTAAGAAATATTGTTCTAGTTGAAAAAGAAAACATGGACAGTTGGATGGGAGGAGGTATGCGCATGTTTGCCAAAATTGACAAAATGATTTACCGAGTAGCTGGGTTTGAAGTTAACTATAACAATAAAACATATTTTGTTAATATGAGGAATATACCTGAATTGGAAGACGAATGTGTTTCTGCACGAATATTACCTAGTCAAGTTAGAACCAATGAAATTCTAGATAAAATACGAAAATACTCATGGTGTTACAACTCTAACACAGATACTATTGAATTGAGTGCTAAAAAAGATAGTTGTACAGCCCCAATAAATTCTAATGAGATTGTTAAGGTAAGAGTTTTTGCTATTAACTTTAACAACAATACTAATAAAGTTAACCTAACACCATTAAACTAATAAGATATGAAAATTAAGAATTTTTTAAAGCATTTAAATAATATTGATGCTGTAAAGAATACTGATAGTGTATTAAACATGGTTTTACAAATGCTTTTGTTAATTTTTTTAATGTTTATGCATGATAATGGGTATTTATCAATTTTTACTCCTGTAGTAATTGTGCCTGCTATTTTATTTAAAGAACTAAGAGAAAACAAATACATATGGAGTGTTTTATCTGTTTTTGGTGTAATTTTCTATTTAATCCTTGATCTACAGGGATATGTACCAAATCATAAACACATTTTTGCTTACGTTATTTTAATGGTAACATTGTCTCTTTTTTTTAAAAACAAATCTACTACTATAGATTTTTTAAAAACTCAATCAAAATACATTATAGGCCTATGCTTTTTATTTGCAGTAATAGGTAAATTTCTAGCCCCTGAATTTTTAAATGGATCTTTTTTTGAGTTCACTAATACATCAGATCCTAGATTTTTTGGATTTTCATCAATTATAGGAGAAATAGATATGGGATTACTGAAACAAAATGAACAAAATTTTAATGCCTTACTAAATACTACAAATCCTAAAGAATCTTTTATATTAAATGGAGCTGATAAAATAAGTAGTTTTGGAATTATTATTTCTTATTGGACTATATTTATAGAAGGTATGATTGCTATAAGTTTTTGTCTTCCTAAACGCTTTTTATTAGCTAAATATAGAAATGTATTTTTAGTCACATTCATATTAACTACCTACCCTATTGCTACAGTTACAGGGTTTGCCATAATTTTAACAACATTAGGTTTTATTCAATCTTTAAATAAAGAAAACCAGCTTAGTATTTTCTCTTGGTTTTATTTATTAGTTTTTATACTAATGCCTTTAAACTATTTTCCTTTTACAAGATTACTATCTTTGTTTTAAATGAAAAAGAGTTCTATGATATGAATTCATAACTTATTTAGAACAAAAAGGAAAGTCTCCTATTTAGTACAACTGTTTTTTTTAATAAAAGTTATTAGTATGTATTGAAATAAAAATGCTTTAAATACTTTTAATATTATAACTACTAACTTCGAATTAAAGATTATAATTACGAAAAAACCAGAGAAGTAAACTTCTCTGGTTTTTTATATATTAATAACTCTATCAACCAATCTACCTATTCTAAGTGTTTTTAAAATAATTAGGTTTTATTGACATGAATTATTGTTTTCTGTTACTTCTCCTGAACTATTACTATCAATATTTACACATAGTTTCTTTTCGCTTACATCTATATTGTTAGAAGAAATTAAAATATTTTTATTAACCTCCCTAATATCAAAACCATGATCATTAACAGTACTAATTGTATTCGTCTCAAAAGATAACTGTTCTGAATTAAATACCTCTATCCCGTGGTCAAGGGTGTTGTTTGTAAAGTCTATCCCATAACATTCAGAAAACAGCGTGCTATTGGTATCATTGTTTTTAACAATATTATCACTTATTTCTAAAACATAATTATAATATTCTGATGTATAATTAATTTTACTTAATTTAAATGGGTTTCTATCTACCTCAATATCATTACCTGTTATATAAACTCCATTTGCATAAGAATCATAACTATAAACCCCCATAGAGTCATCTCTAGTACTTTTTATTGTATTATTCTGTATATTACCATCTGTTAAATTTTTAAAAGTAATTCCAGTTTTACAATTGTTGATAATATTATCTTTAACATTTATTTCTTCGTTGTTAACAGATATTCCTGTTGAAAACCCTGTTACGGTATTGCCTTGTACTAAATTATTATAAATAGTACTTCCTGTAGAACTACTTCTTCCTGCTTTTATTCCTGTACCTGTATCTTGTTTGTCGGTTGTAGTTGCAGTAACAGTATTACCAATTATTTTTACACCATTAGCTAGAGAAAAACTAATTCCACTTTCTACATTGTTGTTTTCAATTGTTACATCAAATCCTATAGCAACTGTAAATCCTCCTTTTCTACTGTTTTTTTCAATATTATTAGTGATAAAAATATCTTCAGCACGCTCATAATAAATGTACTCTCCAGTAGCTTCATCTATTCCTCTTAATGCTTCTACATCTAATGCATACCCAGGAGCAACACCTTCTGATTTATCAGTATCAACACTTGCATTATAAAACTCATTATTAGTAACATATATATTGTATCCTGCGGTAATAGACATATTATTTCTTCTATTAGAATCAAAAATGCAGTTAACTATAGTAATATCATGTGTAGGTATCCAATTTGATTGAAATGTAAAGTTAATATCTTCAAGTTTCATACCATCACCTGTAGCATTTTTCATAGTTACACCATCAACAGTTGAGTTAACAGCCCCGTGTAAGAACAGTAAATGCCCCCATTCATGAGTACCTCCGTCAGAATAATCGTGTTCATCTCTGTCTCCATATAAATTACCTCCTTTAATGGTTACATTAGAAGCATCCCTAATAGCTAATAATCCATATAGCTTTCTACTATTAGGTTGTACTCTTAAAAAAGTATTTTCACTCATAACTAAATTAAAATCTGAAGGAACATTGATAGCTTCAACAGATGGATAGAAATTTTGATTGGTTGTTCCGCTAGTAACTAAACTTACTTCAAAATATGCATCCATTTCATCTATACTAAAAGTAGTAACACCATATTTTTTTACCTCTTCCATCAAAGTTTCTAAAATATCTCTATTATTTAAAGCTACTTCAGAAGAGACTACTCCTTCTACAATACCCCAACGTTCTGGAATAAAGTCAAAAACAGGGTCTTTTAATGCTGGAGAAGATCCTGTTAAAGTAATTGTTGAGTTTAATAAATTACCATCTATGGTTGTATTATCAGAAAAATTCAAAGTACCATTAACAATATCACCACCTTCATAAAGAATAGTTACATTAGATGGTAAATTAACGGTAGCACCATCTAAATCCATAACACAGTTAATTACAACAGTATCTCCTGCAGTTACATCACTTAAGTCAAAGTCGCATGGTAAGGTAGCATCTATACTTGTATCTTCATTAGAAGTATCATCTGTTTCTTCCTCCTCTGTATCTTCTCCGGTAGTGTCATCAACAACCTCTTCTACAACATCTTCAATAAATAGCTCTTCATTGTTACATGACATAAACGCGGCCATCAACATAAACATCAAAATCATAGGTTTAAAAATCTTTTTCATAATTGTTCAATTTGGGGTGAATCATTTCTTTCACAATATTATTTGTTTTCATTAATAAAATCGTTAACATGTGTGTTTTTTTCGACAAAAAACATTATGGGTTTTTAAAATAATCGTCGTAATGCAAAATTATCCGATTAAATGTTTATCATATTAACTATTAAAATTAATATACGATGAAATGATTTTTTTAGACGTTAAACTCCCTCTTTTTTTTTACCATGCAAAAATATGCAAAAAGAACCAACAGCTAACCCACTGTTAATAAGTTGATAATAACTTTTTAATAGCATTATTTATTCAGCATTAAATGTTTAAATAAAATGGTCTAATTAATTAGTAATTTAAAATAATTATATGTTTATTTTAAGAAACCATACTCTCCATCCTCTTTTCACCACTCACCATTCACCACTCACTACTCACTATTCACAACTTCACTTGTCTTGTCCTAGAATAGCTATACACTAAAACAAGTGTATGGAAACATCAAAACAGGAAAATTATGTATTACGATCAAACCAACAAGAACGCTATGACAAACGACTGATTTTAAAAATTGTCAAAGA
>NZ_JAFMPU010000007.1:0-187386 GCF_049132085.1 Seonamhaeicola sp. NFXS20 | reverse complement strand
CTGGATATGGCTTTTTTAACAAAGTCTTTGTCCGCCCTTTAGTTAATCAGAAGAAAACTCCTTAACCTTCTCGTAACAATCCGAAAAAATTGTCCTTGCGAAATGAACTATTGCACCACAACGGTCTTGGCTATGAATAGTAAAGGATAAATATACTATTATTTTCCGCCAAGTAGTTGTGTTTTGTTACTTGCTAAATTTTAGGCTTCAGCAATTCGCCTTTATTATTTATAGCCGTTGTTGTACGTAGGCTTTTTATTTCAGTTTATTTTTCTAATTTAGTCAAAAATATTCTTATGTCAATTACTCATAATTTAGAAACTCTTACAGACAAACAAAAGTCAGATTTAGAATTGGCTCAAACTCTTTTGGATAACCTAAACTCTTTAAAACCTGCTCCTAATTATCGAAATAACTCTTTATCTTATGATGGCGAAAAATTTAAAACAATTCGTTTTGGGTTCTTTCATAAGTTTTTAGTTCAAGATATCCATTTAGCCATCCAAGGCGATTATCAAAAGCACAAAGATTTTATTTTAGACGCTTTTCAAAGAGAAGTTGATGACTATTTAAACCGTAATAAAACAGAAATGGATTTAGAACAACTAAAAGACAATGCTTCTCGTCTTTTAAAATACTACGGGTTTAATTCATATTTTGATTACCCCTTGTACTCTGATGAATCTAATTTTAAAAAAGTTCTCGATAATATTAATAATTCTATAAACAGTTTAATTAAATAAGGCTTTTTCCTCTTCTGTCATTTCCATTCCGAAGGTGTTTACATAAGCACTCCTTGTATCAACCCTTCTTTGTCCTTTGGTTGGGTGGTCAACGAATGTTAATCTTCCTTCAGATAACTGTTCTAACTGTCTTTGGTCAAGTTTTACTAAATTCTCAAATTTAATTTCTGTTTTTTCTTCTGTATTCATACGTTTTTTTAGCTTACGTACAACGTACAGCTGTATGGTTAGTGGCTTGGTTTAAGCGTTGGCTTTATGCGGCCATTAATTATACAGCATGTTGTGTGCTTTATATTTTTAATTTAGTTTTTATAAAAGTAAAAAAATAAAGGAACAGTAGTTCAGTTTCGGTAGCAATTTATCCCCAACTTTTTCGGATCTAACCCGAACCTATGGAATATACACTGCCGTGTATAATCCGTCGGTGATGGGAACTAAATGAGCGTTATCTTCTGATTAACAAGACATAATGCCGCTTCAAATTTGACTTTGTTAAAATTTTTTGCGAACTTAGTCAGGTACTTTATAACGAGATAGCGTTTGGAGAGTCTAACCTCTCCACGATACCATCGAAAAGTACCTGGATATGGCTTTTTTAACAAAGTCTTTGTCCGCCCTTTAGTTAATCAGAAGAAAACTCCTTAACCTTCTCGTAACAATCCGAAAAAATTGTCCTTGCGAAATGAACTATTGCACCACAACGTTTGGATAAACACAATTGTGTTTATCTACACTATATTTATTTAAGTAAATATAATTATTTTTCTTACAAATCTAATGGATTTTTTATAAAATTAAAACTGCTTTTTGCTACATGGGTATAGATTTCTGTAGTTTTTGTTGAATTGTGACCTAATAAAAGCTGAATGTACCTTATATCTGTTCCGTCTTCTAATAAATGAGTAGCAAAGCTATGTCTTAATGTATGTGGTGTAATGTGTTTTTTTAATTTAATTTTATTAGCTGCTGCAGTAAGAATGTTAGATATGCTAGTTGCACTATACTTTTCTTTTTTTTGACCTTCAAACAAATATTTGCTTGGTTTGTATTGTAGATAGTATTTTCTTAAGTCTTTTAATACGGTATGTGCTAATAATGTGTATCTGTCTTTGTTTCCTTTTGCATTGTTAATTTTAATAAGCATGCGGCTACTATCTATATCCTCTATTTTAAGGTTAATTAGTTCGCTGCGTCTTAAGCCAGCAGAATATAGTAAAGATAAAATGCACTTGTGTTTTATGTTACTGGTGGCATTTATTAGTTGATGTATCTCTGTTTTTGATAATACAACGGGTAGCTTTTTTTGCTTACGTGGGCGTTCTATTTGGTAAAATCTGTTAGGAAGCCCCAAAACAACTTCATAGTAAAACTTTATGCTATTAATGCTTTGGTTAATGTATGAGGCAGACCAGTTGTTTTGGTTTAAATGCATTAAGTAGTTTCTAACATCTAACTCATCTATAAGATCTATGTTTTTGTGTGGGAAATGATTAATAAACCTTTCAAAGCAAGATATGTAAGTTTTAACAGTATTGTTGGCATATTGTTTTAACTCTAGTTTGTCAAGATAAGAATCTGGACAACATTTATAATTTTTTGGTTTATTTCTGTTTCTAAACCATTGTACATCAAATACTTCGTTTAATTCTTTAGAGTTGGTTTTATCAAAAAAATAATTTGTATTTACCCAAGCAACGCCTCTAAATAAGTTGAAAATATTACTAAGGTTTGCTTTATTGTTTGGTAAACAATACATGCCAAATTCAGAATTCCATGTAATGTCTTGAAGTTCTTTTATAAGGCTATTTAAAATTTTATCAGATTGAAATTGTAAACCAATGTACTTTTTTTGGTTTATTAATAAATGTTTTAAAGTTATATTTTTGTTTGTTTTCATATGATTTTTCTTAAAATTAATAGAAGTAGAAAACATAATCGTACATTAAACGTATAATATTCGTATAATTTACTGTTAGAAGTATAAAAAAATGATAGATAGAAAAATGTGTAAGTTTTGTGGTAAAGAACTTCAAGGAAGATCTGATAAAATTTATTGTGATGTTCATTGTAAAAGTTCTTATCATTATAAGCGCTCATTAGAGGGTAAACCAACGTTTTATAATAAGGTAGATAAACAGTTGAAATTGAATAGACGTATTTTAAAATCATTTAATAAGGCTGGTAAAACAACAGTTAGAGCAACTGTTTTGTTACGTCAAGGATTTAGCCCTAAGTTTTTTACTCATTACTGGAAGAATGGTAGAGGAGATGTATACCTTTTTGTTTATGAATACGGATTTTTAAAAAAGACAGAAAACGGAAGAGACAAATATGTTCTTGTACAGTGGCAAGATTATATGGATATGTAAAATCTGATAAGTCATTAAATATATTCCTAACTCCTATTCTAATCAAAAGAGACTTTATTATATCAAATTTGTTCAATATTTATAAACATTATATTTAAAGTTGGTAAACGAAAAATGGATACTTTATTTGTTATTCTGTCTTTATAAATTAATAAAGTTTTTATTAGCATTTTTAAATTTAATAATTACATGTAAGAGAAAAAGTCTAGGTGTAAAGGAGGAAAAATATGATTAAAAAAAAGTGACATTTTATGATAATTGTGTCAAAAAAAATAGTATTATTCAAGCATAACAAAATAAATATTCTAAACAAAATGTATAATACAAAATTGTGCTTGGTGTTAGGAATTATAAGCTAAATAATTTTAAAATTAGCCTAAACGTAATGACTAAAATAAAAGACATATATCTTTTTAGTATTTTTTTTATAATTACCAATATGGTAATGGCAGATGTTTCTGTTAACAAATTAATAGATTTAAAAAATGAAAAATCTAAACAAGCATTTATTAAATTAGAATTTTATGAATCTATAAAATATGCCGATGAAGCACTGAAATCATCAGAGAAATTAGCATATTCTAAAGGAATAACAATTGCTTCGTTGTATTTAGCAAAGGCTTTTTTAGAGTTAGGAGACTATAAGAAAGCCCTTTATTACATAAATAAGGCAGAACAAGAATCTTTTTTTTCAGAATATATCAATATGCAAGTAGAGTCATATAGGTTGAAAGGAAGAATATATGGAATGCTTGATATGAATGTTAAAGCAGAGGATGAGTTTAAAAAACAACTTTTTAATTCTTCTAAAATAAAGGATGAAAAGCAGAAGAATATGTCTGTATTTTGGTCTTATCAAAATTTAAATTTTATATACGTTAAAACAAAGCAAGTAGATTCGTTAGACAAATATTTAAACCTGCAATTACTATCTCAGAATAAACTTGATGAATCTAATAATTTTTATGGTATTAGTGATACTTATGGTTTAATTGCCGATAATTTTTTAGCACAAGATAAATATGAAGAAGCAAGAATTTATATAGATAAATCTTTTCAAATTTTAAAAAAATATAATTCAAGATATTTATTTAAAGTTTATCATAGGTATGGAGATTATGAAAAAGCTATAGGAGATGAAGAAGAGGCACTAAAGTATTACAAATTAGCACTTCTTAATGCATTGAAATTAAAGGATATGGATGCTGCTAAAATTTATTACAAAGTAATTTCAGATTTCTTAATAGATATAAAAAAAGATATAAATGCAGGAAAGGAATATTTGATGACATATAATAAAATTAATGATTCATTAAATAAAATTAACTCTAATATTTTGGATGATGTTTATTTAAACATTATTAAAGAGCAGCGTTTATTAAAGAAAAAAGAAAATAATAACTATAAATACATTGTTTTTGGGTTAGGGTTAGTTTCTTCGTTGGCTTTGGTGCATATAGAGAAAAAAAGAAGAAAGTATAAGAAAAAAATTAAAATCCAAACAACAGAAACTAAAAACAAAAGTGAAACTATAAACCAATTAGAAG
Organism: Seonamhaeicola sp. NFXS20; assembly: GCF_049132085.1. Lineage (NCBI taxonomy): Bacteria > Pseudomonadati > Bacteroidota > Flavobacteriia > Flavobacteriales > Flavobacteriaceae > Seonamhaeicola > Seonamhaeicola sp. NFXS20. The sequence continues at coordinate 182,727 of NZ_JAFMPU010000007.1, read as the reverse complement.
AGCAGCTTAAAGATTCAAGGTTTAAGGATATGATGGTGTTAGCTCAAAAAAACAGTCCAGATTTCATAATATTATTTGAAGAGTTGTATCCAGATGTTGTAAAAAAAATAAAGTCAATTAATCCAGATGCCTCTACCTCAGAAATTTCATTTTTAGCCTTGTCTTATTTAAATTTTTCTACTAAGCAAATCTCCCAAATATTAAATGTTACAGTTCGAGCCATTCAAGTTAGAAAAAATAGACTTAGAAAAAAATATAACATCCCTTCAGATGTTGATTTTAATTTTTGGTATAAACAATTGGCTATTGTTTAGATTATAGCTGCAATAGTAGTATAGGGAGTCTTGTATTGGTTAAATTTATCATTAAGTTCAATAATTATAATTTGTTTATGTAGTATTTATTATGAGCTACTTATAAGGTAATTATTGTTTTAATATAAGTGTACTTTTTCTAGAATTATTTTTCTTTTTAATGCTTTACAAATAAAAATACTTTTAGATTTTTATGTTGTAAAGAGAATATGTTAGCAACTTTTACAGAAATTGAGTAAAAAGAAATTGCTTTATTGTTGGTAATCCTATAAAAACTTCTAATATACTCTTTCAAACTAGCATAATTTTATTTCAATACAATTGGTGTTAAATAGTGATTAATATCTAAAATAAATTAATCCATCCTTTATTTATGTTTTTTTGTCGAAAAGTGCTGATTTTACAATAATGTGAAATGTTTGTGATAGGTTGTTTTTACGAAAAAACCTCACTTTTTTTAATTTTTGCACCCCAAAAAAATAACCAAAATAAATAGAGTTAAAAAAGCACTTAATTAAGATTAAAGCACTAATAAAAATAAAAATTTCAAATCAACTTTTAATGTCCATTAAGAATATGAGAAGTTTGGAATTTTATACTATTTAGTTGGTAAATAATTACCATTTCAACTCAAGTTGATAAGTGAATTTTTTTGTGACAAGTAATTTTTTAACAAACCGAAATTATAAATAAAATTAAAACAATCATCCATTTAATACATACTACAAGTTTCATTATGAAAAAATTATTACTGTTAATAGCGTTAATCGTAGGAAATTTTGTCTACGCACAAGTAGGAATTGGTACAGATATGCCTAATCCTTCAACGCAATTAGAGATAAAATCTTCAGAAAGAGGTGTTTTAATACCTCAAGTGCCACTAACAAGTAATACCGATCAAACTACTATAAGCGCAGGAAATGTAGAGAGTTTATTAGTTTATAATACAAGTACCAATCAAACACTTACACCTGGGTATTATTATTGGTATCAAGGAAGTTGGCATAGGTTAACTATTGAGTCTGATTTGCCAGACAATATAGTATACTGGGATGTTGTAAATAATCAATTTGCGTATGCAGATGAGTATGGTAATACTCAAATTATTAATATCTCAGATTTGGAGACTTTAACAGTATTAACAGATAATGGTGATGGTACCTTTACTTATACAGATGAAGATGGAAACGATGTAACTTTCGATTCGAACACACTTAGTGTTACCGTAGCAGGTGGTGTTCACACCTTTACCGATGGTAATGGAGATGTAATCACCACAATAGATACTAATGCCTCAGCAAGTGCTTATGACAACACTAACAGTGGTTTAACCTCTACAAACGTACAAGATACATTAGATGAATTAGCAGGCGACTTAGCCAACACAACCGATGCTCTAGTAGATAACGGTAATGGCACGTTCACACACACAACAGTTGATGGTACAGTAGTAACGTTTGATGCGAACACCACTTCAATGGTAGATAATAATGATGGTACTTATACATTAACCAACGCCAATGGCGATAGTATTGTCGTAGATACCAACGCAAATACGAGTACTTATGATAATACGAATAGTGGTTTAACCTCTACAAACGTACAAGATGCATTAGATGAATTAGCAGACGACTTAGCCAACACAACCGATGCTCTAGTTGATAACGGTAATGGCACGTTCACACACACAACAGTTGATGGCACAGTAGTAACGTTTGATGCGAACACCACTTCAATGGTAGATAATAATGATGGTACTTATACATTAACCAACGCCAATGGTGTCAGTATCGTAGTAGATACCAATGCCAACACAAGTGCGTATGACAACAGCAACAGTGGATTAACTTCCACGAACGTACAGGATGCATTGGATGAAATCCAATCAAATTTAGATGCTACAACCGATGCATTGGTAGACAACGGCGACGGAACCTTCACTCACACTGCAGTAGACGGTACAGCAGTAACGTTTGACGCGAACACGACATCAGTAGTTGCGAATGCAGACGGCAGTTATACTTTTACCGACGGGGCAGGCAATGTTATTACGACAGTAGAGACAGCCGCTTCGACAAATGTTTATGACAACAGCACCAGTGGATTGACCTCTACGACTGTACAGGATGCATTAGATGAATTAGCAGACGACTTAGCCAATACAACCGATGTATTGGTAGATAACGAAGATGGCACCTATACACATACTACAGTGGATGGTCAAGAAGTAATCATCGATGCCAATACAACAAGCGTAACCATTACAGATGGAGTTTACACCTTTACTAATGGCAATGGCGATACAATTACAAGCATAAACACCAATGCCAATGCACTAGGTTTTGATAATACCACAAACAGTTTAACTTCAAGCACAGTACAAGGAGCCATTGAAGAATTACTAGGTACAATTAGCTCTGGAACTGGAGTAAGTTTAAATGATAATGCAGACGGTACTTTTAGTTTAGTAGCAGATAATGGTACAGTTATAAGTACTATTACTAAATCCAATTTAACCGATGCAGGCAATGGAGAATATACTTTCACCAACGGCGATGGAACAGATATTTCATTTGATGTTAACACAGTAGATGTTTCTCTAAACACAGCGACAAACGAATACGAGTTCAAGGATTCAGAAGGCAACGTAATAGGCAGCATAGACATGAACGCCAACAATGTTGCATATGACAATACCAATAGTGGTTTAACTTCCACGAATGTACAAGGTGCTTTAGATGAATTAGCAAACAATAAGGGCGATTTAACTGTTAATGGAGGCTTAGAGTTTACAGGAGGAACAGATGGAGTTGATAAACTTTTATCAGATGCAGGAATACAAATTGCAGATAATGGAATAACAACGGCTAAAATAGCAGATGGTGCGGTAACAACAGATAAGATAGGTAGTGGTAATACAGGAGAAGTTCTTATTACAGATACTAATGGCGACGTAACCTGGGAGAATCAAGAAGATTTCGTAAAAAATTTAGAAACTTTAACCTCTCTTACTTACAGTGAAACAGAGAACAAACTTAGTTATAAGGATGAGCTAGGGAATACTAATGAGATTCAATTAAACAATACAAGTCTTAGTTATAATTCTGCTACTCAAGAGTTAGTTTATGTGAATTCTCAAGGTCAAACACAATCGGTGAGTTTAGTAAGTTTAGTAGTATCAGGAAAAGACCTTACTGCAGCCGATGGTTCAATAATAGTAAGTGATGGTTTAGGTGCTACTTTAGTAGATTCAAACATTAAAGTTGCAGACGGAGGAATAACAACGGCTAAAATAGCAGATGGTGCCGTAACAACATCAAAAGTAGGAGAAAATGCTATCACATCTGAAAAAATTTCAAATGGCGAGGTGAAAGCAGAAGATTTAGGTGCAGATTCAGTAGATGTAGGGAAAGTTGGAGTAGTGCAAACGGACGGTACTGTAGTTTACCAAAATGTTTCATCTGATAATGTTGATTATGACAATACAAACAGTGGTTTAACTTCCACGAATGTACAAGGTGCTTTAGATGAATTAGCAAACAATAAGGGCGATTTAACTGTTAATGGAGGCTTAGAGTTTACAGGAGGAACAGATGGAGTTGATAAACTTTTATCAGATGCAGGAATACAAATTGCAGATAATGGAATAACAACTGATAAAATAGCGCCAGGTAACAATGACCAAGTTATGGTAACAGATGACCAAGGCGATGTTGTTTGGGTGGATAAATCTGAAGTAGGTGAAATTTTGCAAGCCACCAATGGGTTGAACAAAGATGGATTGAATATTAAATTAGGAGGAGCATTGACAGAGCCTACAATTATCACAGCAGATGCAACAAACACCTTATCTATAGAAGGATTACAATCTGGAAGTATAGATGACCAATTGGTTGTGGCCGATGCCAATGGAACCTTAAAACAAATAAAGGCCGCAATGCCCAAGTTTTTTTACATGCCAGCCATCATTTTTAACACTTCAACAACAGGAAGTTTTACAAGAGATTTGCATGCAGAGTACGTGGCACAGTTTACGGGGTCAGGTAACCCAACATTGGTTAGTAGTGCAGGGGCTAGCAGTGGCATTCCAACATTACCGGCAAATGAGTTGGAGTACTATATTACATATTACGATACCAATGTGTTTGCCAACTTAAGTATAGATGCAAATGGGGTATTGAGCTACGATATTGTTGGTAACGCTACCGAAGCATCGTACATGACCATAGTATTTGTGGTTAAGGATTGATGGGAGCCATGAAAGCTCTTGTTCAAAAGAGAATGAATTTTGTTAAGAACCCAGATTTAGTTCCATATGAGTTGGAATCGCGTCGGGCTCAACAGATAGAACTATAATAATACAATTATATGAATAAGTTATTGCACTTCATGTTTAATGCATTTTCTTCAAAAATTCATTTGACCAATGAGAAATGCCAAGAATATGATTTAGCCATACAAATGATTTCTAAGCGCGAACCTAAGTTGGTAACAGGGCAAGTTGTCGCCAACCGTGGGATTGGAATAATCCATGCTTTATTGTTAGCATTGATGTTTTTATACAGTTCACAAAGCACTGGCCAAGGCTGTGTTGTACCGCCAACCTCAGGGAATTACACATTTGCCACGAATACGAAGACCTGTTTTACTGTAGATGCCACATTGGGAGACATAACGTTCCAAGACGGTTCAGAGATTTATGTAGAGCCCGGTGTTACCGTGATAATTCAAAACAATGTAAACTCAACGGGAGACATCATCATGAATATTGAAGGCACACTTCAGTTTAACAACGTAACCAGGATAAATGCCAATGTCGAAATAAACATAGCCCCAACAGGAACATTAAGGAGTGGTACATCGGGTACTAATGATTTTGCCATTCAAGGTAATGGAACCAATATTATTTTTAATGAAGGGTTGATTGAATTTGGAGTTTTGGATTTCAATGGAGCAAATGCTCAAAATACGGTGGACAACATTGGTACAATGAACATCAACAATAACATTAATATTAGTGGAGTATGTCATTTTAGAAATATAGGGATCTTAAACATTGGTAGTAGCTACAACTGTAAAGAAACAACGGTTTTTGTTAACTGCGGTACCATGACCTCGGGAAGCGGGTTTAACCTAGATGGAGGAAAAGTCTATAATTCTGGAAATTTTATAGTTACAGGAGGAAACATAAATTTTGGCAAAAATACAGCAAGGTTTGAAAATACCGGGTATGTTGATATACAAAATGGCAATCTTCTTTTAGGAGGTACAGGCAGTGAGTATTACAATGAGGGATTGACTGAAATATCAAACAGTATTCAGAATGATGGAGATGTAAAAGGGCCTGAAGTAAGTTCTGGGAAACTAGGTTATATGTCGTGGGGAGCAGCTGCTGTTATGAATAATGGTTCCATTGGCCCCAGCTTGAACTTAAAAAATACTAATGGTGCTTCAACCCAAGCAGCCATGTTCAACAATCAGAGCCTTGATTTTGCTTCATCCTTGTACTATGATTGCGAGTCTTCAGGAAATTGCGTTGCTCCAATTGTTACCAAAGGATCAGTTTGTAGAAATCCTGATGGAAGTATAAGCATTGAGATAGCCGCTACTGATGATGATTTTAGTTCAACTCCAATATTAGCAGGAGAAACACTTGGTACATCTGTAACTTCAAACGACACATTGGATGGGCAAGCAGTTACATTGGGTACTGGAGCTGGAGAAGTTTCAATAACCAGCGTAACAGGTGATACCTCGGTGCTTGTTCTTGATACAGCCACGGGATTAATTTCCGTTGATTCGGCGGCAACAAATGGAACATACACCATTAGCTATACACTATGTGAAAATGGGGTGTCTCCTGCAAATTGCAACACATCAACAGTAACGGTACTTGTTGAAAACGAATCTCCTACCGAATCTAATCTCTTTTGTACGGAGCCGGTTGATGGCGAGGAATTTAAATGGTCTGCAAGTGGAAGTGGTACGCATTCTGAAACAATTACACAGCCAGGAACCAATGCTGGTTATCAATTTGATATTTATGAATTAGATAACTCTTTCAATATGGAAATAAACGGAGTTCTCTTGGCACAGTACGAAATAGAATTTCAATCAAACGGAACACCAGCTCCCGGTATTAATATTGAATTTGAAGATGGCGACCAGTATGAAACAGATACCCCATCTATATGGCAAATGACAGGAGATGCCCAAAATCCCATCTTGCGAGTGGTTATTAGTCCAGTGGGAGAGGTTACTATGTATGGGAGTAAAACTTCAGGTGGTCCTTTGTTTCCTCTAAAATTTAAACAAGGTATTTCGCCTGTTAATTCTTTTAATACTATCCCTTGGAATGAAAATTCGAATAATACAATAATTGTAACTCAAAATATTGTAGGACCAACAACAATTGATGGTTATGGCTATGGTCAAAACATAGCGCCTTGTGATACCTATAGCTTGGAGAAAGCAGGTCATTTTAATGATGAAAATGGCGATGGCATAGCGCAAGTAGGCGAAACAATTACTTATACGTTGTTGTTGACCAATCTGGGAGACATAGACATCCACAATGTTACGGTTAATGACCCAATGTTGGGAGGAGTAATTACATCGGTTCCTACGGGAGATGCCAACAATGATAGTGTATTGAACATTGGCGAAGCATGGACATATGAGGTAGCTTATGCCATTACTTCATCAGATATAAGTGCAGGAGGTATATACAATCAAGCTTTTGTAACAGGAGAAACTTCAGAAGGCGATTCTTTTGAAACCGAATATTCGGTAGATCCCAACCCGTTAGCTCCTACCGATTCCAATTATGATGCGTCCCGACCCGACCACACCTTTACCTTGCTTCGTAGTAGGACGCTATTAATAACAAATCCAAACATTTATCAGAGGGTAAAAAATAATTAGAGATGAAAAATTACATTCTGCATATAAGTACATTGATGTTCATGGGGCTTTCAGCCATGGCTCAAACCAGTAACCTGGGGATGCTGTACGTGAGCGAAGGTACCAAATTCTCGACCGTTGAAGCGTTTGAGAACCTAACTGATGGTAAGTTTTTTAACGATGGTGACGCTTATATTTACAGCAATTTTAACAACGATGGCCTTGTAGATTATTACGAAGGAGGTCTTACGCAGTTTATAGGTGAGTCGGTACAAAGTATCAGTGGTTCCAAAGAAAGCTATTTTTATAATCTATATTTTGATAACACAAGTAATGCCGTTCCTTTTCAAGTGTCTGGAATAATTAATATAGGAGGAGAGTCTAATTTTTATAACGGAATATTGGACAACGATAACTACGGTGGCACTATTACGTTTACAGCTGAAGCTAATCATATAAATACATCAGATTTTAGTCATGTTGATGGTCCGGTACAAAGAATGGGGGATAACGATTTTATATTTCCTATAGGAGATGGCGGATATTATCGATTTGCAGGTGTTTCGGCAGTAGCTAACTCTTCTAATATGTTTGAGGGAAAGTATTATTTAGAAAATAGTGATCTATTATATTCCCACGAGTTACGGGCAGGAGATATTGAATTGATAGATGATCAAGAATATTGGACAATAGAAAAAGTATCTACACAGGAAGAGGATGTATTGGTAACTTTATCCTGGTGTGAAGAGACAACACCAACTTCAATAATATCTGCAGCCGAACAAGGAAACTTAACCATAGTTAGATGGGACGAGTCAAGTAATATGTGGGTAAACGAAGGGGGCGCTATAGATTTAGATTTACAAACCGTAACTACGGCCGTAACAGGTTATGGAGTTTTTACTTTTGGTATTATTGACAGCTCAAAAGTACTTCCTTGTAATATAGTTGTTTATACTGCAGTTACTCCTAATAAAGATGGCGTTAACGATTACTTTTTAATAGATACATCAAACAATGAGTGTGCTAGTAATTTACACGTTCAAATCTTTAACCGTTGGGGTGTCAAGGTATTTGAGTCCCATAACTACGGGGTTAATGGAGATGTATTTGATGGATATTCAAACGGACGAATGACCATAAATGATAATAATCAATTGCCAACAGGTACCTATTATTACATATTAGATTACAAATATGGAGACCCATCAGAGAACAATAGACATAAACAAGCAGGTTTCCTATACCTAAGTGGAAATTAATATTAGAATACCTATGAAAAAACACAAAACATATAATATGTTTATGTTCCTGTTGTTAAGTTATATGCTGTTAACAACAACATTACAAGCTCAACAGGAATCTCAGTTTACCCAATACATGTACAATACCGTAAGTATCAATCCAGCCTATGCGGGAAATCGTGGTTCTTTAAGTCTTTTAGGTCTTTATAGAAACCAATGGGTTGGCTTAGAAGGTGCTCCAGAAACGATGAATTTCACAGTACATTCACCAATAGGTGTTCGTGGTGTAGGTTTAGGAATGGGTTTTACAAGCGATAAGATAGGTCCTTCATCAGAAAGCATTGTTTCGGCAGACTTTTCTTATACAATTGAGTTCTCAGAGAAAACACAATTATCTTTTGGAATTAAAGGAGGAATATCACTTATAGATATAAATCCAAACAGGCTATTGATATATAATCCCAATGATTATGATTTAGAGTTTAATAGTTCTAGTTCGCCTATTATAGGTGTAGGATTTTTTCTTCATTCAGAAGATTGGTACCTAGGAGTATCTTCTCCTAACTTGTTAGAAACTGAGTATTATGATGATATACAGGTTTCTACGGCATCAGAGAAGAGCCATTTATACTTTACAGGGGGCTACGTATTTACAATGAGTCCTATTATAAAATTAAAGCCCGCCTTAATGGTAAAGGCTGTAACAGGTGCTCCATTGGCTATCGATGTATCTGCCAATATGTTATTTTATGAGCGTTTAACTTTAGGATTAGCTTATAGAGTTGATGCGGCAGTGAGTGCATTGGCAGGTTTTCAGTTGAATGACAACATAATGATTGGTTATGCCTATGATTATGATACTACAGAACTAGGTAATTATAACAATGGATCTCATGAAATTTTCTTGCGATTTGAACTAGGAACAAGATTAAAGGCTAAGGTGAATCCGAGATTTTTCTAATGCCCCTGTAAACAAGTCGTGAAAAACCAAAATTACTACAGATGAAAAACAATATCAGCATTACCATATTTTCAATTATTTTCTTCGGGATGTTTTGGTTATTGCCCGCCCAAGACGAAAAACTAGACAAAGCCACAGAGAGGTATTCTCAAATGGACTATGTGGAAGCCCAAAAGATATACCTGTCAGTAGCTGAAAAAGGATATGAGTCTGAAGAGCTTTTTACAAAATTAGGAAACACTTATTATTTTAATGCTCAGTATGACGAAGCAGCAAAATGGTACAGACGTTTGTTTAAACTAAATCCTGAGCAGGAAGCAAACCTTTTGTTACGGTACTCTCAATCTCTTAGAGCAATAGGAAATTTGTCAAGTTCAAAAAAATACTATGATGCCTATGTGTCAAAGAGAGGTGGAAATCTACAGCTAAATCAGGCCATAGATTATTTGTCTTTAATAGAAGAGAACTCAGGCCGATATAAGTTACATCCAATAGAGGCAATATATAATGACGATCATATTGCTTTTGGCCATACTCAGGTAGGAGATACGTTGATATATTCTTCAACAGAAGATATAAATACGGTATTAAACAAAAGAAGTGCTTGGGATGGATTGAGTTTTCTTTCGTTGTATGAGGTTGAGATAGATACAGAAGGAAATGCAACAGGTAAGCCACGAAAAATAAAAGGAACACTTAACAGCAAGTACCATGAGTCGTCGGCAGTTTACACTAAGGATGGAACAACTATGTATTTTACCCGTAGTAACTTAACTTACAAAAATAAGAATAACGATCAAAACTTAAAGGTTTATCGTTCAGTTAAGAAGAATGGTAAGTGGCAGGAACCCAAAGAATTGCATTTTAACAGTGATGATTATTCTTGTGCACATCCAGCCTTAAATGCAGATGAGACCAAGTTATACTTTTCCTCAAATCGCCCAGGCGGATATGGAGAATCGGATCTTTATGTAGCAAATATAGCATCAAATGGTACAATAGGAGCGCCCAAAAACTTAGGGCCGAAGATTAATACATCGGGAAAGGAAACTTTTCCATTTGTTTCAAAATCCAATGAGTTGTATTTTTCATCAGACGGTCACTTTGGCTTAGGCGGATTGGATGTTTTTTATGTTAAGATAGAAGACGATGGCTATGGCAACCTTTTAAATGTAGGGCGTCCAGTAAATACGTACGCAGATGATTTTTCTTTTGGGATAGATAGTGAAACAAAACGAGGCTTTATTAGTTCTAATCGCACCGATACCGAAGGCCATTTTGTACGTGATAATATTTATACATTTGTGGAGACAGCGCCTATAAAAGATGTATACAAGGCCTTGATAGAGGGCTATGTTACCGATAAACAAACCTCTAAACCAATATCAGGAACAACCATAACATTGAGGGATTCTGAGGGAAATATCTATAAGGTGCTTAATACGGACAAATCGGGCTATTACTCAGTAGAAGCCAATAAGTATCATACCTATGCTATTCGAGCAACTCACAATATGTATGACACCGATGAGAAAATTTCAGAAACAGGCTATGAGTCTCAAAGAATAGATTTTCAATTACAGAAGAACAGAGCAGAACTTGTAGAAGGAACCGATTTAGCAAAAGTTTTAAATATACCTATTATTTACTTTGATTTTGATAAATCTAACATCCGTCCAGATGCAGCAGTAGAACTAGAGAAAGTAGTGACGGTACTTCAAGAATACCCAGAGTTGCGAATCAATATTAGATCTCATACAGATAGTAGAGGAACCGATTCTTACAATTTGATATTGTCTGAAAAACGAGCCGCCTCGACCTTAAACTATTTGGTATCTAAAGGTATTAGTAGAAATAGGTTGCAATCAGAAGGCCTAGGAGAAACAGAACCGGTAAACGGTTGTAGCAATGGCGCACCATGTACAAAAGCTGAACACCAAAAAAATAGGCGCAGTGAGTTTATAGTAATTAAATAAAAGCTTATGTTAAAATAAAAATAAAAGTAGATGTTATGCTCTTTTTGTAACTAAATACATAGAAAAATATCTGATTAATCTTTTATAAAGCAGAGTGAAGTTTAATAATAAACATTATCTCTTCTATTTTTAGTGATTGTAGATTGAGTTCATAGGGTTAGGTTATCATAATTGGTTAGGATTAATCACAATCACCACAATCCTCACTAGCAATAGTGAGGATTTGTTGTTTTATAACAATTTCTATTGATTATAAGTAACAAATAAACAGATTCTATTTTTACATTTTCATATATAACTTTTTTTAAGGATAATTGTGGTATTTTTCTATGTATTTGGTTGTATAGAAGATGCTTATTTACATCACAAATTCTATACCATAGGAATTAAAAGTACGGGAATATTGGCTATTTTAATAATACTATTAGATACACTCTCAACAAAAAGTTTATAAATAAAGCCATGTTTGTTATTGCCTACAATAATTAAATCTACATCTAAAGTTTCAACCTTATCCATAATGGTTTCTATAGTAGGACCTTGTACCATTAATGCCGTAGAATTTATGCCTTTTTTTGTCAGAATATCAGCGTATTCTTGAATAAGCTTTCGTTCAGTTTTAAGTGTGGTTGCTCTTGCTTCTCTTTCATCAAGAGGACCTGTTCCACTAATGTAAGGCACAAAATCTGGTTCTGGTGCAGCGATGTGTATAAGCCATATTTTTGAATTAAATTTTTCTGCTAATTCTTGGCCTGCATTAATTAATTTTTGAGCCATATTATCAAATTCAATTGGAATTAGTATGTTTTTCATAACAAAGGATTTTAATTTAAAATAATTTAAGAAAAATTAATAAAAAATAAAATGATAAACGTCATTATTTCAGTAGGTTATAATACTGTTTAATGAGTTTGACGTTTTAGAGTTATAGGTTTTATTGAGAAAAAACATTAAAAGCTATTATCTTTCATATTTTTGCACTTATGAATGATAACTTCACAAATGAGTTTTTCGGAATTGGTATTCAAAATGGTAAAACCCCAGAAAACTTAGGTGTTTTATGGCGTTCTGCACAAAACTTAGGTGCTAGTTTTATTTTCACCATTGGTAATAGGTACGCAAAACAAGCCTGCGATACACATAATGCCGTAAAAGCAATGCCATATTTTCATTACGACACGTTTGATGAATTTTTTAAAAACTTACCTAAAGGTGCACGTATAGTTGGTGTAGAGTTAACCGATGAAGCAGAACCGTTAGAAACATTTCATCACCCTAGACGTTGCGTGTATTTATTAGGAGCAGAAGACCACGGATTAACAAAAGAAGCAATACAAAAATCTCATTTTCTTGTAAAGTTTAAATCAGAATTAAGTCTAAATGTATCTGTGGCAGGTAGTATTGTAATGTATGATAGAGGTATTGATAAACCACGTTGTAGGTAATTGAATTAAATTAGATGTATAATTTTAGCAGAAAAAAATAACTCTTAGCTAATTACTAAAATTGTAAAAAAAAATGAAAAAGTTAAAAGAATTAACTGATGCTAAAATTGAATCAGGACGACAAGCAAATCCTGAATTTATGAACGGTGTTGATGATATTATTAAAAAAGAAAAAGAGTTTGAGAAAGGAAAAAATGCCATTAAAATAGGACAAAAAGCTCCAAGCTTTGAACTGCCTAACCCAGAAGGCAAACCTATATCATTAAATAATTTATTAGAGAAAGGACCTGTTGTTATAACGTTTTACAGAGGTAATTGGTGTCCTTACTGTAACTTACAGCTTAGAGCTTTACAAGCTAAATTAGATGAAATACATGCATTAGGAGCTACATTGCTAGCCATTAGCCCACAAGTACCAGACGGATCATTAACAAAAGATGAAATTAGTAATATGGATTTTACCGTATTGTCTGATCAAGATGCAAAAGTTGCTCAGCAATATGGTGTAGCATGGGAAGTACCTGAGTTTTTAGCCGAACATATGCGAGTAGATCGTAAGCTAGATTTAGAAAAAATTAATAATGGCAATGGAAGTATATTACCAATTCCAGCCACATTTATATTAAATCAAGACGGGGTTGTTGTATGGAACTATGTTAACGTTGATTATAGAACACGTTCTGAACCTGATGAAATTATCGAAGCTTTAAAAAATCTGGTATAATAATAATTTTTATCTAGTTTAAGTGTATTTAATTAAATGCAAATCTGCACAAAAACATTAGCCGTAAATACAAAATTAAACCTTTTTAGATGCTACAACTATTTTGTTATTATTCAAATCTGTAGTAAAAAACAAATAGGTGTTGCCACCATCTTTTATCTTGAATTTTTTTCGAATTTGAGCCACGTTTTCAGGGAAATTACGGGTGGTAATATTTGCTTTGTTTAGATTTAAACCTTTTAAAACCTTTTTATTAAAAGGAATAACATTTTCAATTTTAAATACTCTACCAGGAAATTCAATTAACGTGTTACTAGTATATAAATGCGAATGTTGATGAAGTTTAAAAACGTTTAATTGATTAGAAATTTCATTAAAACCACCAGATTTTAAAATAGCTGCATTAGGTTCATACAAATAGGAGAGAGGCTCACTGTAATTAGGTTTATTTTTATCTTTATTATAATTGAAACTGAATATTTCGTTTTGTTCTCTTTTTAAGTTGATGGTTTCAATATTTACAGAACCTTCAAAGTTGTTTTCTAAAATCCAAAGTAATTCTTTTACTTCATTATTTACAGCTATAATATGGATGGTTTTAACATGTTTTAATTCAGACAAACCAACCGAAATATCTAGTAAAGGTGATGTTTTTATTAAAATGTTTTTTGAAGAAGTAAATAAGGAATCTATATGCTCTGGTACATTAGGTAAGCAATCTTTTAAAAAGAAGACTTTGCCTTTGCTATCATGTCGTCTTGAAGGGTCTATATAAATCCAATCAACAGCTTTTGTACTTAATTTTAAATGTGTAATGCCATCAACAGGAAGTGTTTCAATGTTATTGATGGCTAATTGTTTAAAATTATGTTTTACTATCTTAGATAGGTTTTCATTTACTTCACAATGCGTAACATTGTTAAATTGTTTTGAAAAATAAAAACAATCTACGCCAAAGCCGCCAGTTAAATCAATAATTGTTTCCCCAGAAATTAATTTACTTTTATAACTGGCAGTAATTTCAGATGAAGTTTGTTCAATGTTTAATTTATTGGGGTAATAAATATTTTTAGCATTAAACCAAGAGGAGAGTTTTGTTTTGCAGCGTTTTTTAGCTTCAATTTGCTCAATAATTTCTTTGGTTTCAACATTTTTAAAAGCAGTACCTTTTAAAAGTAGTTTGGTGAGGTTAGTGTTTAAGTTTTCAGAAATAAAATTCTGAACTTTAGTATTTAAAATGGCTAAATTCAAAAGAAATTAGAGGTCTTTAGTAAGTTTTTTAACTATTTTATTTTCAGAAAGAAACTCTTTTAATACAACTTTAATAGCGGTATAAGCAGGTATGGCAATAATAAGGCCTAAAACTCCAAATAAAATACCAGCAATAAGAATTACTAAAAAGATTTCTAAAGGATGTGATTTTACACTTTTTGAAAAAATGATGGGTTGACTCCCAAAATTATCAACTAATTGTCCAGTAGCAATAACAAGTAACACCCAAAGCGTTTTAGGTAAAATAACATCGCTAAAACTTTGCCCCAGTGTGCTGGTCATTGTTAGTGTAATCATTAAAGCACCCCCAATTAACGGACCAACGTAGGGAATAAGGTTTAAAAGTGCACATAAAAAAGCAATAACTACGGCATTTTCTACACCAATAATTAATAGCCCAATCATGTAAATAATGAATAGAATGAGTATTTGAAAAATTAACCCCACAAAGTAGCGCGATAGTAAATCTTTAATTTTTTCTGATGAGGTTTTCCATCGTGTCTCTTTATTGTCTGGAATTAAAGTAAGAATACTATTTTCAAATAATTTACTGTCTTTTAAAAAGAAAAATGAAATAAATAATACCGAAAACAGACCAATGCTAAAACTACCTAACCCACTAATAACAGTGTTAAGGAAGTCTGGTATTACCGAAAAATCTAATTTAGAAAACAAGTTAGAATCTTTTAATGATTGTTCTACATCAATTTGGTGTAAATCAAAATAAGTAACAATTTCAATATAAAGATTTTCAATATTTACTTGTAATTCATCAATATTTAATAGTGATAAATTTTGACCCTGTTTAATAATTAAAGGAATAAATAAACTAACTAAACCACCAAAAATGGCAAGTAGTAAAGCCATGGTTGTAACAACCGCAAGGGTATTTTTAAATTTAAGTTTTTCTCTTAAAAAAAGCACAACAGGTCTTCCTATTAACGAAATAACAGCAGCTATAGCAATATAACCAATTACCGATTGAATTTTATATAGTAGGTAAAGCACTAAAACAACGCCACAAATTATGGCAATAGCTCTTAAAATACCATTTGAAATTATTTTAGAATTCATTTAGTAAATATAATAACTATTTGTTAGTACATGTTTTGAAATGTTACAACATTTGTTTAGTTATTTCATACAGTGCAATATTAGTGGCTTGTACCACATTCATACTACTATTTTTTCCGTACATATTAATATGAATAATAGTGTTAGAAAGCTTTAAAATAGCTTCTGAAACTCCAAAATTTTCATCACCAACCACAATAGCTATGGGGTTTTCTTTTGAAAATTTAAAGGTATGGATGGGAGTGCTTGATTCTGTAATTTCTAAAGCAATAATTTGATAATTTTTAGATTTTAAATTTTGAATAACTTTTAAAGCAGATTCATATTTTTCAAAATTTACTGATTTTTCTGTAGCTCTTGACGTTTTAGTCATTTTTCTGCCCATTGGGATATGGCTGCCACAAAGTATTAGTTTATCAACTCCAAAGGCATCACAAACTCTAAAAAGGCTTCCAATATTAGGCGCATTGGTAACATTATCGCTTACTACAATAATAGGAAACTTGTGTTTGGTAAAGTTGGTATTATAATGAGTTAGTTGCAATTTTTGATATTGATTTGTTTGTTTATAATTTGATTTACAGTAAATTAAGTATTACTTTCTTAAAGAAACCATAGAATGATTGTTAATATAATTAGGAAAATTAATACTTTCAAACATAAGATTAGAAGCCCTTTGAATGAGTATATATCTTTTTGGTTTTCAAAATACCATTCCGTGAGCATTACTAAAAATGCTTTCATAATTTATTTTTGTATTGGTACAGATTTAATTTTCAAAAGCATATTTAACAATATTAGCGCCCATTTTAAGAGCTTTCTCGCGTACTTCGGGTGGGTCGTTATGAACCGATTCATCCTCCCAACCATCACCTAAATCACTTTCATAAGTAAATAAAAGTACTAACCTGTCTTCATAAAAAATACCAAAAGCTTGTGGGCGTTTACCGTCATGTTCATGTATTTTTGGTAGTCCGTTAGGAAAACTAAAAGCGGTGTTAAAAATTTGGTGATTAGCAGGAAGTTCTACTAATTCTTTCTCTGGAAATACTTTTTTTAATTGTTCTGTAATATAAGGTTGCATACCGTAATTGTCGTCAATATGTAAAAAGCCTCCAGAAATTAGGTAGTTGCGTAAGTTTTCGGCATCATCGTCACTAAAAAATACATTGCCATGTCCTGTCATGTGTATCAATGGATATTGAAAAATATCTGGACTTCCAACTTCCACAGTTTGAGGTTTCGCTTCTATTTTTGTGTTAATGTTCTTGTTGCAAAACGTTATTAGATTGGGTATAGAGGTAGGGTTGCTATACCAATCGCCACCACCTTTGTATTTTAATACTGCTAATTCTTGCGAATTGATAGTGAGTAGTGAAATGTGAAAAATTAAAAGTATAATTACTTTTTGCATATTACTGGTTTATAAAAGCTACAGAATGACACGCTACTATAGCTGCGGTTTCTGTTCTTAATCTGGTATCTCCCAAAGTTACAGGAATATATTTATTAGCCAATGCCATTTGAATTTCTTTAGTACTAAAATCGCCTTCTGGACCAATTAAAATGGTGATGTCTGTTTTTGGTTTTAATTGGCTTTTAAAAGATTTTTTATTAGTCTCTTCGCAATGAGCAATAAATAAATTACCACTAAAGTTTTGTTTTATAAAATCTTTAAATAAAATAGCATCATTAAGTTTAGGTAAATAACAATTTAAAGATTGTTTCATAGCCGATTGTAAAATGCGCTCAAACCGTGCAGGTTTAATAACCTTACGTTCGCTATGGTCACAAATAATTGGTGTAATGGTATCAATACCAATTTCTGTTGCTTTTTCTAAAAACCATTCATACCTATCGTTCATTTTTGTTGGTGCCACCACCAAATGTAAATTGTAATCACGGGTTGGTTGTTTTGTTTTTGATGTGATAGTAACCAAACATTTGTTAATGTTGGGTATTGTTAATTCTGCTTTAAACAACCAACCGTTACCATTTGTAATATGTAATGTGTCTCCTGTGTTTTTACGTAAAACTTTTACAATATGTTTGCTTTCATCTTTAGGAAAAGTGAATTGTTTGGTGTTTTCTGTGATATTTGGATTGTAAAAGAGTTGCATTAGTTTTTAGGTTCAACAATTTTAAGGACTTCAATTTCTGTTATATCTTTAGGTTTATAGGTTTGAAGCACAACATAATACCAGTTTTTTGAAGGAATATTAATAGTGTAAATATCATTTAAAGCATGCTCATTATTAATTAAAGCGCTCTCAAAATCTGGATGCATATCTCCTGCTGTAAACCATCCGGTGTCACCACCTTTTTGAGCATTACTATCCATAGAATATTGATTAGCTAACTGATAAAAAGGTGTACCATTGTTGTATTTTTTAATTAAGGTTTTTCTAAGTTCTTCAATACTTTCTAATGAATATTTGTTTCCATCTAAGAAAATATAAGATACTCGGTAATATGATTTGGTATTTCTATTTAATATTTTATATAGTATTTTTTCAAATTCTTTTTCTTCTTGTTTTACCTGGCCTTTGTCTAATTTAAATAAAGATTTTGCTAGTAATGTTTTGTGTTTTTCTTCATTAAAGACAATTATTTTACTATTAAAATTATATTTATCCTTAATAAATTTCTCAGCTTGTTTGTGGGTTTCTATATTAGCTAATTCTTGTTCTGTATTAGTTTGGGCAGTTAAAATAGATGATAAAAAAGTAAAACTGTAAATAAGTAGGTGTTTTTTCATAGTATATAAATTAATTGAAATTTTTTCAAAATTAAATTTAAAACCATACGGTTATTTTAAAACTTAGATAAGTTTTTAAGAACAGGTTGTTTACAACTTATTTAAATTTTTAACCTAGCCGAAGCCATTATATCTTGTTTGGTAAAATTGCCTTCTAAATATTTTAAGTAGCCAACAATGGCAATCATAGCAGCATTATCAGTGGTATATTCAAATTTAGGCACATAGGTTGTCCACTCAAATTTTTGTTCGCCATCTTTTAAAGCTTGTCTAATTCCGGAGTTAGCAGATACCCCGCCACCAATAGCAATGTGTTTAATACCAGTTTCTTTTGAAGCTTTTTTTAGTTTATCAACCAAAATATCAATAATTGTATATTGAATAGAAGCACAAATATCATTTAAGTTTTCTTTAATAAAATTGGGATTTACTTTTGTTTCGCGTTGTACAAAATAAAGAATACCAGTTTTTAATCCAGAGAAACTAAAATTCAATCCATCTACTTTTGGTTTTGTGAATTTAAAGGCTTTCGGGTTTCCTAATTTAGCGCGTTTATCAATTTCTGGTCCAGCAGGATAACCAAGTCCCAGTATTTTTCCACTTTTATCAAAGGCTTCACCAACGGCATCATCAATAGTTTCGCCAATAACTTCCATATCAAAATAATGGTTCACTTTAACAATTTGGGTGTGCCCACCAGAAATAGTCATAGCTAAAAACGGAAAGGGTGGTTTTTTAAAACCTTCCTCATCAATGTAATGGGCTAAAATATGGGCTTGCATATGGTTAACATCTATTAATGGTATGTTTAAACCATAAGCCAAAGATTTAGCAAAAGAGGTACCAACAAGCAAACTCCCCATAAGTCCTGGACCACGAGTAAAGGCAACAGCACTTAATTCTTCTTTGGTAACACCTGCTTTTTTTAGAGCTTGGTGTACAACAGGTACTATATTTTGTTGGTGTGCTCTAGAGGCTAATTCTGGCACAACACCACCGTATTCTTCATGAATTTTTTGACTAGCAATTACATTACTTAAAATTTTTCCGTTATATATTACAGAAGCTGCTGTATCATCGCAAGATGACTCAATTCCTAGAATGAAAATATTTTGTGAATCCATTAATAAATTTTAGGCACAATAATTGTTAATTTTGGCAACGAATAGACATCTAAGGGTACTTTAACATTCGTAAGTACAAATGTAGTTTATTCTTAATAATATCATAACTTTAGCAGGTATCAAAAAAGTATTAAAAATAGCATCTAAAATAGCGGGTATTTTCCTGCTTATCTTCATCATTTTGGTGTTAGTGCTTTCTATTCCAGCAGTACAAACAAGTTTAGGTAATTATGCTACAAAAAGGCTTAATGAAGAGTTTGGTACTAATATTAGTATTAAAAGAGTAGGGCTACAACTAAACGGAGACGTAGAGTTTAAAAATATTTTTATTGAAGATTATAAAAAAGACACACTAATAAATATTGCAGAATTAAATACTTCTATTTTAAGTTTTCATAATCTGTATAATAACAAGATGACCTTTGGTGATGTTGATATTATTGATTTGTATTTAAACATTAAAACATATAAAGACACAACCGATACTAATCTTGATATTTTTGTTAAAAAAATTGAAGGAGATAACCCCAAAAAAGGAGATGGTACCTTTTTGTTATCGTCTAGTGATGTGTCAATTTACAACGGTGTTTTTAAGTTAACAGATGAAAATAGAGAGGTGGCTAAACGTTTAGACTTTAAAGACTTAAATGTTAATGCTACCAATTTTTTAATTAAAGGAAGTGATGTAAGTACCAGAATTAATAAGCTGTCATTTATAGATAGCAGAGGTTTGAGTATTAAAAATATGATGACCAATTTTAAGTACACACTCACCGGAATGACCTTTGATAATTTAAACATTAAAACACCACAATCTACACTAAAAGGAGACCTTAAATTTTTATATAAGAGAGAAGATTTACAGTATTTTACCGATAAGGTTTTAGTTGAAGCTAACTTTAAAGAATCTGATATCTTGTTAGATGAACTTAATTTAATTTATGATGAGTTTGGATACAATCAAAGAGCTATTTTTGATGTTAATTTAACCGGCACTTTAAACAATTTAAGGGCAACAAACTTAAACCTTAAAACTAATAGAAATACTAAAGTACTTGGTGATATAGACTTTAAAAATCTGTTTAGCAAAGAAGAAAATAATTTCTTTATGGATGGCAGATTTTCTAATTTAACATCAACTTATACAGACTTAAAAGCTCTTTTGCCCAATGTTATAGGAGAAGCTATACCTTCTACTTTTGAAAGATTAGGTAGGTTTACAATTACCGGAAACACACAAATAACATCTACAACTGTAAATGCAGATATTGAGATTGATACAGAGATAGGTGTTGTTTATAATGATTTAAAAATGACCAAAGTAAATGACATTGATAATGCCGTTTATCATGGTAAAGTTGAATTTAAGGAGTTTGATTTTGGTGTTTTTCTAGATGACCCCAAAATAGGAATAGGATCTTTAGATTTTGATGTTGAAGGTAACGGCTTTATTACAGAAACTATTGATACTAAAGTAAAAGGAGATATTTACAATATAGTTTATAACAATTACAATTATAGCCGTATAAAAGTTGCGGGTAATGTTAGAAACAAAATTTTTGATGGGAACTTAATTGTAAACGATAAAAATCTTCAAATGCAATTTAGCGGATTAGTAGATTTTTCTGAAGAAATAAAAAAATACGATTTTGAAGCCGATGTAGATTATGCCAACCTAAACACCCTTAACTTTATAAAAAAAGATAGTATTTCTATTTTTAAAAGTAGGCTTAATATGAACATGAATGCTAGCAATCTAGATGATGCCTACGGAAGAATTTCATTTAGCAATACTACCTATACTAATGAGCATGATACCTATTATTTTAAAACATTCAATATATCTTCAAGATTTGATAACAGCATTAGGTATATAGAATTTAAATCGCCAGATATTATTGAAGGCGATTTAAAAGGACGCTTTGTTTTCAACGATTTAAAAAAACTTTTTGAAAATTCTTTAGGGCACATATATACCAATTACATTCCACATAAAGTAAAAACTAATCAGAGTATAGATTTCAATTTTAAAATATACAATAAAATAGCAGAGGTTATTTTTCCCGAAATTGAATTAGGTAAAAACACCTTTATTCGTGGTAGAGTAGAAAGCGATGAAACCAATTTTAAACTCACATTTAAATCGCCACAAATAAAGGTTTATGATTACTTTGCAAATAATATAGAACTACAGGTAGATAATAGTAATCCGCTTTTTAATACTTATGTAGAAGTAGATAGTTTAAACACCAAATTTTACAACGTTTCTAAATTCAATTTAATTAACGTTACGGTAAATGATACCTTGTTTATGCGTTCAGAGTTTAAAGGCGGTAAACAAAATAAAGATACTTATAATCTAAGTTTTTATCATACTATTAATGAAGAATTAGAATCTGTTATAGGCTTTAAAAAATCAGATTTCACCATAAAAGACAGGAAATGGTATATTAATGAAAAATCAGATACTTTAAATAAATTGTCTTTTAATAAGGCTTTAACTAAGTTTAACTTCAATAACTTAAAAATAAACCATAAAGATGAAGAAATAAAACTATCTGGCTTTTTAAAAGATTCTACACAAAAAGATATTAAGCTAAATTTTAAAAATGTAAATCTTGCAAAAATAACCCCAGATATTGATAGCTTGTCGCTTGCAGGAAAAGTAAATGGTAAGCTAGATATACTGCAACAAAATGGTAGTTATTTACCAAACTCAACCATTGTTATAAATGATTTTAAAATCAATAATTTCCCGTTGGGAGATTTTGATGCAGAAATTAAAGGTAATGAAGACCTAACAAACTATGTGGTAAATGCCAATATTAAAAATGACATCTCTAAATCGTTAATAGCTCAAGGAAATATTAATGTAGTAGGAAAACAATCTACAATAGATGTAGGTGTTAATTTTGATCATTTCGTCCTATCACCACTCAATCCGTTGTTAGATGGAGTACTGTCTAATATTAGAGGCTTTATAACTGGAGAGGTAAATATAGTTGGAGACCTTAAAAAACCAAATATAGAGGGCAACCTTAAATTAGAAGATGCTGGTTTAGGCATACCCTATTTAAATGTAGATTATGCTTTTAATAATAATGCTTCGGTAACTTTAAAAGATCAAAGTTTTATTTTTAATAATATTCAGCTAACAGATACAAAATTTAACTCAAGAGGAATTTTAGATGGGTCACTAAGTCACGTAAACCTATCTAAATGGAGTTTAGATTTAAACATAAAAACGAAACGATTATTAGTTTTAGACACAGAAGAAACTGAAGAATCTTTGTATTATGGGCGTGGTTTTATGGGAGGTGTTGCACAAATAAAAGGGCCTACAGAACAATTAAATATTAATGTAATTGCCGAAACCAAAGCAGGTACAGTCTTTAAAATTCCTTTAAATGATACAGAATCTTTTGGAGATAATTCTTTCATTCATTTTGTTACCAAAAAGGAAAAAGAAGCAAAAAATAAAGGCGAAGAAGTAACCTTTGAAGAAATTCAAGGTTTAGAATTAGATTTTGATGTAGATGTAACTGAAGATGCCGATTTAGAAATAATTATAGATAAAGATACGGGCCATTCACT
This sequence comes from Seonamhaeicola sp. NFXS20, assembly GCF_049132085.1. Taxonomy (NCBI): domain Bacteria; kingdom Pseudomonadati; phylum Bacteroidota; class Flavobacteriia; order Flavobacteriales; family Flavobacteriaceae; genus Seonamhaeicola; species Seonamhaeicola sp. NFXS20. Next base: position 159,338 of record NZ_JAFMPU010000007.1, on the reverse strand, counting down.
AAAAGGAAAAGGTAGAGGCGGTATTTTAGTAGAAATTAATACCAACGGAAAATTTAATATGTGGGGAGATTTTGCGGTATTTGAAGGGATTTACAATTTTGCTTACGGTGGTTTAGTGCAAAAACAATTTATAGTGCAACCTGGTGGAACAATAGCGTGGAATGGAGACCCTTTAAGAAATACTACTATAGATATGTTGGCCATTTATAAAACACAAGCAAACCCATCGCCATTGCTAGATAATCCTATAAATAGAAGTATTCCAGTTGAATTAAACATTGCTTTAACAGGCGATTTAGAACAGCCCACACCAGAGTTTAGTTTTGAGTTTCCTAATGTGAATTCATCTGTAAAATCAGAGTTGCAGTACCGTTTAGAAGCCCCAGATGATAAACAAAACCAAGCATTATATTTAATATCAACAGGGTCTTTTTCTCGTGGTCTAAATGAACTTAATTTCTCAGGAACCATAGCAGAAAGGCTCAATGGTATAATTAATGGTATTTTTTCTAACGGAAACGGTAAGTTTAATTTAGGAGTTAATTATGAAGCAGGACAAAACAGTCCAGATTACCAAACCGATGATAGAGTTGGGGTTACATTACAAACTCAAATTAGCGACAGAGTACTTATAAACGGTAAAGTAGGAGTGCCCATTGGAGGAGCAGATGCCACAAACACAGTTGTAGCAGGCGATGTTCAAATAGATTTTCTGTTAAACGATGAAGGAACTTTAGTAGCTAAAGTTTTTAATAGAGAAAATAGTATTCAAAATTTTGGTGAAGATATTGGCTATACGCAAGGGGTTGGACTTTCATATAATGTAGATTTTGATACCTTTAAAGAACTCATTCAAAATCTATTTAAAAAGAAGCAAACAGAAGAAGCTCGAGAAAAAGAAGTATTAGAAGAAAATAACAACAATTCTTTACCAGATTTTATAACTCACAAAACAACTTCAAAAAAGTAAAATTACCACTTTTTATACTTATTTTGCACATCATTTTCTCGCCTGTTATAAAATGTTATTTACTAAAACGTTATAGTGTTAAGTAAGCATTAAAATAGGGTAAATACTATGATTATATAGTTTTTGTTTAGTAATTTTACAAGCAAATTAAAGATATGCCAAATAGAATTAAAAAAATAGGAGTTTTAACATCTGGAGGTGATGCCCCAGGAATGAATGCTGCTGTTCGTTCTGTAGTAAGAACCTGTGCGTATCATGGTGTAGAATGTGTAGGAGTGTACCGTGGTTACCAAGGTATGATTGAGGGCGATTTTAAACCTATGGATGCACGTAGTGTAAGAGGTATTATTAACAAGGGTGGTACCATTTTAAAATCTGCTCGTTCAAAAGAATTTAGAACCAAAGAAGGACGCGAAAAAGCGTTTAAAAATATTGTAAAAGAAGGTATTGAAGGACTAGTAGTTATAGGTGGTGATGGGTCATTTACCGGAGCGTTAGTTTTCAATCAAGAATATGATTTCCCAGTAATGGGAATTCCTGGTACTATTGATAATGATATCTTTGGAACTACACATACCTTAGGATTTGATACAGCACTTAACACTGTGGTAGATGCTATTGATAAAATTAGAGATACAGCAAGCTCACATAACAGATTATTCTTTATAGAAGTTATGGGGAGAGATGTAGGTCATATAGCACTAAACACAGGAATTGCAGGTGGAGCAGAAGAAATTTTAATACCAGAAGAAGATTTAGGTTTAGAAAGATTAAAAGAGTCTCTAAACAAAAGTAGAACATCTGGTAAAACCTCAAGTATTGTAGTGGTTGCCGAAGGTGATAAAATAGGAAAAAACATTTTCGAATTAAAAGAATATGTAGATGAAAACATGGAAGGTTATGACGTGCGTGTATCTGTATTAGGGCATATGCAACGTGGTGGAGCTCCTTCGTGTTTTGATAGGGTTTTAGCTAGTAGAATGGGAGTTAAAGCCGTAGAATCATTGTTAAACGGAGAAACTAATTATATGGTTGGTTTACTAGACAATAAAATGGAATTAACACCTTTAGAGAATGCTATTAAAGGTAAAACAAAAATAAATTTAGAATTATTACGTGTCTCAGATATAATGAGCACATAACACACTAATTAACTTAGATATGTCAAAATTAAAAATTGGAATTAACGGTTTCGGTAGAATAGGTAGAATTGCATTTAGAGTTGCAGCTTCTAGACCTAATGATATTGAAGTAGTAGGAATTAATGACTTGTTAGATGTTGAACATTTAGCATACTTATTAAAATATGATTCTGTTCACGGCAGATTTGACGGGACAGTAGATATTAAAGACGGAAACTTAGTAGTAAACGGTAACGAAATAAGAATTACTGCAGAACGTAACCCAGAAGATTTAAAATGGGATGCTGTTGGAGCAGAAGTTGTATTAGATTGTACAGGTATCTTTACTACATTAGAAGGGGCACAAAAACACATTACTGCAGGTGCTAAAAAAGTAGCTATTTCGGCGCCTTCAAAAGATGCACCAATGTTTGTAATGGGTGTTAACAATGATAAAATTACTGCAGAAGATACTATTGTATCAAACGCATCTTGTACAACAAACTGTTTAGCTCCTTTAGCTAAAGTAATTAATGACAATTTCGGAATTGTTGAAGGTTTAATGACAACAGTACACGCCACCACAGCAACACAAATGACTGTAGATGGTCCATCTAGAAAAGACTGGAGAGGTGGTAGAAGTGCTATTGCTAATATCATTCCTTCATCAACTGGTGCTGCTAAAGCAGTAGGTAAAGTAATTCCAGAATTAAACGGAAAACTTACAGGTATGGCATTTAGAGTTCCAACTCCAGATGTTTCTGTTGTAGATTTAACTGTTAGAACTGAAAAATCAGCTACTTGGGATGAAGTTAAAGCTGCTTTAAAAGCTGCTTCAGAAAGTGAATTAGCTGGTGTATTAGGTTACACAGAAGAAGCTGTTGTATCTCAAGACTTTGTTTCAGAATCATTAACTAGTGTTTTTGATGCAGGAGCAAGTATTGCTTTGAATGATAACTTCTTTAAGTTAGTATCATGGTATGACAATGAATTTGGTTACTCAACTAAATTAGTTGATTTAGCTCAATACATTGCATCGGTAAAATAATTTAGTTTGTAATTATATCACTCCACAGTGTATTAAGTGTTTTACATTTGATTACTGTGGAGTTTTTTTATTTTTGGTTTTATGATTTTAATTGTTGATAGTGGTTCTACCAAATCAGACTGGTTAGCGGTAGATAAAAACGGTAATAAGTTAATGGATAAAGTTAGGACTAAAGGTCTTAACCCAGCCATTTTAAGTGAAAAAAAATTATATAAAATCATAAAAAAAAGTGAAGCGCTTATAAATAATAGCGACAAAGTAACTCACGTATTTTTTTATGGGGCTGGTTGTGGAACAGAAAAACCTAGCGAAACACTTAAAAGCGTTTTAAAAGATATTTTTAAAAATGCACATGTTGAAGTAAATGAAGATACTTTGGCTGCAGTTTATTCAACTATTAATCATCCCAAAGAAGCAGCTATTGTTTGTATAATGGGTACAGGCTCTAATTGTAGTTATTTTGATGGCGAAAAAGTACACCAACGCGTTGTGTCTTTAGGATACACTCTTATGGATGATGCTTCTGGTAATTATTTCGGAAAGCAATTAATTAGAGATTATTATTTTAATCACATGCCCGAAAATGTAAGAGTAGCATTTGGATCTAAATTTAACATGGAGCCTGACTTTATTAAATATAATTTATACAAACAACCCAACCCTAATGCTTATTTAGCAAATTTTGCAGAGTTTATGTTTTTGCATAAAGATTCAGAATATACTATTAATCTAATTAAAGACGGGATACGTTTATTTGCTAAAAACATGATTATGCAATATAAAGAAGAGCTTAAAACTGTTCCAGTACATTTTGCAGGTTCTATTGCTTATTTTTCTCAAAATGAAATAAAAGAAGTAGCTGAAGAAATGGGCTTTAAAGTTGGTAATTTTGAGCGCAGACCTATAGATGGTTTAGTACCATTTCACACTAAAAACTTATAGTAAGAAGAATTAGATATTATTAAAAAGAGGGGTAATCCCTCTTTTTTGTTTTATATATTTTAAATAGTTTAGTGCTCTTTTAAAATTTAATTAAAGTTTTGAAGAAACATTTAGCCATATACATATCTAATAAAGACGATAAAAGAACGCTAATAAAAAATATTTTATCAGGTAGCATTATTAGCGAATTACAAAATTTAAAAGGAGCGTTGTTTTCTGAAATAACTATAAACAAATTTATTGAAGAAGAAAAACGTCACGGACATATAGGTGTTGCTACTACTAATAAAAACGGACTAACAAAATCATCTGAAGGAGAAAGAAAAAAAGCTTTAATAAACCATATTATTGCAAATAAACCAGAATATATTATAGCCGATAATGTATTTGGAAACCTAGATGTACAAGCCCAGAAAAATATTGCAGAAACTTTAGAAGATTTAAGTAAAAGCATCTGGATAGTTCAAATAGCAAACAGAAAAAGAGATATTCTTCCTTTTATTAATACTGTTTATAAGCCATCTGGTAAACGTTTAGAATTAATAAATGATATTAATTCAATAACCCCAAAAGTAACCAAACATTTTATTACTGATTTGCCACAACCCATTGAAAAGGTAACAGTAAAAAATAAATCATTAGTTAAGTTTAATAAAGTTACAGTTTCGTACTTAGATAAACCAATAATAAAAGATATTAGTTGGGAAATTAAACAAGGCGAATTTTGGCATTTAAAAGGACCAAACGGTTCTGGAAAAAGTACCATATTGTCACTTATTTCTGGTGATAATCCTAAGGCATTCAATCAAGATATTCATCTTTTTGGAGTAAAAAAGGGTAGTGGAGAAAGTGTTTGGGATATAAAAAAGAAAATTGGCTATTTTACATCAGAGATGCTTCAGGGGTTTAGGCGTTCTGATACTATTGAAAGAATGATTCTTTCAGGGTTTTATGACTCGGTTGGGTTATATAAATATCCTAATGAAAATCAAATATTAATAGCTCATCAATGGTTAAACTTATTGAATATGCTTGATGTTAAAGATAGAAATTTTCAAACCTTATCAAGTGGGCATAAGCGTTTGGTTTTAATTGCCAGAGCCATGGTAAAACATCCGCCATTACTTATTTTAGATGAACCTACAAACGGACTTGACGATAGTGATATTAACATTTTTACTGAGTTAATAAATAAAATTGCTAAAGAGAGTGAAACCGCAGTTTTATATGTATCACATAGTAAAGAAATAGGCTTAAAACCAGATTTTGTTTATGAGCTTATTCCAGATAAAAAAGGTTCTATTGGTAAAAAAATATAGCCTAAAATATGAAGCTGTTTATTCATCAGCGGGTCTTATGTCAACAGCTACTTTCATTTTGTTCATCCCAGTGCTATAAATAACACCTTTAAGTGGTGGAACATCATAGTAATCTCTTCCATAAGCAATAACAATATGCTGGTTTTTAGGAATTTGATTGTTTGTAGGGTCAAAATCTACCCAACCAAACTCAGGAATATACACCGAAAACCACGCATGCGAAGCATCTGTTCCTACTAATTTTTCTTTTCCAGGTGGAGGTAATGTTTCAATATACCCACTTACATATCTTGCGGGTAAGCCAACAGAACGTACACAGGCAATAGCTATTTGAGCAAAGTCTTGACAAACACCTTTTTTCTTTTCAAAAACCTCTTTAATAGGGGTGGCAACATTGGTTACTTTAGTGTTAAATTCAAAATCTGTATATATACGTTGCATTAATTCATGTGCAGATTCAAAAACAGATCGGTTTGGTTTAAAAGATACTTCGGCATACGCTTTAATTTCGGGTGTTATTCCTGCAACAAGTATAGATTCTAATATAAATTGGCGTATATCTAAAAGTTCAGAATTTATATTTTGTAATGCTAATAAAGACTCCTGTAAAGTAATGTTTTGCCCTCCAGGGGAATTATAAATATTAGGTTGTAAACTACTGTCTTTTTCAATAATACTATTAGCGGTTACTGTTAAAACAGAATGATGTTTTTGAATTGAAAACCTAGTTACAGTATTACCAAAAAAATCTAATCTTTCAGATATTTCAGTTGGGCTAGGAGTAACGTTTAAATTGTAACTCAATACGGTTTGCCCAAGCATATTCTTGGGTTTTATGGTTGCTATATTATGACAGAAAGTAACGCCTACTTCATACCTATAACTAGTGGTGTGTGATACTTTGTATTTCATTTATGAAAGCGGAAAATTTTGATTTAATAATTGCTTTTGTTGATAAGAATGGTTAAAATACATATCTGATAGTTCTATAGATGCCTCATGAAGTAAATTGCTTAAATCTCTTAAAACATGGTCTAAGTTTTGCCTTATTGCTTCATGTTCATCTAACTGTAAAAGCATATCTGAGTTTAAATTTTGAATTAATAAACTAGCTTCTGCAATTTTTTGTTGACATTTAGATACGCCCATAGTGTTTGTTGGTAATGGTAATCTATCAATATCTTTTTTAATACGATTAATTTGGTATGTTAAAGACTTAGCATATTCTTTATCTAGTATTAGTAAGTTTATTACATTTTCAATGCTTAAATGAGAACGATAGCTATATCTGTATATATTTAGACTTTCATTACTAAGCAGAAAAGATTCTAAAATTTCATATTGTTTAGCTTCATCAAAATTAAAAACAAGAAGCGACCTACTTTTGGCAATATTCATCATAGCTTGTTCTGCTTGTAAACCAATAAAGTATATAAGAAGTCCTTGGTTTACTAAAATGCTTTCTTCAATTAACCCCATAAAAGCTATTAAACGTGTAACAATTCGGTCTAAAAATTTAACCAATTCTGGAATTGAGTAATTGCTGTTTTCTTTAAACTTATTCCAAAGTTTTTTAATACTATCAAAAACACGCCACATGTCTCTAGACCATAAACTTCTTAAAGTGTAATAAGAATTATTGAAACTAAACATGGTTTGTGCAAAACTTCCTAAACGAGTTTCATCTGTTATTAATGAAATAATTTCCTTTAAGGGATTTTTTAAAACTTCTTCAGAACCTTTTCCAACAAAACCGGGAAAAGTAGAGGTAATAGTTGTAACAGATTTTAATAAAAACACCAAGTTCTCAGAATCGGTTTTTTTATTTTGAAATTGTTCACTATTCATTCTATTAAGTACCATACGTAAGTACCTAGCCGTATTTAAAGACCTACTTAAATATCTACCAGACCAATATAGGTTTTCTGCCATGTTGCTGGGTAAATCATTAATATGAGATATGGAAATTTTACACGTATTATCCCAAGAATATTTTTGAATATTAGGTTGAAACTCATCTGTAATAATCCAAAAATCTTTACTTACGCCACCTCTTTGGTTTGATACAAATAAATTTTCTCGTTCTGGAGCAACCCTTACCAAGCCACCAGGCATTGCAGTATAGGTGTCTTTAGTTGCTATAGAAAATGTTCTACAAACCACTTTTCTTGGTTCTAAATTACCATTTACAAAATCGGGTGCTGTAGAAAACGAAATTTTTTCTTGTGCCACAAATTGATATGGAGTTAATAGAATTTCATCTCTTAAAGCTTTTAACTCATTACTGTCTAAAAACTCACAGAAAAATATATTTTCTCGGTTAGATCTGTCAATACGTTTAACAACTAAATCTTTTAAATTATCTAGTACATATGTACATTCTTTTTCTTGACCACACCACCAAGAGGCAATTTGTGGTAAAATTAGATCTTCATTAAAAAAATATTGGCAAATGGCATTCATAAAAGGAATTAAACCAGAGTTTTCTAAAATACCACTTCCTATAGGGTTTATAATGGCAACACGCTGTTCTCTAATAACATCTAATAAGCCAGCTACTCCTAAGTAGGAATCTTCGCGTAGTTCAAGTGGATCCATAAACACGTCGTCTACACGTCTTAAAACCACATCAACTTGCTTAAGTTCTTTTAAGGTTTTCATCCAGAGTTTACCACTTCTAACAACTAAATCGTTACCAGTAACTAACGGATAGCCTAAAAAAGAAGCCATATAAGCGTGCTCAAAATAGGTTTCGTTAAGTGGTCCAGGTGTAAGTACAACAATGTTAGGGTTATCTTTATTTTGAGGAGCAGATTCAATGAGCATTTTATTAAAATGAAAGAAGAAGTTTGAAAGATCTTTCACATTAATACCTTGAAAAATATTAGGTATGGTTTTGCTTAAAGAAAACCTATTTTCTAAGGCGTAACCCATACCAGAAGGGGCTTGTGTTCGGTCATTTACCACCCACATACGTCCATCTGGACCTCTAGCCAAATCTGCCGAATGTATTAGTAAATTTTTAGCTGTTTTATACTGAATTTGATCACATTGTCTTAAAAAGCCACGATGTGCAAAAATAACTTCTTGTGGTACAATGCCATTTTTAATGAGCTCTCGCTTACCATAAATATCTTTTAAAACTAAGTTTAGTAATTCGGCTCTTTGAATAATACCTTTTTCAATGGCTTCCCACTCTTTTTGATGTATTAAAAACGGAACTATGTTTAAGTTCCATGAACGGTTCATGCCTTTGGGGTCATTATAAACGTTATAGGTAACACCATTTTCATCCATTAACCAATCAATTTCCTCTTGTTTAGCTATTAAATTTTTGTTGCTAAATTGAGTGAGATTATTGAGTAGTTTTTCCCAATTGGGATTTATGGTCATGTTAGATTTTAATACTTCATCATAATTCTTAAATTCAGAAAAATAATTTTGAAATAATGTATTAGAACTAAAGGGCATATAACGTTATTTTTTTCGCAAATCTAAGGTATTTGGAAAATCTATGTTAATAGGAAGTTCTTTATACTTAAATTTTTTCTGTTTTTGTTGTACTTCTACTTTTCTTGAAGAAGGTTCAAAACCTTGAGAAATGTTTTCTATATGGCCTTGTGAATGCCCAAATTCCCAAAAACGGTTAATTCTTCTAGATTCTGCCTCTAAACTGTTAATAGGTGCAGCTTCATATGAACGCCCTCCAATGTGTGAAACAAAATAAGTACAGCCACCAATAGAGCGTTTATTCCAAAGGTCTACTATATCAAAAACCAATGGAGTGTCAACACCAATGGTAGGATGTAAAGCAGAGAAAGGATTCCAAGCTTTGTACCTAATACCAGCAACATATTCTTCTTTTACTCCTGTATTTTTTAGGTCTACTCTTATGCCATTACAAGTAAGTACATACCTATCGTTGTTAAAATTAGAAACTTTTACCTGCATTCTCTCAACCGAAGAATCTACATATCTAGCAGTGCCGCTACCAGTTGCTTCTTCACCTAAAACATTCCAAGGTTCTATACCTGCTCGTAATTCTAAGTTAATATTGTTGATTTTCACCATGCCATGTAGTGGAAATCTAAACTCAAAAAATGGATTGAACCAATCTTCCTTAAAGTTATAACCAGCGGCATTTAATTGCTCTACAATGTCTTTAATATCTTCGCGTACAAAGTGTTCTATTAAAAATTTGTCATGCAACTCTGTTCCCCATCTAACTAGTTTGTGCTCGTAAGGTTTTTTCCAAAACCATGCTACTAGTGTTCTAACCAATAAGTTTTGCATTAAACTCATTTGTGCATGCGGTGGCATATCAAAAGCACGTAGCTCTAAAATACCAAGTCTTCCAGAAGAAGAATCGGGTGAATATAGTTTATCTATACAAAACTCAGCTCTATGGGTGTTTCCTGTTATATCAGTTAATAAATGACGAAATAATCTATCGGTAAGCCAAAAAGGAACATCTCCATTTTTTGGTATTTGTTCAAAAGCAATTTCTAACTCATATAGGTTATCCATTCTGGCTTCATCAACTCTAGGTGCTTGACTTGTAGCTCCAATAAAAGCACCAGAAAAGAGGTATGATAATCCGGGGTGATGTTGCCAAAAAGTTAGTAAGCTTCTTAATAAACTAGGTTTTCTTAATAACGGACTATCGGCAGGAGTTACACCTCCTAAGGTAACATGATTGCCTCCGCCAGTACCGGTATGTTTACCGTCTAGCATAAATTTTTCGGTGCCTAATCTTGCTTTTTTAGCTTGTTCGTAAAGTTTTAGAGTGTTGTTTGTTAGTTCCTCCCAGTTTTTAGCAGGATGAATGTTAACTTCAATAACGCCGGGGTCTGGAGTTATTTTCATAGACTCTAAACGGTTATCATGAGGCGGGTCATATCCCTCTAAAACAACAGGAATGTTTAGCTCTTGTGATGTTGTTTCAATGGCAGCAATTAAATCTAAATAGTATTCGGCAGCATCTAATGGTGGTAAAAATAAATGTAGTTTTTCATCTCTAATTTCGGCACATAATGCGGTGCGAACAAAGTAGTTAAATTTACTTGGTTTAAGCCTTTTGGTTTTAAAATCTCTTTTGCGCTTTGCAACTAACTCTGAATAATTTGGAAATTCTTTTTGTTCTGAAAATTGATTTGGCTCAAAACTAGGAAACTCACCTTGTTTTGGTTTTTTTATTAGAGATTCTAAAGGCAGTCTGAGGCCAACAGGAGAATTGCCTGGAATTAAAAAAAGGTGTTTTCTTCTAAATTCCCATGTACTTGTATACCAAGTGTTTTGCGAGTTGTTTAGAGGTAATACGTATCCCACAGGTTTTGTAGTTCCTTCTTTTAAAATTTCTTGTAATTTATTTTTTACTAATAAATTACCATCTTTTTTTGTAGGATCTATATCAAGAGGTATTTTGCCTTCTTCCCACAGAAAATAAAAACTATCTTCAAAGGTTGGCATAATTGTCCAATCAGTTACACCTAAATATTTAGTTAGTTTTTCAAGAAACTTTTTATCGGCATTTTTTGGTAGTTTTGGATTATCAGAAAATAACGATAGTAAGTTTTTGTTTTTCCAAATAGCTTTACCGTCTTTTCTCCAACATATTTCAATAGACCAACGCGGTAGGGGTTCTCCAGGATACCATTTACCTTGTGCTTGATGTAAAACGCCTCCTTTACCAAAGGTGTCATATAACCTTGTTGATAGATTTTTTGCTAGTTCTCTTTTATGTTCACCATCGGCAGCGGTATTCCATTCAGGAGATTCCATATCATCTATTGATACAAATGTAGGTTCGCCTCCCATGGTTAGCCTAACATCACCTTTTTCTAATTCTTCTTCAACTTTAAAACCTAAATTGTAAATGGCATTCCACTGTTCTTCAGTATAAGGTTTTGTAACCCTTGGTGATTCAAAAATTCGTGTTACAGAGTTTTCAAAAAAGAATTCGGTTTCACACACATCGGTAGCACCTGTTACAGGGGCAGCACTTTCAAATGAAGGTGTACAGGCTAAAGGAATATGCCCCTCTCCGGCTAAAAGACCAGAGGTGGCATCAAAACCAATCCAACCTGCTCCGGGTATATAAACTTCTGTCCAAGCATGTAAATCTGTAAAGTCTTCTTCGGGGCCAGAAGGTCCGTCTAACGATTTTTCATCAGATTTTAACTGAACAATATAGCCTGAAACAAACCGAGCACCAAACCCTAAATGGCGCATAGTTTGTACAAATAACCACGCATAATCTCTACAAGAGCCTTTTTTTAAAGATAGAGTTTCCTCGCAGGTTTGTACTCCAGGATCCATTCTAATATTGTATTTTAAATGCTCATATATTTTTTTATTAATATCGATTAAAAAATAGATGGTTTTTCTAGGAGTATAATCAATAGTTTTAAGAAACTCTTTGAGTAGCGGACCGTTATCTGTAATTTCTAAATAAGGTAAAAGTTCTTTTTTGGTAGTTTCTAAATATTTAAAAGGATATTCTTCAGCATATTTTTCAACAAAAAAATCGAATGGATTAATAGATTGTAAATCTGCTATAATTTCTACGTCAATAGAGAGTTCTTTTGTTTTTTCAGGAAACGTTAAACGCGCTAAGTAATTTCCAAAGGGGTCTTGTTGCCAATTTAAAAAATGTTTTTCTGGTTTTATTTTTAAAGAATACGCCTCAATTGGTGTTCTGCTATGTGGTGCAGGTCTTAACCTAAAAATATGAGGGGAAAGAGAAACTGAACGATCATATTTATAAACTGTTTTGTGTGAAATTACTACTTTTAACGCCATAGGTATACTAGGTTTTTTTTAAAATAAATTCAACTAAAAAAGCAATTGCAGTAACTGCTTTTTTAGGATTTTAATAACGATGTGTTTTAAATGTAATTAATATTTGTAAAATAATAAGTATTAAACATTTAAAATTACAAGATGCTGAAATTTATGTTTAATAATTTCACGTATTAACAAAAAAACACCTAAAAAATACTTAATGAGAAGTTTAATTTAAGAGTTGTATACTTGGTTTTCTTGTTCGGCAACTCTAATAAATGTAGTGCGTTTTGTAAGTTCTTTTAATCGTTTTGCGCCAACATAGGTACATGTACTTCTTAATCCGCCTAAAATATCTTGCAGAGTAGAATTTACTTCACCTCGGTACGGAACCTCTACTGTTTTGCCTTCGCTAGCTCTATATTCGGCAACACCGCCAACATGTTTTTCCATAGCAGTTGTAGAACTCATACCATAAAACTTTTTATAGGGTTTGCCGTTTTTTTCAATAGTTTCACCGCCACTTTCATCATGTCCTGCAAACATGCCACCTAGCATAACAAAATCTGCACCCGCACCAAAAGCTTTGGCTATATCACCAGGGATAGTACATCCGCCATCGCTTATAATTTGACCACCTAAGCCATGAGCAGCGTCGGCACATTCAATAATGGCAGAAAGTTGTGGATAGCCCACACCAGTTTTAACTCTAGTAGTACAAACAGAGCCGGGGCCAATACCTACTTTAACAATATCGGCTCCAGAAAGTAATAATTCTTCAACCATTTCTCCGGTAACAACATTACCTGCAATTATTACTTTATCTGGATATAATTCTCGGGTTTGTTTTACAAAATCTGCAAAATGTTCAGAGTAGCCGTTAGCTACATCTATGCATATAAACTTTATAAACGGGTTATGTTTTAAAATTTCTGCTAATTTTTCAGAATCCGCTTTACTAATACCAGTACTTACTGCAATATAATTTGAGAATTCATCAGGTAAGTTTGCTGAAAAAGTATTCCAATCGGCTATAGAATAATGTTTGTGAATTGCGGTAAATAGCTTGTGTTTAGATAGGGCTTTAGCCATTTCAAAAGTGCCAACTGTATCCATATTTGCTGCCATTATAGGGATTCCTGTCCATGTTAGCGGACTGTGCAAAAATTTAAAATCTCTTTCTAAGTTTACTTCGGCTCTACTTTTTAAGGTAGATCGCTTTGGACGAATCATTACATCTTTAAACCCCAATTTTATCTCGTATTCTATGCGCATTTATTTTCTAATTTTAATAAATTAAAAGTACAATTTTTTGAATAACTTTAAACATGTAATGAAAGATAAATATGTTTAGTTTGTTTTTATTATTAGTATATTTATAAATATGTTTATAGCCCACAATTTTTAAATGAATTTTCTATTAAAGTTTTTGAGAATCAACGTAAAAAGAATTCTTTCTTTTTTAATTTTTGCATCTATTGTTCTAATTCTTTTTTTAGGATACGCCTTTTTAGAGAATTTTTTTGATGTAAGAACCATAGTAGTTTCTTTATTTACCATAGCTATAGTACAAGTTTTTGTTTTGCAATATTTTTTTAAAAATCAATTAAAAAATGACATTACTAGAAACAATTTGGTAGAAAGAGTTAATGAATTAAAAAGTTCTCTTGATGAAACCGAACGATTGGCAGAACATAAATCAATTTATTTAGCAAACATGAGTTATGAAGTTAGAACACCTTTAAACACTGTTATGGGCATGCTAAATATGTTAGAACAATCTGAATTAAATAGTGATCAACAAGCACAGATTGAAATTGCTCAGTACTCATCAAAACACTTATTGCAATTAGTTAATATGGTAACTAGTAATGCAGAAGTAGATGCTGGAGATTTTAAATTAAATATGCTAACAATTGATTTAGAAACTGACCTAACAAAACTTTTTAAAGTTTTTGAGTATCAAGCTTGGGAAAAAGGTTTAGAGTTTGAGTATAAATTTCTTTCTGAAGAAAAAGATAAGTTTTTGGTTTTGGCAGATTCTGCCCGAATTCAACAAGTGCTAATAAACCTTATAAACAACGCTATTAAATTTACCAATTCTGGTAAGATTTCAATTATTATAGATCAAACAATTGGTATAGACAATGAGCAAATTATAACGTTTTATATAAAAGATACCGGAATAGGTATGAAACCCGAAGAGGTAAGACGCATTTTTGATAATTCTGAAGTAGCTTATGATGCTACTATGATGCGTGATTATAGAGGCGGTGGTATTGGGTTAAGTATTTCACACCAATTAGTAAAATTAATGGGAGGGGAGCTAAAGTTAGAAACAAAAGAAAATGAAGGTTCTACTTTTTACTTTAGTTTACAACTAAAAAAGACATTGAATATAAAGATTGAAGAAAAAGAATTTAAACCCATTTTAAAGGATAAATTTAATGTTTTAGTGGCAGAAGATAACAGAATGAACCAAAAGGTTATTAAATTTTTACTAGAGCGTCAAGGAGCCGATTGTACGTTTGTTAAAAACGGGTTAGAAGCCTTAGAACTTTATAAAATATTAGATTTTGATATGGTGTTTATGGATATTTATATGCCAGATATGGATGGGTATGAAGCTACAAAATCTATACAAAGAACCAGAAAATACTCAAAGGCTAAGACACCAATAATAGGGGTTTCTGCCAGTGCATTTAAAGATGATATAACCAATGCAAAATTAGCAGGAATAGATGATTTTTTATCTAAACCTATACAGGTTGAAAAGCTAAAACAGTTACTTATTAAATACTCTAAAAAAGAAACTTCTGCCTAATTTAATTTACGGCAATCATACTAATTTCAACATTTACATCTTTTGGTAATCTAGCTACTTGAACGGTTTCTCTTGCTGGTGCTGTAGCTTCATCAAAATAGCTTCCGTAAACTTGATTTATTAGACCAAAATCATCCATATTACTTATAAAAATAGAAGATTTAACAACGTTATTAAAAGTCATATTTGCAGCCTCTAAAACAGCTTGTAAATTTTTCATTACTTGGTGTGTTTCTGCTTCAATATCATCCAAAATAAGGTTCCCGGTTTCTACGTTTATAGCTATTTGACCAGATATATATAGTGTGTTATTACTAAGAATAGCTTGATTATAAGGTCCTAACGGTGCTGGGGCATTTGTGGTAGTTATTATCTTCTTCATTAAAAATAGATTTTATAATTGTTGGTCTGGTTGTCTTCGTTTTTCGTATTTTAAGTCTTGTAAAATACTAGACTTAATACCAATAAAGAAATTCCATGATTTATTATCGCTAAACGGAATCCAGCTAAAATTCATTTTCCAACTTAGTAAATCTCTAGAAAACCGTAATTGCGTATAGGTAAACCCTTGGTTTTTTAAATCATACCCCGATGATGCTCCAATAGACCATTTACTTGTTAGCTCAATATCTCCAGAGAACATAAGTGAGTGTGATGATATTTGATTTTGCCTTGTAGAGTTGGCATAATTTATGGCGTATGCTAAACGGAGGCTCCAAGGTATTTTATGGTTAAAAAATTCATTTTCTTCTTCTTGTTCTTCATTTTTTCTGTTGTCTCTTTGGTTCCTGTCAATTTGCTCATTGGCAAAATCTAAATTTTCTGGTAATACGTCTTCAGGGTTGTCACTCCCAGCAGCGGAACCTCTACCTTTATCTTTGTTGTTGCCATCTTTACTAGATAGAGACCAGCTAGCTGTTAAATTTGCGCTGGTTAACCTAAACAGACTGCCACCGTTATCAATATTAAATGTATTTATTCTGGTGTTATTATTATCTAGTGCGTAGGGGTCTAAGGTAGCACCAAAGTTAACGCTCATTTTGTTATCAAAAAGTTGGGTACTACCACTAACTCTTACAGGGCTCCATTGTAGTGAATCTGCAGCAAAATTATATGCTGTTGAAAAGTTTAAACTATTTAAAAGTTTTATTTTTTTATCTTCAGTAGCAGTAGAATCTTTATCTCTTACTTTGGCTTCAAAGTTATTGGCTAAAGATATTCCCATAGAGCTTGAGAAGCTTTTATTTGGAGCGCCATAAATAGATTCTTCAAACCTTGAATATTCTACATCTGTAGTTGTTAAACCATCGGCAGTAATAACTTCTTCTTCGTAGGTATCATAGTATTTATCAAAAGCAGGATTAATGTTGTAGCTAATAGAAGGAGTCATAACATGCCTAATGGCTTTTAAGTAAGAGTCTTTGCCTTCTTTTTCAAAATTAAACATACCGTAAAGAGTGGTTCCTATACTGGTGCTAAAATTGTAAGTTCTATAAGAATCAAAACCATTTATGGTTTCTGTTACTTCTTCTCCTTCAACAGAATCATAATATTTTTCAATGGTTTTAAATGTCCATACTTCGTTATAACTAGTACTAGCGCTAACACTAAAATTCTTAAATACTTTAAAGTTTGTGCTTAATGGTATGGTATGCTTAAACCCAGCTTTGGCATCATCAAACATTTCTTTTTTAAAGAATAGAGAATCTGTAGTTGTTATGCTGTTTTCTCCTGTTACATTGTATTGTAAGTTTATGTTTTGAATAATACCCTTTTTTGAGCCTGTTTTGGATGCAAATGGATAAACTCTTCCTATACTTCCTTGAAAGGTTGGAAGGGTCATATTTATGGTTTCTGTATTGGTGTTTTGAGAATGTGTGGCACTTAAACTGTAATTAATTGCAGGTTCCGTATCAAAAGTTTTTGAATATGAAACTGATGATGATAATGTGTTTGTTAAATAATTACTACCAGTATTAATTTGATTTATTGATGACTGGTAATATTTGCTACTACCTAAATTAACTGAAGCAGAAAAACGAGAACTAGGGCTGGCTTTAGAATCTTGACTATGAGACCACCGTATGTTGTAAATAGTGCTCTTAGCATAGTCTGGGAAACCAAATTCACTAGTAATTAAGTTTTCATATCTAAAGGCTACATTACCTCTAAAACGGTATCTTTTTGCATAGGCACTTTCTAACCTTAAACCGTAACTTCCGTTGGTGTAATAATCTCCTAAAACAGCTAAATCTACATAATCATTTATAGCAAAGTAATAGCCGCCGTTTTGTAAAAAGTAACCGCGACTATTTTGTTCACCAAAAGTTGGAATTATAATTCCAGAGGTGTGTTTTTCACTTTGTGGAAAAAAACTAAAAGGTAACCAAACAGGGGTAGGTACATCATAAATATATAAACCAGCTGCTCCGGTAACTATTTTTTTACCTGGTACTATTTTTGCTTTTAAAAGTCTTATGTAATAATCAGGATCTTCAAGGTCTTCAGCGGTAGTGTATTTTGCCTCTTTCACAAAATATACAGAGTCATTTTCTTTTTTGGTAATACTAGCTATTACGGTACCTTCTCCTTGTTCTGTTTTAGAATTGTATATAAGAGCTTTTTGTGTTTCTGTATTAAAAATAATAGAATCTGGTTCTACAACATTACTACCTTGTGTAAAAACCGGTTTTTGTGTGTAACCCTCAATGGTATCGGTTATACCTTTGGCATATACAGTGTTTTTGTTATAGTCTATAGTAATGCTACCAGCAGTTATATTCATATCTCCGTAATCTATAGAGGCATTATTGTATAAATACAGTTTTTGCTGTTTTTGGTTAAACTTTGTGTAATCTGTAGCACTGTATTTAACTATATGTTCTAATAACTCCTTAGGTTTTACAGAATCTGTTACAGTAGAATCTTGATTTTTTTCAGAAATTTCAATGTCTTTTTCCTTTTTAATGTCATTAGCATTAATAACCAATGTGTCTTGAACAGGATTTCCTATAATGGGTTTTGGTTTTTTAGGAATGTCTTGACCAAAGCTTATAGTGTTAATAAACACTGTAAAACTTAGAGCAAAAAGTATTTTAAAGTTGTTTGTTTGCAACGCTTTTAATGTATTTTTGTAAAAGTATGGCTCGGTTTTTGAATTGCCAAAATTACATATATTTTTCTGTGTATTGATTTAAAATTTAAAATAAAATCTACACTTAAAAATAACAAGTAATAAACCGTTTTTTTTAGACGTTAAAATATTTATGCAAACGTACAGATTATCACTTTTCGTATTAATTATAACAGTATTAACATTTTCTTTAGATACTAATGTATATGCTCAATCATCTGCAAAACCATTTGTAATAATGATAGATCCAGGTCATGGAGGTAGAGATACAGGAACTCCAGGAACGGGTAGATACAAAACAACTGAAAAAGATATAGCTTTAGATGTAGCATTGGCTTTGGGTAAAGTTTTGCAACAAAAACTAGCTAATGTTAAGGTTGTTTATACTAGAAATAAAGATGTTTTTCCAACTTTAAACGGAAGAACAATGGCTGCAAATAAAAAAGATGTAGATTTATTTATTTCTATTCACTGTAATGCACAACCAGGAAAAAACGGTACAGCCTATGGCTCTGAAACCTATGTGTTGGGTACCACTAAGAATAAGCAAAATTTAGAAGTAGCAAAAAGAGAAAATAGTGTTATTGCTTTAGAAGATAATACAGAAGTTTACAAAGACTTTAATCCAAATTCTACAGAGTCTGTATTAGGTTTAATGTTAGCACAAGAAGAATATTTAGACCACAGTATAAAACTAGCTCGTTATATTGAAGATGAATTTCAAGTTACCGCTAAACGAAGAAGTAGAGGGGTTAAACAAAATATTTTCTACGTTTTGGCTTACACTTATATGCCTAGTGTTTTAGTAGAGCTAGGGTTTTTAACCCATAAAAAAGAAGAAGATTTTTTAAATTCTAAACAAGGAAAAGATTTAATGACAAAGTCTTTATTCAATGCCATTGAAAAATATTTAAAATATTTAAATTTTAATACAGAAAGTGATGTTTTAGTTGAAGCGACGCAGGTTGAGCAACCTAGCAATGATATAGAATTTAAAATTCAAATAGCAGCTAGTTCCAAAGCATTAGAAACCAAGCCGTATAATTTTAAAGGTTTAAATAAAATTACCAGAATAAAAGATGGTAGTTTGTACAAATACTATTATGGTAGCACAACCAATTATGAAGCTACAAAGCAGTTAGAAGAAGATGCCAGAAGCAAAGGCTATAGCTCTAGTTTTGTAGTAGCTTTTAAAAATGGTAAAAAAATACCGTTAGCAGAAGCCTTAAAAACAATAGCCAATTAAGAGTGTTCTTTTCAAAATTATTTTAAATTTGTTTTTCAAACATATTTATTATAAAATGAGCCATAAAATAGAATTTATAAGAATTTTAAAATTCACATGGCCAGTTACATCTGCCCCAACCATAAAAATCAACTAACACTAGATGAAAATAACAAAAGAAGTTAAAACAGCTTTACTAGTAATTTCAGGAATAGTACTTCTTATTTTTGGGTTTAATTACTTAAAAGGACAAAATCTACTAGATTCTTCACGTAGGTTTTATACAGAATATGATAATGTTGAAGGCTTAACCCCATCAATGCCAGTAACTATTAGCGGTAAAGTAATAGGTAAAATCACTAAAATTGATTTTAAAGGCGATGGTTCTGCTAAGCTTAGAGTAGAATTATTGGTTGATAGCGATTTTCAATTTTCAAAAAATAGTAAAGCCGAATTGTATGAAACAGGTCTTATTGGTGGTAAAGCTATTGCCATTGTACCAGCATTTGATGGCGCAGAAAATGCCAAAGATGGAGATGTGTTAGCTGGAAGTGTTAAGGCAGGTTTAAGTGAATTAGTGAACCAAAAACTTACGCCACTACAAGAAAAATTAGAAGCTGTTCTTGGTAGTAGTAAACAATCACTATCAAACATAAATGATGTTTTTGATGAACAAACAAAAGCTAATTTAAGAAGTAGTATTGCAGAGCTAAACGGAACAATTAAAGCTTTTAAAATTTCAGCCCAATCTATTAATAAACTATTGGCAGATGATAATAGTAACTTAAATAAATCATTGTCAAATGTAGAAGTAATAACATCTAATTTATCTAAAGTATCAGATTCTATAGCTAATACAAACATTGGTAAGACTATTGATAATTTAGAGTCTACTTTAAATAACTTCAATACCATTTTAGCTGGTTTAGAAAGCGGCCAAGGCTCTATGGGTAAATTGTTAAAAGAAGAGACTTTATATAACAATTTAGAAGGCGCAACAGAAGAATTAGAGGAACTTTTAAGAGATATTAAACTACACCCAAAACGCTATTTTAGAATACTTTCTAAAAAAGAAATTCCTTATTCAGCAGACGAAGAAGAAAACAACTAGTATGAATTATTTGCCAAATATAATTTTTGCAATTCTACTCATTTTCGGTATTGGTTATTTTACTAAAAATGTAAAAAAACTAATTAGAAACATTAAGCTTGGGCAAGATGTAGATGTAAGCAATAATAAAAAAGAACGTTTTAAAAACATGATGCGTATTGCCTTTGGGCAAAGCAAAATGGTGCGCAGACCTATTGCAGGCATTTTACATGCTATTGTTTATGTTGGGTTTATTGTTATTAACATTGAAGTTTTAGAAATAATTATTGATGGTTTATTAGGAACTCATAGAGCATTCTCAGGAATAGGAGCAACCTATGGTATTCTAATAGGTGTTTTTGAAATATTAGCCATTTTAGTTTTAGTATCTGTTACTCTATTTTGGATTAGGAGAAATGTAATTAAAATACGCCGTTTCTGGAATAAAGAAATGACTAGTTGGCCAAAAAATGATGCCAATTACATCTTGTATTTTGAAATGGTGCTTATGACACTGTTTTTAATAATGAATGCTACCGATGTATCATTTCAAAGCATGAATAATGGCAATGTTATCAGTCAATTTATAGCACCGTGGTTTAGTAATTTACCAGAAGTTACTTTACATATTATTGAAAGAGCTGCATGGTGGCTACACATTGTAGGTATTTTAATCTTTTTAAACTACTTATATTTTTCAAAACATTTACATATTCTGTTAGCATTTCCAAATACTTATTATGGAAGCTTAAAACCTAAAGGACAGTTTAATAATTTAGAATCTGTAACTAAAGAGGTTAAGTTAATGATGGATCCTAATGCAGATCCATTTGCGGCACCTGCCGAAGATACAAACGAAGAAATACCAGCCAAATTTGGCGCTAGCGATGTACAAGATTTAAATTGGGTACAACTACTTAATGCTTACACCTGTACAGAATGTGGTAGGTGTACATCATCATGTCCTGCTAATTTAACAGGTAAAAAACTATCACCTCGTAAAATTATGATGGATACGCGTGATAGATTAGAAGAAGTAGGTAAAAATATAGATGTTAATAATGGAGAATTTAAAGATGATGGTAAACAATTATTAGGAGATTATATAACCCATGAAGAACTTTGGGCATGTACTACCTGTAATGCTTGTGTAGAAGAATGTCCGGTAAGCATTAACCCATTGTCAATTATTTTAGATATGCGTCGCTATTTAGTTATGGAGCAAAGTGCTGCCCCAACAGAACTGAATAACATGATGAGTAATATTGAAAATAATGGAGCTCCATGGCCTTATAATCAAATGGATAGATTAAACTGGAAAAATGAATAATTCAAAATAACCTAACGGTATGAGTGATGAACTTAAAGTGCCAACCATGGCAGATTTAATGGCAGAAGGCAAGCAACCCGAGGTTTTATTTTGGGTAGGATCTGCTGGTAGTTTTGATGATAGAGCCAAAAAAATAACCAAAGCTTTTGTTAAAATTCTTAATAAAGCAGAAGTAGATTTTGCCGTTTTAGGTACCGAAGAAAGTTGCACCGGAGATGTAGCTAAACGTGCTGGTAATGAGTTTTTATTTCAAATGCAAGCATTAATGAATATTGAAGTGCTAAATGCTTACGAAGTAAAAAAAATAGTTACCTGCGATCCCCATTCATTTAATTGTTTAAAAAACGAATACCCAGAATTAGGAGGAAATTATGATGTAGTGCATCATACACAATTTATTCAAGAATTAATTAAATCAGGTAGATTAAAACTAAAAGGCAACTTATATAAAGGAAAGCGTATTACTTTTCATGATCCATGTTATTTAGGAAGAGCTAACAACGAATATAATGCACCAAGGGAGATTCTAAAAAGCACTAATGCAAGTATTGTTGAAATGAACCGACATAAACGTAATGCATTATGCTGTGGAGCAGGTGGAGCTCAAATGTTTAAAGAACCCGAAAAAGGCGATAAAGATATAAATGTGCTAAGAACCGAAGATGCATTACAAACAAACCCAAATATAATAGCAACAGGCTGCCCTTATTGCAATACTATGATGACCGATGGTGTTAAAGCCAAAGAAAAAGAAGCCGAAATTTCGGTTTTAGATATCGCTGAACTGATTGCTAATTCAGAAGAATTATAAAAAAATGCTAGTAGATTTTAATACATTACCAGAAGAGTCTAAAGTTTGGATTTACCAAGCTAACCGTTCTTTTACAGAAGAAGAAATAGCCGAAATATCCTCTAAATTAGAAACCTTTATTGAAAACTGGACCGCTCATGGTGCCGATTTACATTCTGGGTTTCAAATAAAATATAAACGTTTTATTATAATTGGTTTAAATCAAAACTTAAATGCAGCTACAGGATGCTCTATAGATGCTTCTGTACATTTTATTCAACAATTAGAACAAGAATATAATGTAGATTTAATGGATAAAATGAATGTATCTTATAAACAAGGAGAGTTCATTGCCTATAAATCTTTAGCAGATTTTAAAAAAATGGCAAAAGATAGAGCCATTTCTAAAAATACCATTGTCTTTAATAATCTGGTTAATAACATAGCAGAGTTTAAAGAAAACTGGGAAGTACCAGCTAGTGAAAGTTGGCATAATAGGTTTCTTAACTAAATTTTATTTCACTTCTTTTTATATTTCAAATAGAATGTTGATTTTTACAACTTTCAAAGCGTAAATCCAAAAAAATGGCTAACGATATTTTCTTATTAAATATTTCCGGACAAGATAAACCCGGATTAACATCTGGTTTAACCTCTGTATTGGCAGAATATGGAGCTAAAGTGTTAGATATTGGTCAAGCCAATATTCATGATACTTTATCATTAGGTATCATGTTTGAAATCCCAAAAGGAAAAAAATCAGCAGCCGTATTAAAAGATTTATTATTCAAGGCTTATGAGTTGGGTATTACGGCAAAATTTACCCCCATTTCTTTAGATGATTACGAAAATTGGGTGAGTCTTCAAGGTAAAGATAGGTATATAGTAACTATTTTAGGAGAAAAATTAGCTGCAGAACAAATATCTGAAGTCACAAAATTAGTATCAGAAAAAGGTTTAAATATAGATGCCATTACACGTCTTACAGGGCGTTTATCTTTAGTTAAAGAAGAAGAATATCCCAGAGCTTCAATACAACTTTCTATAAGAGGTAAAATTGATAATAAAGCAGAGTTTACAGAAAAATTCATGCAAATTTCACAAGAAATGGATGTTGATATTGCGTTTCAAGAAGATAATATTTACAGACGCAACAGACGCTTGGTATGTTTTGATATGGACTCTACACTTATTCAAACCGAAGTTATTGATGAGTTAGCAGAATTAGCTGGTGTTGGAGAGCAAGTAAAAGCCATTACAGAGTCTGCAATGCAAGGAGAAATAGACTTCAATGAAAGTTTTAAAAAACGCATGAAACTATTAGAAGGCTTAAGTGAAGAGGTCTTACAAAATGTAGCTGTTAATTTGCCCATAACAAAAGGCGCTAGAAGATTAATAGATACCTTAAAAAATTACGGATTTAAAACAGCTATTTTATCTGGAGGATTTACCTATTTTGGGCACTATTTGCAAAAAGAATTGGGTATAGATTATGTATATGCTAACCAATTAGAAATTAAAGATGGTGCTTTAACAGGTAACTATTTAGGTGAAATTGTTAATGGCGAAAAAAAAGCAGAATACCTTAAAGAAATTGCTAAAAAAGAAGGAATTGATATTAGTCAAACCATTGCTGTGGGCGATGGCGCTAATGATTTACCAATGCTTAACCTTGCAGGTTTAGGAATTGCATTTCATGCCAAACCTACCGTAAAAGAAAATGCAGAAAATTCCATTTCTAGCATAGGGCTAGATGGTGTTTTATACTTATTAGGGTATCATGATAGGCACATCGATTTAATTGAATAGTTTATTAATATTATTTGGTTAACTTCTTCTTTATAAAACTATCTTAAAGTCTTTTTATCTTGTTACTAAAAGTAGTACTTTGGCATGATTATTAGTATTAATTACTTAATGTTAATATGCTTAAAAAATTTTTTATGCGTCAAATTTTAACTACTGTATTTTTTCTTTTCGTTATTAATGTTATATGGGGGCAAATAAATTCTAACCCTTTGCTTTCAGAGGATGTTGAAGCTCAAAAAAAATGGGTTGATAGCATCTACTCTTCTATGACCTTAAAAGAAAAAGTAGGGCAATTGTACATGGTGCAAGTCATGTCTAATCAAGACCTTGCAACCAAAAATAAAATTATTAAACTTATAAAAGAGCATCATATAGGTGGTGTTATTTACTCTAACGGTGGTCCTGTAAGGCAAGCTAAATTAAATAATGAGTTGCAATCTGCTTCTAAAGTACCGTTATTAATAGGTATGGATGCAGAATGGGGCTTAAGTATGCGGTTAGATTCTACTTATGCATTTCCTTGGAATATGACATTAGGTGCCATAAAAAATAATGAGCTTATTGAGAGAACCGGAAAACATATAGGAGAACACTGTAAACGTATTGGTGTACATTTTAATTTTGCCCCAGTGGTAGATATTAATACCAACCCTAAAAACCCAATAATTGGCAACCGGTCTTTTGGAGAAGATAGAGATAACGTAACCGAAAAAGCTTTGGCCTTTATGAAAGGAATGCAAAGTGCAGGCGTGTTAGCCAACGCAAAACATTTTCCTGGTCATGGCGATACAGAACAAGATTCTCATAAAACCTTACCAACAATAAATTTTGATGCAAAAAGAATAGATTCTGTAGAACTGTATCCTTATAAAAAACTTATAAAAGAAGGACTTTCAAGCGTAATGGTGGCGCATTTAAATGTACCTAGTTTAGAGAGTCGTTCAGGTTATCCATCATCATTATCTAAAAATATAGTAACCAATATTCTAAAAGGTTCTTTAGGCTTTAAAGGACTTATTTTTACAGATGCCTTAACCATGAAAGGTGCTGCAGATTTTGATTTAACAGGCGAAATTGATGTAGCAGCTTTTAAAGCAGGAAATGATGTTATGCTTATGTCGGAAGATGTTGAGGTTGGCATTTTAAGAATTATTAGAGCTTATAATAATGGCGAAATTTCAGAAGCTAGATTAGCACATTCTGTTAAAAAAATACTGCAAGCTAAGTACAAAGTAGGTTTGCATAATTATGAACCTGTTGGAGTCTATAATCTAACTAAAGATTTAAACAGATTAGAAGATGATATTTTATATGAAGAGTTACTTGAAAATGCCATAACTGTTGTAACTAATAAAGATAATTTATTACCAATACAGCACTTAGAAACTAAAACAATTGCCTATGTAGAAATGGGAGATGATACTGGCGCTACTTTTTTTAACGAATTAAAAAAATATACCAAAGTTCATCATGTAAAAGCAGAACTGCTAGGAGAATTAATAGGGAAATTACAAGTTTATAATACGGTTGTTATTGGTTTTCATAAATCTAATGCTAACCCATGGAAATCATATAAATTTACAGATAAAGAACTTGCTTGGATACAAGAAATAGCCAAAACACATAATGTAGTTTTAGATGTATTTGCAAAACCTTATGCGCTGGCCGATTTAAAAAGTATTGATAATATAGAGAGCATTGTTGTTAGCTATCAAAATAGTAAAATAGCACAACAAAAATCGGCACAAATAATTTTTGGTGCATTAGCCTCTAAAGGAAGCTTGCCAGTTTCAGTAGGAGCCTTTTTTAAGGCAGGAGATGGTGTAAAATTAAATGATATTAAACGCTTAGGATATACTGTGCCAGAACGTGTTGGTATGAGTTCAGAAAAATTAAAAATAGTAGACTCTATAGCACAATCGGCTGTAAGTCGTAAAATGACTCCTGGAATTCAATTACTAATAGCCAGAAAAGGAAAAGTTATTTATAATAAGAATTTTGGAAAACATACCTACGAAGGTAAAACCAAAGTTAGTTATGATGATATTTATGATGTAGCTTCTCTAACTAAAATTCTAGCAACACTTCCGTTACTAATGGAAATGGAAGAACAAGGAATTGTTTCTTTAGATAGCAAATTATCAGACATATTACCAGAATACAAAGGTTCTAATAAAGAAAATATTACCATAAAAAAAATGCTATCTCATTATGCCAGATTACGCCCTTGGGAGCCATTTTACTACCATACTTTAGATACGGTTACAAAAAAACCAAGTAAAAAATATTATAGAAAAAATAGGAGCGAAACTTTTAATATAGAAGTTGCTAAAAACCTATATTTAAGGTCTGATTATCAAGATTCTATTCAAAAAATCATCAGAGATTCCGATTTGTTAGATAGATTGAGATACCGTTACAGCGACTTCCCATATTATATTTTAAAGAAATTTATTGAAAACCATTACGACAAAGGTTTAGACGAGTTAGTTCAAGAACATTTTTATCAATCGTTAGGAGCCAATAATACTTTGTATAATCCTTATCATACTATTAGTAATAAAAAAATAGTTCCAACAGAGATTGATGATTATTATAGGCACCAAAAAGTTCATGGTTTTGTGCATGATATGGGAGCCGCCATGCAAAATGGAGTAGGAGGTCATGCAGGTATATTTAGTAATGCTAATGATGTAGCTAAGATTATGCAAATGTATTTGCAAAAAGGGTTTTATGGTGGTAAACGCTATTTAAAACCAGAAACAGTTGATAAATTTAATACCTGCTATTATTGTGAAAAGCACAATAGAAGAGGTGTAGGTTTTGATAAACCACAATTAGATGAAGAAGGTCCAACCTGTGGTTGTGTGTCTATGAGCAGTTTTGGTCATTCTGGTTTTACAGGAACCTATGCTTGGGCAGACCCCGAAGCAGAAATAGTATATGTGTTTTTAGCAAATAGAACCTACCCAAAAGCAGGTAAAAATTTATTGCTAAAAGAAAATATTAGAACTGAAATACAACGCTTTATTTATGAAGCAATTGAAGATTAATAAAGTACTTAACACTAAAAGTTTTAATAATTATTTTTAAGTACTAAAAACTTGATATATGAAAATAGGAATGGTTTGTTACCCTACTTTTGGAGGGAGTGGTGTAGTAGCTACAGAACTTGGTTTAGAGCTCTCTAAGCGCGGTCATGAAATTCATTTTATTACATACAATCAACCAGTACGGTTAGAATTAATAAGCCATAACGTACATTATCATGAAGTTAATGTGCCAGAATATCCGTTATTTCACTATCAACCTTATGAGTTAGCGTTATCAAGTAAATTAGTAGATATGGTAAAGCTTCATAACATTGAAATTTTACACGTTCATTATGCCATTCCGCATGCGTATGCAGCTTATATGGCAAAACAAATGTTAAAAGAAGAAGGTATTAATGTTCCTCTTGTAACAACACTTCATGGAACCGATATTACTTTGGTAGGGAGTCACCCGTTTTATAAACCAGCAGTAACATTTAGTATTAATAAATCCGATGCCGTAACTGCTGTTTCTAAGAGTTTAAAAGATGACACTTTGCGTTTATTTGACATTAAGAAAGATATATACGTAGTTCCTAATTTTATAGATTTAGATAAATACAACCATAGTTTTACAGATTGCCAAAGACATATTATGGCAGAAGATAATGAAAAAATTATTACCCATATAAGTAATTTAAGACCTGTAAAAAGGGTGCAAGATGTTATTACTGTGTTTTATAATATTCAAAAGGAAATTCCCGCTAAATTAATGTTTATAGGAGAAGGCCCCGAAAGAGAATATGTAGAGCAGCGTTGTATTGAGCTTGGAATTGATGATAAAGTAATTTTCTTTGGAAGAAGTAATGAAATTGATAAAATATTGTGCTTTAGTGATTTATTTCTACTACCATCACTTACCGAAAGTTTTGGTTTAGCAGCCTTAGAAGCTATGGCATCTAAAGTACCTGTAATTTCTAGTAATACAGGCGGTATTCCTGAAGTTAACATACATGGGTATTCTGGATTTTTAAGTGATGTTGGTGATGTAGAAGATATGACCAAAAATGCCCTGTATATTTTAAGTAATGAAAATAGATTAAAAACCTTTAAAGAAAATGCTAGAACCCAAGCTTTAAAATTTGATTTACATAAAATAGTACCTCAATACGAAGTTGTTTATCAAGATACTTTAAATAAATGTTTGGTGTTATAACTTTTTAAATACCTAATGTAGGTAAGTGTTTTACTTTGTGATAGGTTAATGCAGTTTTTATACAAAGTTTTAAAGGCTCCTTAGGTATTTCATCATTTAATTGAAAGATAATAGCGCGTGTACCTTCAAACTCAAAATAATTCTTAAAAATACTTTTAAAGGTAGAAACTAACCTGCTAGTACATTGAAAGTACATGGCATATTGGTTAGGTGTTTTTGGTTTCCAATCAATTCTTAAAGTGCTTCCGTGTTTAGTAATGTAGCTTGGTTCTCCCCATTTTAGGGTTTCTTCTAAAACATCAATACTTTTAGTTTCGTTGGCGGTTTCAATAATAAGAGCTCTAAGTGCAGCCATTTCATTTTTAATATGTTCTGGGTAATTATTAAAAATAGTAGCTACATTTTTGTTTGTTTTTAGTTTCATAATAGAAGATTAAATTATAAAAAACTCTTATTGAAGATAACAAAAAAGCCTCACTAAAAGTGAAGCTTTTTATATTATTAAATTAAATGTTATTTAGAATTGATAACGAATACCAAGTGCAATATCAAAATCTAAATCATTGTTATCATATAAATCTTCTCCAAAACCAATTTCAGGTCTAAAATCAAGAGATAATTGTAACGGAATTTCAAAATCATATTCAATACCTATATCACCTGCAGCAAAAATAAATGTGTCTGTATCATCAATTCCTGGTACATCAACACTATAAGAGCCAATACCACCACCAGCTCCAACATACCAATTAAAACTACCGTCTAAAGGCATAACCCATTGGTATAAACCAGCTAGTTTAAACCCGTCATAGTCATTACCATCTCTCCAACCTAAATCAAATTCTAAACGATTACTGTCACTTAAAGCTCTTTGGTATGACACTTCGGCACCAAACCCATCACTATCACCTAAACGTAAACCAATAGCATTATCGGCTATACTTTGTGCATTGGTAGAGAATGCAAACCCTATTACTGCTAATGATAATAAAAATAATTTTCTCATAAGTTTAATTTTTGTTGTTTAATTATTCGTACTTCATAGTAAGTACGTTAATTTTATTATTCTAGATTAGTTTACAAAAATAACGCCAAAAGCGTATATATATTTAACTAATTAAAGATATTAATTAAAAAATAAATTAAAGGCTTGATAATAAAGTTTTTGTAGAGCTAAATTTAGCTTATTTTTTTTCGTGCTTTTCAACTATAGTAATGGCAGCAATTAAGTCTTTTACTTCCATGTCTGCCATAGATTCATCAACGTAAAAAGCTGCTAGTTTATCTTTACTGTAGTTATAAATTTTCCAACGTTTAAATTGGTATTCTAGAGCAGTAAAATTTTCAACCCAGTCGCCAGAATTCAAATACATAGTGCTACCGTACTTATTTTCTTTATACTCCATTTTAGGTTGGTGTATGTGTCCGCAAACCACATAATCATAGCCGTTTTCTATAGCTAAATCAGAAATAACCGTTTCGTAGTCGTTTATAAATTTAACAGCTTTTTTTACACTGTTTTTTATTTTTTTAGAAAGCGAATAACGCTCTTTCCCTCGTTTTTCTAAATACCAATTAACACCTCTGTTTAACAGAATAAGAAAATCATAACCATAACCACCAAGTTTAGCTAACCATTTGGTTTGTTGTATAGAAACATCAAATACATCACCATGAAAAAACCATCCTCTTTTTCCGTCAAGGTCTAAAACAAGTTTATCTACAATAGAGATATTACCAATATTGGTGTTGCTAAATTTTCTTAGCATTTCATCATGATTTCCAGTAATATAAAATATCTCAACGCCATCGGCAGCCATATCCATAATCTTTTTAATAACTTTTAAATGAGATTTAGGAAAGTAGCGTTTACTAAACTGCCAAATATCAATAATGTCTCCGTTTAGTATTAATTTTTTGGGCTCAATACTGTTTAAATAAGTTAGTAAATGTTTAGCATGACATCCGTAAGTACCCAAGTGTACATCAGATATTACGGCTATTTCTATTTTTCTCTTTATTTTCAATATTAGGGAGGCTTATATAGTTACAAATAACTACTTTTACTATTATGTAATGATTACGGTATAATTATTTTATTATCAGTTTATTGTTAAGCAAGTGTTATGCTTTTAATTGAATTTACTGTGTTTAGCACAATTTCATTTTTGTTTCTCTTAGAATAGATTTACTTTAGCAAAAATTTTTTAACATGGCAGGAAATTCCTTTGGAAAACTATTTAATTTAACAACTTACGGAGAATCTCACGGCACTGCACTAGGTGGTGTAATAGATGGATGCCCTTCTGGAATTGAATTAGATTTTGATGCTATTCAGCACGAGTTAAATAGACGTAAACCAGGGCAATCTGCCATTGTAACGCAACGTAAAGAACCAGATACTGTTAAATTTCATTCTGGTATTTTTGAGGGTAAAACAACAGGTACGCCTATTGGATTTGTTATAGAAAACACCAATCAAAAATCTCACGATTATTCTCATATAAAAGATAGTTATCGCCCAAGTCATGCCGATTATACATACGATAAAAAATACGGTTTTAGAGATTATCGTGGTGGCGGACGCAGTTCTGCGCGCGAAACATCATGTAGAGTAGTAGCAGGAGCCATTGCAAAACAACTTTTAAAAGGCATAGAAATTACTGCTTATGTGTCTAGTGTAGGTACTATGAGGCTAGAAAAACCGTACACCGAGTTAAATTTGGCTAAAGCCGAAGAAAACATAGTGCGTTGTCCGGACCCAACTATGGCTTCTCAAATGGAAAGCTATATAAAAGAAGTACGTAGTAAAGGCGATACCGTTGGCGGTATAGTAAGCTGTGTTATTAAAAATGTGCCCGTAGGCTTAGGTGAACCAGTATTTGATAAATTACATGCCGAATTAGGTAAAGCCATGTTATCTATAAACGCTGTAAAAGGTTTTGAATACGGTAGTGGTTTTCACGGAAGTACCATGTATGGCAGTGACCATAATGATGCGTTTAATACAGACGGTAGTACCAAAACCAATTATTCTGGAGGCATACAAGGCGGTATAAGTAATGGTATGGATATTTATTTTAATGTAGCCTTTAAACCAGTAGCTACCCTTATCCAAAAATATGAAACCATAGATAAACACGGTAATACGGTAGAAATGCAAGGTAAAGGGCGCCATGACCCTTGTGTGGTGCCTCGTGCGGTACCCATTGTAGAAGCTATGGCGGCCTTAGTGTTGGCAGACTTCTATTTAATAAATAAAATGCATTCTTAGTAGCTCCCGCTTTAAGTTTATCCTGAGTTTGTTGAAGGACTAAATCTTTTTTATACGTTATTGCGAAGTAAATTTTTAATTTACTGTGGCAATCTCTTAGTTTAATGAGATTATTACATCTGTTTCTCTCTATAATGATGATTCATTTAGTACAAACCTAAAATTCAAGAAATAAAACCTATATTATTTAAAAGTGGCATTCAATCTAAACAAATGTTTGTTTCTAAAGAAGTATTAAGTATTTTTAATAATGATTATAATATTTTAAAACAACAAACATGACATTCTCAAATACTATTGTTTCTGTAAAATGGCTTTATAACAACCTAGAAAACAAAAATTTGATTGTTTTAGATGGTACTATAAATAAAGTATTTGATACCCAATTACCACAAATACCTAAAGCGCGTTTTTTTGATATAAAGCAAAAATTTAGTGATACATCGGGAGCATTTCCTAGTACGTTTCCATCACAAGAACAATTTCAAGCAGAAGCCCAAAATTTAGGGATACATAACCATAGTATTATTGTTGTTTATGATGATAAAGGTATTTACTCTAGCGCCCGTGTATGGTGGCTTTTTAAAGCTTTTGGGTTTAATAATATAGCGGTTTTAGACGGAGGCTTTCCAGAATGGTTAAAACACAATTTACCTACAGAACCTATGGTAGTATATCATGGCGAAAAGGGTAATTTTACAGCAACACTGCAACCAGAATACATGATGTTTTTTAATGATGTTAAAATAGCGTCACTACAAAAAACACATACCATTGTAGATGCCCGCTCTAGCGCCAGATTTAATGGTGAAGTACCAGAACCCCGAGCAGGATTGCGTAGTGGTACCATTCCTAACTCTATAAATTTACCGTTTACTAATTTGTTAAACAACGGACTGTTTAAACCCAAAAAAGAGGTTGAAGACATATTTAGCAAAACTATTAATAAAACCCCCAATGAACCTATAATATTTTCATGTGGCTCTGGTATTACTGCCTGTGTTTTGGCATTAGGAGCAGAAATGTCAGGTTATAACAATATAGCTGTTTATGATGGCTCTTGGACAGAGTGGGGTACTTTAACAACAAAAACTATGGATGCACCAAGCACTTGGACAAAAGAAGAATTGTTGGCGTATATTTTAATTTATGTAGCCAACTCAGATCTTAAAGAATCATGGAAAGAACATGACTATATTTTAAATAGAGTAGATGAAAAAGTGTATAAACGTATGCACCAACAGTTTGAAACCGATAACGATTACCAAAGCATTCAAAATATAGTTGAAGCCGTAAAAACACACGATTATTTTAAAAATGATTTAACCGATTTATTTGCCGATATAAAATTAATGGCTTTTGCCGATGGCGATTTACACCCCATGGAAGAAGCTATTTACAACCAGTTACGGAAAATTTTAAGGGAGGCTTAAGAAACGCTTATTGTGTTTCGTTAAGTAGACAGGACAGGTAAAAGTAATTATTTATATTGTTGTTGGGATTTTTAATTTATGACATCATTAAAATGACAATCGATTTTATCATTGATTTTACTAAAAACAGCCCAAGCTACACCAAATATTTCTTGTTCGTCTAAATAATAACGAATGAAAAAATTCTTTGCACTTCCAAAACAATTTAATTTTAGATATTCCGAAAATTCAATTAATTCTTTTTGACTAACTTCAGAGTTTAATAAGACTTCTAAATCACCTATTTTTGTTATTTCTGCATAATTTTTCTTAACTATTTTAAACCCAATTTTATTCTTACCAACAATATTCTTTGGTATTTGAGTAAGATATTTTGGTTCATTTAAATAAGGGTCTACAACTGATTTTGGTTTAAGTTTATAGCTTTTACTCTCTAGTTCCACTTGATAGTATTTTACACCACGACCTTTTAATTTTTTCATAATCAAATCTTTAAAATTATTTTCCATTCTTAATCCAAAATAAATTGACTTTAATGCATCGTATTCATAGTAATATGGACCAGAAAAATTTGTCGTAATTCTGTATTCTTTTTCATAACTCCATCTTAGGGATTTGTATCCAGCTAGTTTTTTAATCAATTCTTGATTTTTACTCGGAATATCTTTCAATTCAATATTTGGTGGATTTTTTGTGTAAATGATTGGGAAAGAAAAGAAAGTTCCAGAATAACTATTCAACAGTTTGTCTAAATCATATTCAATGCAGAAACCTTTGTGACCATTTGCATAGTGTGCCCAAAGAATTTCATCAAGTGCATTACCTGACAATGAGTAAATTCCTATTTTTTTCAAAGCTTCAAGCAGATTCATTAAAGCATTCTGGACTTTTGATAAAGCTTCTTTCCTTTTTTGATTTAAAAGCCAACCTAAAGATTTAGATTGTTTTTCAAACTTATCGGACTTGACTATAGTTTCCCAAGGGTCGTTTAGTGCATCAATTGAAGAACTCCAGAAATAATTTTCCTCTAGAGATTGAATATCTCTTTCGATGATTTCTTTTGTTCCTCCTCGATATTTGTAAACTAACAATGGTTTTTCTGTATTAGTTATAGGTTGAGCGGTTTAGAACTTAACTTTGCAAGTACACATCAAACTGAAAATTCGTTAGGATTTTCAGAAGTAGACGAGTAGAAGTAATTACTTTTAGCCATTGTTTCTAACTAATGTTATCTTTAAAGTAATGCTCCAAAACCACCTAAGGCAAAAGCTAAAATGACAAAAAATACAGGAATAGCAACAAGCCACCAAACAAGCATTGAAGTATTAGAACGTATTTTTTCGAGTTTCTCAACTTGTAATTTATTAGCGTACAAAAGTTCTTTTAAAGTTTCACTGTCATCAAGGTCTCCATACGTTTCCAAGAATTTAATTCGTTTTTTTGTTGTTGGTATTTTGTCTTGTCCCATATTCTTAATTTAAAAATTCAGCAATTATGTCATAGATATCTTTATCGTTATCAAGCAGCTCTTTAAAAACTACTACAGAGGCAATTAATTTGTTTTCTTTCATTTAAATTTAATAAATAATAATTGTGCTTCTAACTTATAGTTAACACCATTCCCATACAGAAACAAGTTCAGCACAGGTAATTTATATCCGTGAATGAGCTAAGTTAATTTTTTAACTTATAAAAGTCAATAATTACTA
Organism: Seonamhaeicola sp. NFXS20; assembly: GCF_049132085.1. Lineage (NCBI taxonomy): Bacteria > Pseudomonadati > Bacteroidota > Flavobacteriia > Flavobacteriales > Flavobacteriaceae > Seonamhaeicola > Seonamhaeicola sp. NFXS20. The sequence goes on along the minus strand of NZ_JAFMPU010000007.1, from coordinate 124,290 downwards.
CTTGATTTGAAAGAAAAGTTATAAACAGTGGTTTGTTTATTAATCTAAAAACTTGCTTTTAAGTTCTGGGGTAGGTATCATGCAAGCGTCTTTTTTACCATACCATTTGTAGCGGTTTTTGGCAATATAGTCATATACACAATTTCTTATAAAAGCGGGTATTATAAAAAATACACCCATAAGGTTTCTAGGAAATCCTAAATAGTGCGCAATTTTTAAGGCTGCGGTAGATTTGTAGCTAATGCCTTTTTCTGGGGTATAGAGTAAGATAGAATCTATTTTATTGGTGTCTATGTTATGACTTTCAATAATACTTTGCCCAATATTGCTTTGTAATGGTGCAAACAAAAACAAGTTGTTTTTATCGTGCTTTATAACATATTGTACAGCGCTGTTACAAAGGTTACAAACACCATCAAATAGAATAAGTTTTTTGTTTTTGGGAATTTTAAAAGTCATTACACAAAGGTACTACTTTACAAGCTTTTTAAAAAGGAATTTAAATCGGTCTCTTTATCTAGTTCTAGTTTCTTTTTAAGACGGTATTTAGACTTAAAAATACTATCTGGTTGCACATTAAGCATAGAGGCTATTTCTTTGGTGGTGAGATTCATACGTATAAATGAAGCTAATTTTATTTCTTTATCTGTAATATCTTTGGCTAAAGATTTTATTTTGTCATCAAAGTTATTGTGTACTTCAGAGAAATAGCTTTTAAAAATTTCCCAATCTTTATCTTCAGCATTTTGCTTTTTTAGTAGCATTACTAAGCGGCGAAATTCTATTTTAAACAATTCGGGAGATTTTTTAATTTTTTCTAAATTCTCTTTTAACTCTTGTATAAAGGTGTTTTTCTGCACCAAATGCAGGGTTTGAGATGCTAATTCTTTTTTCTTAAATTCAATTTCTTGTTTGTAAATGGCTTCTTGTTTTTCGCGTTCTATTTTATTTTTTTTAATACGTTGTTTAAAACTCAAATAGAGTAGACCAGCAATGGCTAAAAAAGAAAACATACCAATACCATAAAGGGTTTTAGTGAGTTGGTTATTTTTAGCTTGTACATTTAAGGTTTTTATTTCTTCTTCTTGTAAGGCAATTTCGGTTTCTTTTTTGTTAGAGTCGAACTGTATTCGTAACTCTTCAATTTTGTTCACCTTTTCCTTATTTAAAATAGAATCACTTAAAATTTTGAATTCTTTAAAATTTTCAAAAGCTAAATTAATTTGTTTAAGTTGTTTATAACCTTCACTTAAATGTTTAAGAGCTGTTCTTTTAATAGAAATATTTTGGTTTTGTTCGGCATACTGTTTAGCTCTTATACCATATTTAATAGCTAAATTGGGTTTGTTATTTAAAAGGTATAATTCGGCAAGTTTATTATTGGCAATAGCTATACGCCTTTTAGCACCAATTAACTGAGACGTTTTAATAGATTGATTATAATAATTAATAGCCTTTTGGTATTGTTTAAGTTGTATGTAACTGTTGCCTAAATTTGTTAAGGCAGCTGCTTCAATTGCTTTAACTTTAGCCTCTTTACTTTTATTAATACTTTTATTAAAGTATGTAATAGCTGTAGCTTCTTGATTTAAATGCAAAAGCATAACGCCAATATCATTTAATGCTTGGGCTTGGTAGTAAATATCATTATAGTCTTCATAAATTTTAAGAGCTATTTTGTTATAATTAATGGCTTTTTTAAAATTTCCAAGATTATTTTCTATGGTTGCCAAATGATTATATGAGTCTGCAATTCTAATGGTATCTGCAATGGCTTCAAATAGGGTAATTCCTTTTAAAACATTAGTTAAAGCAATAGAGTAATAGCCTTTATTTTGGTTTATGGTGCCTTTAAAATCATAGGCCAAAGCCATTCCCAAAGAATCGTTGTTTCTTATACAATTATTTAGAACTAAATTATTAATGCTATCGGCTTTTATTAAATTACCTTGTGAAAACTCTAGTATTGCCAACCCACCGTAGGCTTGAGAGATAAAAATATTATTGTTTATTTTTTCTGCAATTTTTAAGCTAGATTTGTAATAGTGTTTAGCAGAGTCTAGTAAATCAATGTTATTATAAACAACACCTAATTGATAATAAGCTAAACTTGTTCCTGATTTAAAATCAATTTTTTCTGAAAGATTTAGCGCTTCAAAAGCATATTTTTTGGCTAACTTGTTAGAGCGGTACATATAATAATTTATAATGTTATTAGCTGTTTTTATTTTTAAAGTATCTAACGGTTGCTTTTGGTATACGTTTAAAAGACTATCTATATTCATTTTGTTTTGTGCATAGGCTAAGGTATTACCATAAAAAATGAGAATAAGGAAAGTAAAAAATAGTTTCATACACTAGAGTTTTGTATGTCTAAGATAGTTATTAAATCCGTCTATAATAAGGTTTGTCTTATAGGTTAAATATGTTTGTCCTTAATAAATCTATGTTTTTATAGTTATAAATGTATTGTTTTATTTGTTTTAAAATGTTTATTATCAGCAGATTGAGTTTATTTTTTGAAATATTAAGGTATGAATTAAAAAAGGTGTTTTGGTAGTGTTTTTAGTTGTTGTGTCCATGGTTTGTCCATATGTAAAATTAGTTTTAGCAACCATTGCTTTCTAAGTTTGATATGTTGAATCACTAAAAATTAGAAATAATGAAAACACAGCTATTAACAAGTAAGCCTATAAAGTTAGGTGTAATTTTTTGTATTGTTCTATTTACCTTTTTTTGTTGTAGTACCGAAAGCACTAATGAGGGAGATGATACTTTAATCTCTGAAGAAGAACTAACCGAAATAAATGATTTTTTAGCAAGCCTTAGCAATTTTAGTCAAGAAGAGGCGAAACCAGATCAAGAATTTATAGAGGAGGTAAGTAAAGAAAGAGAAGGAAACACGAATGAATGTGTGGTTGAAAAATATAAAATGGCACCTGGTTTTGATGAGATGATACTCTTAGATCCTACAAGCGATGTTATTTACCCAGGCGCCATGTTAAAAGGCGAATCTATACCTACAGGTGAATATATTGGTATCACAGGAGAACGTACACCTATAACACTATCGGTGTCTTTAGAAAATTTAAACGGAAAGCCTTCTACAGTAATTAAAGAACCAAATATTGCCACAGTAAGAGAAGGGGTAAAAGATATGTTGCAGCAGGGTGTAACTGGGTCTGCTTCTGCAAAGGTAAATTTTACAACAGAAGAAGTGTATTCTGAAGAACATTTAAATGTAGCCTTAGGTGCCAGCTATTCTAAAGGTAAAAACAGTATTTCTGGTTCCTTTAATTTTAATAGTTCTGAAAAACAATATAAATATGTTATAAAGTATCTACAGGTTTATTACACTATAGATTTAACTATTGAAGACACACAAAACCCAGGCAAGCTTTTTACATCGGTACCAAATTTAAATTCTACAAGTCCTGTAATAGTATCATCTGTAAAATATGGTAGAATGTTATTATATACTGTTGAAACCAATTCAAAATTCACAGATACTCAAGCCGCTTTTAATGCTGCTTTTAACGATGGTACAGCAGGAGCATCTGGAGAGCATGAATCGTTCTGGAATAGTTCTACCGTAAAGGCTTTGGTAATTGGTGGCTCTTCTGGCGATGCTGCAAAAGTGGTAAGTGGTCCACAAGGTGTTTATAATTATATTACCGAAGGCGGAGAGTACTCTGTAGATTCTCCGGGTGCTCCATTGGGCTATACACTTAGGTACATTAGAGAAGGTTTTCCTATTGCTAATGTTGTATTGTCTAGCGAATATAATATTAGAACTTGCTATGAAGCGTATCAAAAATATGGGGTTGAGCTCCATGGTTTTAATTGTGTAGATAATGATGGTGAATCTGGTAAACTTGAAATTTATGGTAGCATGACAGGTGAAATTTATCAAAATAAAACCAGAATTAATGATGTTTTTTGGTCTAGGCTAGAAGAAAATCCTCTAAATGTAGATGAAAATACATTTTATAATGTAAATGTTGATGCTATGGAAGTTGAACTGTACAAACCAAATTTAGAAACTGATTATGTTGAGATTTGGGCAGAATTTTCAGAAAAAGATGCTTTTGATGATGATGATTTTGGTAGTGTTTCTAAAAAAATATTTCTTAAAGATGTCCAGGATTCTAAAACACCATACATTAGGTTAAACCTACAAGATGATCCCGGAAGCGATATGAGAGCTTATTTTTACGTTTGGCGCATTTATTAAAAATAGCTCAATAAAGACCATAATTAAAATATTAAGAAAATGAAAACATATATATATCTAGTATTTATCGTGTTAAGCGTAGAAGCATTAAAGGCGCAAACCTTTGAGGTAGAAGGTATAAATTACAATATTTTAAATGCAACTGATGTGGAAGTAATGAGTAAAACTGGTTGTTATTCAGGAGATATAACAATACCTGCCACTGTAGATTATGCTACTAATACTTATAGTGTAACTACCATTGGTTATGAGGCTTTTAAAAATTGCGATATTACAAATATTACCTTACCAAATTCAATAACCCAAATTGAAGATTATGCGTTTAGAGACTGTAGAGAAATAACAACCATAACCTTACCTAATTCGGTAACAAATATAGGATATGGTGCATTTTTATACTGTACAATTTTAGAATCTGTAAATATACCTGATGGTGTAACAGCAATTGATCAATTTACTTTTGGTTCATGTAATGCTCTTGAGTCTATAAACATACCAGAATCTGTGGCATCAATTGGTACTTATGCATTTACAAATTGCTCTAGTTTAGTTACTGTAAACTCATATATGGTAGCTCCTATTAATATTACAGTACATGTATTTTGGAATCTCGATTTATCATCAATAACCTTAAATGTGCCACCTGGCAGTGAGAGTGCGTATGCAGTAGTAGCTGTTTGGCAAGACTTTAAAGCCATTAACGGAACATTAAGCAATGATAAATTTGAGGCATTTAAAGAATTAAAGGTATATCCAAATCCCGTAATTAGTGAATTGAAAGTTGTAGGTTTAAATCAATTAGAAGCGTTTAAAATTTATAATGTTTTAGGAAATGTTGTAATGAAAAGTGATGTGGTAAACAACGAATCTATAAATCTAGAAGGGTTAGTTTCAGGATTATATTTTTTAAAACTTAAAAATAAAACCCCTATAAAGTTTATTAAAAAATAAATACATTTTTTAAAGCAGTTGGCTCCTAAAGTTGAGATTCAGCAACTTGGGGCTGGCTGTTATTTTTAATTATGTTCTGTTACTACTTTGTATAGAGTTACTTGTGCGGCTTTTTCGTAATCATCATGCCATCCAAAATAGTTTCCGGTTTTAAAGTAGTTTTCATAGCCATAACCATTGCCAACATAATCGTAAACAAAGGTATAATCAATATTAATATCTTTAGATTCACAAACTAAACCATAATAAAACTTACCGTTTTCAATTTTAATTTTAAAGGTAAATATTTCATTGTCAACATTGGCTATATCAAGTTTATCGTCAAAAGCACTAGTCCAAGGTTCTCCTTCATCTGGTTTTGTGTAATAATCTATTTGAATGGTGCCACTGTTCCATCTAATTTTTATTGTTGCAGGCGCGCCTTCTAATCCTGTAGTTTCTTTACCATGAACTTGGGCAACAATGGTTCTACCATTACCTTCTACATAATCTACTTTTAAGGTAGTTTCTAAAATATGTGTTCCGGTAGCCATAGACCAATTATCTGTAGTGGTTTGGTTACCACGCCAAAACTCTCTTAGTTCGGTTCTACAGTATTTATCGCCTAATTCAGAATACCCAGAGGTAGTATATCCAGTAAATTTGGTATACATGGTGTAACTACCATCACTGTTTTTGTAGAAATATTTTGATGTTTGTGGTCCCAAGTTATCATCAACAATATCTTGGTAAAAAATAGATGTGGCACTTCCGCTGCCATTATTTAAGGGAACTGATAAGTACCAGTTTTTCCAAACAATGTTTTCTTCGGTAGTTTCTTCTTCTTGTTCGGTTTGTTCTTCTTCAGGTGTTTGTTCTTCTTCTGTAGTATTTACATTTTCATCTTGAGATGAGCTACAGTTAAAAACCAAAACCATTGCTAATAAAGGCAGAAGTAAGATAAATTTCTTTTTCATCATTTTTATTGTAAAAATACGTAAATTATTTAGCCTCAACTAATTCTAGTTGCTCTACACTTACATTGGTGGTAAACATACCATAATTAACTACCGCCTTGTTTTTTTCAATTTTATCTATAGTACCTACAGAACGTCCGTCTTCTAATCTTACTCTATCACCAATTTTTAAAATAGGTTTTGGTTTAGCTGGTTGTTTTGCTTTAAGTTCTTTTTCGGCCTTTTTCTTTTTACGTATAACTTCAACTTTCTTTTCAACTTCTTTTTTTACTTGTTTTTCTTTGGCTTTTTCGGCTTTCTTTTGTTTGGCAGACAGCCGTTTACGTTTTGAGTTTTCAATTTGAACTAATTTAAAGAGTTCATTCATCAACTCCCGTTTTTGTTTGTTGTTAAAGTATTTTTCTGCTATATCATTTACTTTTTGTCCTAAGTAAATTAAACGCTGATTGCTATCGTATAGTTCTTGATAGCTTTCTAGTTTTCTTTGAATTTTTGCGTTTATTTCTTCTAGTTTATCGGCTTCTTCGCTCTTCTTTTTTTCGTTTAGTTTGAGTGATTGTCCGGTTTTTTCTAATCTAGAGCGTTCTTTTTGTAATTTAGCAATAGTGGCATCAAAACGAACCTTACTACGTTCTATTTTCTTTTTGGCACGATTAATTAAGCTGTACGGAATGCCATTTTTTTGAGCTACTTCAAATGTAAAACTACTTCCTGCTTGCCCTACCACTAATTTAAACATAGGTTCTAAAGTACGCTCATTAAACAGCATGTTAGCATTTATCATATGTGGCAATTCGGTTGCTAATATTTTTAGGTTAGAATAGTGTGTAGTAATTATACCAAAAGCTTCTCTATGATAAAACTCTTCTAAAAAAGTTTCTGCTAAAGCACCACCAAGTTCAGGATCGCTACCAGTACCAAACTCATCAATTAAAAACAGCGTGTTTTTATTACACTTTCTTAAAAAGTAATTCATTTGTTTTAAACGGTAACTGTAGGTGCTTAAGTGATTTTCAATAGATTGATTGTCTCCAATATCACTTAAAACTCTATCAAACAAACAGGTTTTACTGCGCTCATGCACTGGTATTAAAATGCCGCTTTGTAACATTACTTGTAGTAGTCCAATTGTTTTTAAAGTAATACTTTTACCGCCGGCATTGGGGCCAGAAATTACAATAATTCTGCTGTCTTGTTTTAGCTTAATGGTTTGCGGATAGGTTTTTACGTCCTTTTCTAAATTAGTTAAATAAAGTAATGGGTGATAAGCATCTCGTAAAAACAGGTTGCGTTCTTCTGTAATTTCAGGAAGAATGGCATTCATAGAGCGCGCGTATTTTGCTTTGGCAGCAATGACATCTAATTGAATTAAAAAGTCCTGAGAATCTTTTAAAAGAGGGGCAAACGGACGAATAAAATTGGTTACCTCTTTTAAAATCCGGATGATTTCCTCTTTTTCTTCATATTCTAAATTATTTAATTCCCTAGAGTATTGTAGGGTAGTTTCTGGTTCAATGTAAACAATACTGCCAGTTTTACTGCTTCCCATAATAGAACCACGAACCTTTTTTCTATACATGGCTTTAACAGCAAGTACGCGTTTGTTTTCAATTACAGATTCTCTAATATCATCTAAATACTCTTGACTATGATATTGGTTTAAGGCGGTAGCAAAACTCTGGTTTATTTTTCCTTTTACAAGATTAATAGATTGCCTTAATTGATAAAGTAGATCTGATGCGTTGTTTTTTATATCTCCAAATCTATCAACAATACTATCTATTTTTTGAATAATTTCATTAGTGATTTCAATATTTGAAGCCAAAGTATTTAGTTGAGGATAATACTCTTTAAACTTCTCTAGAAACAACACAATTTCATTGGTTGTTGAAGAGATGGAAGTTATTTTTTTTAAGCTGTAAACCTCTAAATATGTGTTTTCTATGTTTAGTAACTTTAACTCTTTATTTATGGTTTCAAAACGGTGGTTTGGGATGCGATTATCATTTTCAAAGGATGATAAATACTCGTTTGTGTATGTTAAAGATTTAATGATGTCTGCTTTGTTTTTATAAGGTGCAATTTTTAATGCAGCCTCATTACCTAATGGTGTAATACAGTGTTCACTTACTTGTTCTAAAACAGTGTAAAATTCTAAATCTTCTAACGTCTTTTTATGAATATTTATCATTATTATTTTTTGATAGGGGTAGCAAATTTACATAATCTATTGCGATGTTTTTATTTGTGTTAACATTCTTAATTAATGTTAATTAACAAAATTATAACTTATTTGTATTTTGATAGTAGTTAAATTGCTTAAAGAAATCAAAATCAATCCATTAATCAAACAACGAGCAATTAGCAAACTAAGCCCAATCATTTATGATTGGGTTTTAACTTATGTAATTCCAGATGTTTTTGTATTTAGATAATGCTTTGTATGTGTTTAAAATATTGAGGTTTTTGGGTTTAGATAAAGTAGGGTCTTCTTTAAGCGTTTTTTGCGCATAATTTCTAGCTTGTTGTAAAAGTGCTTTGTCTTTAACAATATCTGCTATTCTAAGGTTTAAAACACCACTTTGTTGAGTTCCCATAATATCTCCAGGACCTCTAAGTTTTAAATCTACTTCGGCAATTTTAAAACCATCATTGGTTTTAACCATAGTTTCTAAGCGGGTTTTACTGTCGTTTGTTAGTTTGTGGCTTGTCATAAGTATGCAATAGCTTTGTTCTGCACCTCTACCAACTCTACCTCGTAATTGGTGTAGTTGTGATAAGCCAAAGCGTTCTGCACTTTCAATAATCATCACAGTGGCGTTGGGTACATTCACACCAACTTCAATAACGGTGGTGGCTACCATAATTTGTGTTTCGCCTTTTACAAAACGTTGCATTTCGTAATCTTTATCGGCGGGTTTCATTTTTCCGTGAACAATAGAAATTTGATAATCGGGCATGGGGAAATCTCTTGAGATACTCTCATAACCGTCCATCAAATCTTTATAATCCATTTTTTCACTTTCTTTAATTAGCGGGTAAACAACATATACTTGTCGGCCTTTTTTTATTTCTTCTCTAATGAATCTAAAAACATTTAATCTGTTATTATCATATCTATGTACGGTTTTTATAGCTTGTCTTCCTGGGGGTAATTCGTCTATAATTGAAATATCTAAATCGCCATAAACAGACATGGCTAAGGTTCTGGGAATAGGGGTGGCGGTCATTACTAAAATATGTGGAGGCGAAACATTTTTACGCCATAATTTACTTCTTTGAGCAACTCCAAATCGATGTTGTTCATCAATAATAGCAAGTCCTAAATTTTTAAATTTAACCTTATCTTCTAATAAAGCATGAGTGCCAATGAGTATTTGTAAATCACCATTTTCTAAAGATTTATGAATTTTTTTTCTTTTTGAAGTTTTAGTTGAACCAGTTAATAGTTTTGTATTGATATTCAGTTTATTACACCATTCTAGTAATCCGTTATAGTGTTGAACTGACAAAATTTCAGTTGGCGCCATTAAGCAGGCTTGAAAATTGTTGTCAAGTGCCATTAACATTGACATAAACGCTACTATGGTTTTTCCTGAGCCTACATCACCTTGTAAAAGGCGGTTCATTTGCGCGTTACTACCCAAATCTGCTCTTATTTCTTTTAAAACACGTTTTTGGGCATTAGTTAATTCAAAAGGTAAATGGTTGTTAAAAAAGGTGTTGAAATAAGTACCTACTTTTTTAAAGGGATACCCTTTAATTTTTGATTTGTGAATTAAGTTTTTTAAGATGAGTTGTAGTTGTATAAAAAATAATTCTTCAAATTTTAATCTTAATTGCGCCTTAGCAAGTAACTCTTGACTTTTAGGAAAATGAATATTTAATAAAGCCTCACTTTTAGAAATAAGTTGTAACTCAGTAATTAAATTGGGAGATAGTGTTTCTGCAAACCTTCCTTTGGTTTCTAAAAATAATTGTTGAACAATTTTACTTACCACACGATTACTTATACCTTTGTTTGATAGTTTTTCGGTAGAAGGATAAATAGGTTGAATACCACTGCTAAGGCCTTTTTTGTGTTCTTCAGTGGTTTCAATATCGGGGTGGGGCATACTAAATTTACCGTTAAACCAATTGGTTTTTCCAAAAATCACATAAGATGTATTCAGTTTTAGGCTTTCTCTAATCCATTTATGGCCTCTAAACCAAACTAACTCCATAGTGCCAGTGTCATCTTGAAAAGTGCCAACCAATCGCTTACCACGTTTTTGTGCTACTTCTTTAAAGCCTGTAATAACACCAACAACTTGAATTTCGGCATTACTTTGTTGTATTTGATTTATTTTGTAATATCTGGTACGGTCTATATAACGGTTTGGAAATAGGTTTAAAAGATCTTGATAAGTGTGAATACTAAGCTCTTTTCTAAGCAAATCGGCCCTATTAGGGCCAACGCCTTTAAGGTAATCTATAGGGGTTTGTAAAAAAGCGGTATTCATGGAACTAAAATAATTCTTTTGAAACGAATTGCAAGTGGCATTTTGTACTAAAGTTTGCTATATTCACTGTATGAAAAACATATACTTATTACCTCTATTTTTTTTAACAATAGTTTGTTTTGGACAACAAACTGATAGTGTTGATTTTAAAACCTGTAAAGCCAGTATAAGTTTTAATGTAGCTGAAAATAAGGTGATAGGTAAGGTTGCTTATACGTTTAAAATATTAAAAAAAACAGATTCGGTTTATTTAGATGCCCAAAACATGCAGTTTTCTAATGTTAGCTTATTCAGAAGTAACAAACAAAATCTTTTAAAAGATGTAAACTCTAAAAGTAAACTTATACTTCGTTATAAATTTAAAAAAGGAAAACAATACACTATAACGTTTAATTATAATGCTACACCAAAAAAGGCGTTGTATTTTGTTAAAAAGGATAGCGAACCTCAAATTTGGACGCAAGGTCAAGGCAAATACACCAGTAATTGGTTGCCTAGTATAGATGATATGAATGATAAAATAGAATTCGATTTATCAATTACTTTTGATAAAGGTTTTGAAGTTATCGCCAATGGTAAATTAATAGAAAAACAAAATAACGATTCTACTATTACGTGGCATTATGATATGCAAAAACCAATGCCTAGTTATTTGGTTGCTTTCTCTGTAGGAAAATATAGTAAGAAGGTAGAAATTTCAAAAAGCAACATTCCGTTGGTAATGTATTTTTACCCCGAAGATTCCTTAAAATTTGAGCCAACTTACCGCTATACAAAACAGATATTTGATTTTTTAGAAGAAGAAATAGGGGTGCCTTATCCTTGGCAAAATTACAAACAAATACCGGTAAAAGACTTTTTGTATGCCGGAATGGAAAATACAAGCACTACCATTTTTGCAGATAGCTTTGTGATAGATTCTATAGCGTTTGTTGATAAAAATTATGTAAATGTAAACGCACATGAATTAGCGCACCAATGGTTTGGTGATTTAGTAACAGAGACTTCTGGTACACACCATTGGCTACAAGAAGGGTTTGCAACTTATTATGCGTTATTAGCCGAAAAAGAGGTGTTTGGAGAAGACTACTATTATTGGCGTTTATACGAGTATGCCCAAGAATTGCAACAACAAGATAAAGCAAATGCAGGTTCATCGGTTTTAAACCCTAAGGCAAGTAGTACTACGTTTTACAAAAGAGGCGCTTGGGTACTACATGCTTTACGAGAAAAAGTAGGGGATACAGCTTTTAAAAAAGCCGTGAAAAACTATTTACTAAAACATCAATATAAAAATGTAGAGACCAAAGATTTTATAAGTGAAGTTGAAAACACTAGTAAGCAAAATTTAAATGCATTTGTTGAAACTTGGTTGAAAAGCGAGGTTTTTAATTACGAAGAAGCTTTGCAAATATTAAAAAAATCATCATTTATTAAAGATTACTTACAAGTTGACTGTAATACTAATGATTTGAAGTGTAAAGAGTTGTTAAGCTCTAATGTTTCAGATAAAATTAAAGCAAAAATAATTCGTGAAAACCCAAAACTGATTACCCAAAATACATTTAAAAATCCTTTAAAAGTACGTCAAGCCATAGCTCAAAGCCTTACAGATATTCCTTTAGAATTAAAAAATGATTACGAATCACTTTTAAACGATAAATCGTATATAACCATTGAAACGGCACTATTTAATTTATGGCAAAATTTTCCTAAAGACCGTATAAAATACCTTAATAAAACCAAAAATATAGTAGGGTTTCAAAATAAAAATGTAAGAACACTTTGGTTAACATTAGCTTTAGTTACCGATGATTTTGAAACCGAAAATAAAAAGCAATATTTTGAAGAACTAACAGATTATACGAGTCCTAAATACGGTTTTGAAGTTAGGCAAAACGCATTTCAATATTTAAATGAAATACAAGCTTGTGGAGTTGCTTGTAAAGACCATTTACAACAAGCTACAACACATCATAATTGGCGTTTTAAAAGTTTTGCAACCAAGCTGCTTAAATCATCTTTAAGTGAAGAATAATTATTTTCTGCGTTCATTGTTTGTAGGGTTTCTACAAACCAAACACGCCGCTAAATAGGTTATAGAAAGCTCATAAATACCATCGGTTCTTCCAATATCCGAAGTGTTAAAATCATACGAAAAACCAAAACGTAAGCGTTCAAACTCTAAACCAACCAAGGCATTAATAGAAGTTAGTAAATGACTATTGCCGCTATTTTTAGCAGGGTTTGTTACAGCCATAGCACCTAAAAACAGTTTGTTTAATTTAGCAGTGGCAGCTATATCTAACCTGTTATACTCGCCTTGTTGCATATAATTTGCAGAAAGTATCATGTCATTATAATCATAGTACGGAAACTTATAATTAGCGTGTACAGTGTATAAAATATCTAATGGCACATTGCCATTGTTTAAAAATGAAATATTGGGTCTGTTTAAGTGTTTTATGGCGGCACCGAGCCATAAATCGGTAGCATTGCCTCTATTTTTTTTATCAAACACAAAACCAGCTGTAAAATCTACAAATCCTATGTTATCATTGGCATTAGCAGCAAACGGATCGCTAGAATTAGCATTTACAGTACCCGCATTTATGTTAATTTGGTCTGATAATAATAAATTTCTGAAGTTAAATGATTTCATACCGTAACCAATTTCAATGGCAGGTCTAAAAAAACAATCGTTATTTAAACCAACAATGTAAGTGAAGTTAGCATTAAATTGAAAATGATTGTAACTAGTACTACTTTCACGCTGATTTAAAACACTAGCGCCAACGCCAATACCGTTACTGGCAGTTTCTAACCATGTGTTAAAAAAAGCGTAGTTGGTATCAACTTGCAAGTCTAAATATGGCCATTGTGTACGGTGCATAACACCAAAATAGGTAGCTTGTTCAAAACCAGAAAACGCAGGATTTATAGTTTCAGGTACCATGAAATACTGACTAAAAATAGGGTCTTGTGCTTGTGTTTTAAAACATAAGCATGCTGTTATTATTATGATATATAGTTTTAGTTTCATGAGAATTTTATCTAATTAGTACAACTACGCCTTTACTAGTAATGGTTTTTCCGTAAAAGGTGTCGCCAGAAAATGTGTAGTAATAATTGCCATTTTCGGCTTCAGCATCGTTTATTTTTCCGTCCCAACCACGTATGCTTTCACCTTCTTCAGAATAAATCATACTGCCCCAAGTATCGTAAATATGGAGCTTCATGTTTGAAAGCGCAATTTGTTCGGGCAGAAAGAAATCATTTAAAGCATCTTTATTGGGTGTAAAAGCATTGGGTACAATTAAACTGTAACCTTGTTGGATGTTAATGGTAATACTTTTGGTATAAACACAATCAAAAGGATACGTTACAGTTTGTATTATGGTGTAAGTGCCAACGGTTTTGTATATGTGTGACGGATTCTCTTCACTTGAAAAATTTCCATCTCCAAAATCCCATGAAATCCCAACATAATCACCTGTAGATGTGTTTGTAAAGGTTATAGGCGATTCTATGGAATAAAAACCAAAGGTGTTAAAAGCTTCAGAATGTATTGTGAAGTCAGCATCGCCTAATTCAGGAATATCAACATTGTACGAGTATGAAGTAGAACAACCAGCAGCATCAATTACATCAATAAGTACTAGACCATTTTGTGTGGTGTGCATAATTTCATTATTACTACCACTTATGGTGCCACTAGACCATGATATTTGATAGGGAGGAACGCCTCCAAAAGGTTGAGCTATATAGTATTGGTCAACATCTTTAGTATCACAGTTATGAGCGGTTTGAGTAACAACGTCAACTTCTAATGGATCGAATCTGTTTATATTGAAGGTTTCTGAAATTTCACAATTATTAGCATCTGTAACAGTAACGGTATATTCACCAGGAGGGATGTTGGTTAAATCTTCGGTGGTTGCGCCATTAGACCAGCTGTAAGTTAATGGTAATGTACCACCTGTAACAATGACATTTATAGCACCTGAATTAGCATCATTACAATCTAAAGCATCAGTTTTAGTGCCAGAAATGTCAAGTGCATCAGGTTCTGTAATGGTAAATGTTTCGTTTATGGTACAGGGTTTACCATCTGTAATGGTAACGGTATAGGTTCCTGGACCCAAATTGTTACGTTCAACGCCTGCGCTAGGGTCATCATCCCAAACTAAATTAACTGGTGCTATGCCTCCTTCAAAATTTAAAATAATTCGTCCGTCGTTTTCTCCAAAACACGATACATTTTCTACTTGAGGGGTAATTCTAAAAAGTGGCGCTTCGTCAATAACAATAGTAGTTTGTTTTTGGCAATAGGTGGCATCGGTTACGGTAATAACATAAGTGCCAGCAGACAGGTTTGTTTGTGTGTTACCAGTACCTAAATTACTCCAAGTAATGGTATAAGGCGCATTGCCTCCTGTTATAGAATTAATGCTTATAGAGGCATTGTTATCGCCATAACACTCAATTTCTGTAGTTGAGTAGTCGATAATAATCTCATCTGATTGATTAATAACAACATCTAATGTACTTGTACAACCAGATTTATCGGTTACTGTAACAGTGTATGTTCCAGCAAATAAGCTTGTTAATTTTTGGCTAGTACTTGTAAAACCGTTAGGTCCTGTCCATGCGTAAGTATAGTCAAAGGTACCAGGACTTGTCTCAATTTGTCGTCCGCCAGTTACATCAATATAAATTTCGCCAGTAGCATCACCATAACAAATAACATCAACCTTATTATTTAAAGAGGCAATGAGTTCTGCGGGTTCAACCACTGTAAAACTTTGAGTTATAGGAGTGCAGTTGTTGGCATCTGTAACTGTAATTTCATAGGTTCCTGGAGTGAGATTTGTTAAGTCTTCATCAGTACTGTAGGGAACGCCATTTCTAGTCCAATTATAGGTGTAGGGCTGGGTACCACCACTAATATCAATTGAAATATCACCATCATTGGCTTGAAAACAACTAATAGTTTCAGGATCAAAATCTATATTACTAAATACCAATTCATCAGGCTCAGTAATAGTGAATGTTTGTGAAAAAGGGCAACCACCATCATCTAAAATAGAAATCATATAGTTGCCAGGTTCTAAGTTTGAAATATCTTCATTGTTGCTTGTAAATCCGTTAGGTCCCGTCCAAGTAATTTGATACGGGTTACCAGTTGAAAACGGCACACCACCAGAAATAGTAATGTCTAAAGCTCCTGCGTTAGCAGTAAAACAATTACTGTTTATTTGTGTTGAAGTAATGCTGATTGATGGGTTT
This sequence comes from Seonamhaeicola sp. NFXS20, assembly GCF_049132085.1. Lineage (NCBI taxonomy): Bacteria > Pseudomonadati > Bacteroidota > Flavobacteriia > Flavobacteriales > Flavobacteriaceae > Seonamhaeicola > Seonamhaeicola sp. NFXS20. The sequence goes on along the minus strand of NZ_JAFMPU010000007.1, from coordinate 108,358 downwards.
ACAGTTATTTCAACTTCAAAACTGGCCCCAATACAATTACCAAGTCTCGGAGTTACTGTATAGGTTACCGTTGAAGGGTTAGTTGTTATATTTGTTAATGTTTGGCTAATTGAAGCTTGTGCATTTGTTTCTGCTGAAGCACCAGTAATAGTGCCTGCAGGATTAATAACTGGTGTGCTCCATGTATAAGTTGTTCCTGTGGGGGCAATGTCACTGCCTAAAGTAGTTGGGCTTATTGTAAAGCTTTTACCGCTACAAATGATATCGGATTTATCGCTAATATTAGGTGTTTCATTAACCGTTTGTTCCGAAGGTATCGATGCAATTTCCGTACACCCACCTGAAGTAAAGGTTAAAACTACATAATAGTAAACAGTGCCAACAGTTGTTGCTACTGGTGTAAAGCTAGAAGCTGTTTCACCAGTAATTGGAGTACCTGTAGTATTATCGTTTATAGTGTTAGAAAACCATTGATAGCTTGGTGTGCCAACACCATTAATATAACTAACGGATAAGGTGTTAAAACTATCACCAAAGCAAATGGTTTCTGAAAGTGGCTGATTGGTAATAGTAGCTGCTTGATTGATAATCACTTCTGATGTGTTACTAGTAACAGCACAATCAATACCTGCTTGGGTAACTTCAACATAATAATAAACCGTTCCAACCGTAGTGTTTGGTGGTGTAAAAGTGGCGTTTGTGGCACCTGCTACGGCTGTACCTCCTACATTTGTACTGGTTGAATTACTGTACCACTGATAGTTATAACTACTCCCTAATCCACCTGAAACACTTACGCTTAAATCTGTAGGTGTAGTACCTTCGCAAATGGTTTGTGTTGATAGTGGTTGCGTATCAATAACAGGGTCGGTAACTACAATAACTTCAGAAACATCGCTTGTAACAGGATTACAACCGCTACCAGCAGCAGTAATAGTTACATAGTAATAGTAGTTCCCAGCAGTATTGAATGTTGGGGGATTGTAACTAGAACTTGTTGCGCCTGTTATAGGGGAGCCTCCAGTATTGCTGTTTGTGGTATTGGCATACCATTGATAACTTAAAGTACCCGTACCGCCTGTATGCGTAACCGATAAACTTGATGAAAGATTACCACCAACACATAAACTTTCTGTTGGGGTTGGTTGTGTGGTTATTTGTAAGCCTTCAACAACTTCAACACGGGCACTATTTGAGGTTATTTCATCACAGCCTGCGCCCGATAAAAACGATGCTATTGCATAGTAATACGTTATACCAGCAGGATTGTTTGGTGGTGTAAAGGTGTTGCTAGTTTCTCCTGTAATAGCAGTACCTGTTGTGGTGTTGTTTGTAGTGTTTTCATACCATTGATAAGTTGGTGTGCCTGGGCCGTTAACTGAAACTGATAGAGGGGTGGTGCTGCCGTTTAAGCAAATGGTTTCATCTTGTGGCTGACTGGTGAATTCTGGAGCAGGATCTACCGTAATTACTAAATTGACAGGAGCTCCATCACAATTACCATTATAAGGTGTTATGGTATATGTTACAGTTTCAGAAGTGGTATTAGTATTTGTAATGGTTTGAACAGGAATAGTGTTTGAAGTACCACTTGCTGTGTAACCTGTTACACCTATTGGTGCTGTGGCAGACCAACTGTACGTAGTACCTGCAATACTAGATGTTAAATTAACCAAAGTAGTTTGTGTGCCAGAGCAAATGGTTTGTGTTAAGTCTGTATTGGTTATGGTTGGGACTTCATTTATGGTAAAATCTTCAGTAGTGGTTGTGGTACCACAGCTTGAGGTTACACTAAGCGTAATTTGATAATCTCCAGGGGTATTATAGGTAATGGTTCCAGGGGTTTCGGTGGTAGCTGTTGCTGGCGTTCCTCCTGGGAAACTCCAATTATAGGTAATGGTTTCAGTTGCCGGAGCACAAGTATTTATAGTTGCTGTGGGGGTTATAGAAGCAGTTCCACAGAAATCAGTTATAGCATCAATAGTAACGGTTGGTGGTTGCTTAACGTCTATAGTTTGTGATGTTGAATTACTTCCGCAGCTATTTGTGGTTGTTAAAGTTAGTGTGTAAGTTCCATCAGTTGTAAATTCTAATCTAGGAGCTGTTGAATTTTCATCTGTTCCATTAGTAAATTGCCATTGGCCAACACCGGTGTTGCAAAACCCAGAACTGTAGCTCACTTCCCATAAATATTCAACATCACCACAACTGTCAGTTAAATTAGTGGTATTGGTAGTTTGCACGTTTAATGGAGTACAGCCATTGTTAGTATCTAAAATAAAAGTAGGTGTTAAATCGGGTTCAATACAAATAGTACTTGTTACAGTATTAGTTGTACCGCAAAAATTTTGAGCGTATAAGGATACTGTGTAAACCCCTGGTGCTGTATAAGTGTGTGAAGGATCTCTTAAATTAGAAGTGTTACCGTCTCCAAAATCCCAAAAATACCCCGCGTTGGTATCACAATTTTGGTTGTAACCTGTTTGAGATGTATTAGTAAACTGTATAGGCGTGTCAACACACCCTGTTGGTGGGTTTTCAAAAGAAACATCTGGTTTTTTTAATATAATAATAGGACCCGCAGTTAAATTGGTGGCACCACATGATGTTGTAATATCTAAAAAAACGGTATAGCTGTAGTTAGGACAATTAGATTCTGTGTACTCATGAGGGATAGGGAAGACTTGAGAATTTGCAGGATCTGCACCATTGTAATAAATGGAGCTTTCAAGTTGTTGTTGGGTGTAGGTTTCAATAGTACCATCTCCATAATCTACCCGATAATTTGTGTCTGGAGGATTGGTTCCCCAAGCGCTAATTGCAAATTCTATTGGAGCAATGGGGGTACATAAATTAACGGTGTTACCTGGATTTACAATAGCTCCTGTTGGGTTACTAGAGTTTTTCACTAAGTACGTAACCGTATTATCACAATTAGTACCATTACCTGTAATACGCATATTGTAAGACCCAAGTTGCGCATAGGTATGGGTAAGCGGGAAACTCACGTTAGTTTCAGTATTGCCGTCGCCCCAATCAATATCATAAGAGATGATACAGCTTCCGGTAGATCTATTACCTACATTAATAGTATATGAAGGGTCAGAAGTATTATTACCACAGTTATCAAATGCTGGGGTGAAATTAGCTTCGGCATCAATATCATAAAATTCTAAATTAGGTTTTTGAAGCACAGGTACAGCTTTGGTTATTGTGGTACTTTCATCGTTAGAGTCTGTAACGGTAAGTGTAACATTTATATTGCTAGTACCACAACCTAAAGCTGTAAATGTATGCGAAGGATTGTTGCTTGTGCTTGTGCTGTTGTCATCACCAAAACGCCATAAGTAAGTAAAAGGACCATTACCTGTTACTGTAGGGGTAAAGTCAACTTGTGTTCCAGAACAAGCACCACTATTGTTAAAAGTGAAGTCAACAACCGGAGGTGGTAAATAACGACTTTTTTTATAGGTCTCATTTATGTTGTTTTTTCTATTAGCGTTACTTAATCCAAATAGAGATACGCCAATTATGAAAAAAAACACAGTTGTAAGAAAAGAATTTTTCCTCATGTAAAATAATTATGTTAATAGCTGTCACTAAAATAGATATTCTTTTTTAGCGCACTAAATAAAATTAGAGGTTTGGCTATTTTATTCTATAAAATGCCTGATGTTAGGTATGTAAAAGTTTTAAAACAGTTTATAAACTGAATGTATAATGTTTATATTTAAGCATAATTTATTAACTAAATGAGAGCATTAGTAATATCTGGAGGAGGAAGTAAAGGGGCTTATGCAGGAGGTGTAGCACAATACCTTATAGAAGAAGATGGTAGGGATTACGATTTATTCCTAGGAACCTCTACTGGTAGTTTATTGGTACCGCATATAGCAGCAGGTAGAATAGATAAATTACAGGATGTTTATACCAGTGTAAGTCAAAATGATATATTTAGCGTGAATCCTTTTGTAATTAGAAAAAAAGGCGATAGAGAGTTTGTTTCTATTGATTTTATAAATACGCTTTGGCAATTTATACGTATGAAACGAACCTTTGGCGAAAGTAAAAACTTAAAAAAACTAATAAGAAAACGGTTTACCGAAGAAGAATATCATTTAATAAAGAAAACTAAAGATGATGTAGTAGTTACAGTTTCTAATCTGTCTAAAAATAGAGTAGAGTACAAGTCTATTAATGAGTTTTCTTATGAAGAATTTTGTGAATGGATATGGATTTCCTGTAATTTTATTCCATTTATGTCTTTAGCAACAAAAAATGATTATGAATATGGCGATGGCGGTTTAGGGTGTATTGTTCCTATACGCGAAGCTATTTTAAGAGGCGCTACACAAGTAGATGCCATTGTGTTAAAGTCTGAATCTATGGACCAAAACAAAGTGCTTGGAAAAAACCCGTTTTCTTTAATGGTTAGTTTGTTTGGGCATGTGTTAGATAGGTTAGAACGTAACGATGTTACCATAGGCAAACTAGCAGCAACAGCTAAAAATGTTGAGCTTAACTTATATTATACACCATCAAAACTTACAGAAAACTCATTAATATTTAATAAAAAATTAATGACTTCATGGTGGCAACAAGGCTTTGAATATGCTAAAGCAAAATGTGCAGAAGCTAAGTCTAATGAGTTACGATTAGAAGATTAGTTTACCACAAATCAGACACTTCTTCTTTTATAAAAGAAAGTGCTGCATCACTAGGTGGTTTTCGTTCCATCATTTCGGTTAAAATAACCTCTCTTAATTTATTAGCAGAATCTGTTTTTTCTGATAAATTAGCCTTTCTAATAAGCTGGATAGTAGCATTTTTGGCTGCTACAATAATGCTCCAACATTTATCACTTACATAGATTTGTTGAGATAAATTGTGTTCAAACTCTTGCTCAATATTTTGTATGAGTAAAGATTCGTAATCTTCTTTATTTGAAGAAATAGGGGTTACTCTTACTAGTAATTTTGAAGGCGATAATCTTTCTAAAAAAAGTGCCATACGTTCATAGGCTTGTAAACGAAGCGGTAGCGCATTTACTTGCAAGTCCTTTTTTAGTAAAAACCGTCTTCTGCCATCTTCGTTTTTAGTGTGTTCTCTAAAAAAATAGTAAGCAATAAGTCCTGTAATTATTGCAGGAATGGTGTATAAAAAAAGGTCGATAATTTTAGAAACTTCCATGTTTGTTTGGGGTTAAGCGTTATGTTTACCACCCAAATATACACAATCTTTTAAATCTTGCATACCTGTAAATGGTACCAAAACTTTTTCATACATATAGGTTTTATTAAGTTCTTTAGAAAGGTTGTGATCATCTACATTCATTTCAATATCATTCATTTTAAATTGGCAGGGGTGCTCATAACCTGCCGCATGCGTAATTTCTATAAGTTCTTTTCTAAATGTTTTAAAATACTGTGCTAAGCGTACCGATTTTAATGTAGTATCTATACCGCTTTGCAACCATTTACTTTGGGTGGCAACCCCACTAGGGCAGCGGTTTGTATGACAAACTTGGGCTTGTATACAACCAATGCTCATCATGGCTTCTCTGGCTACATTAATACAATCGGCTCCCATAGCAAATGCCATAGCAGCTTTGGCAGGAAAACCTAATTTTCCACTACCTATAAACACAATACGCTCTGTTAATCCTTTGTTTTTAAAAAGCCTATATAAATCACTAAAACCATATACCCAAGGTAAAGATACGTGGTCTGCAAAACTTGGAGGGGCAGCACCTGTACCGCCTTCGCCACCATCAACAGTAATAAAATCGGGGCCTTTATTGGTTTTCAACATAATATCTGCTAATTCTTCCCATTGGTCTAATTTTCCAATAGCAGCTTTTATGCCCACTGGTAAGCCAGTAGCTTCAGCAATTTCTTCAATAAAATTAACCATTTCAGAAACGTTAGAAAATGCAGAATGATTAGGAGGAGAGAGTACATCTTTACCAATTTCAACTCCGCGAATATTGGCTATTTGCTTGGTTATTTTAGCACCTGGTAAAACGCCTCCTTTACCAGGTTTAGCACCTTGAGATAGTTTTACTTCAATAGCTCTGATAAACGGATTTTTTTCAACTAAGGCTACCATTTTTTCCATTGAAAAGTTTCCGTGTTTATCTCTAACACCAAAATACCCCGTTCCAAAATGGAAAATAACATCGCCACCAAAACTGTGATAAGGAGATAAACCACCTTCTCCTGTGTTGTGGTAAGCATTGGCTAAGGCAACCCCTTTGTTTAAAGACTCTACAGCTTTAGCAGAAAGTGAGCCAAAACTCATGGCAGATACGTTTATTATTGATGCTGGTCTATAAGGTTTTTTACGTTTATGGTGTAATCCCATAACTTTGGCACAGGGCAAAAAAGTTTTGTCAATTGTATTAGGATGGTTTGCATCAACCTTAAAAGGCATCATAGCATTGTTTATAAAAATATGTTGATGCTCATATATATTTCTATCGGTACCAAAACCTTCGTAGTTGTTTTCTTTTTTTGCAGAGGCGTATATCCAACCGCGTTCTATACGGTTAAATGGGAGTTCTTCTCTGTTATTAGCCACCAAATATTGCCTAAGTTCTGGACCTATTTTTTCTAGCATATACCTTAAATGACCTATAAGCGGATAGTTATGACTTATAGTGTGTTGTTTTTGAATAAAGATATCGCGTATAGCAACAAGTAGTAATACTATTAAAACCCATCCCCACCAAGGGATACAAGAAAGTGTATTTAGAATAGAATCCATTTGAAATATAAAAATTGAAGTTTAAATATATTTAAATTAAAAGAATTATACCTGCATAATTAATACAAAAACTTAGTATAGAAAAATAACATAGTAGATAGTTGTGTTAGGGATTGTAGTGGCATCCTTTTTAAACCAGAGCAAATAAGCTGTTGTTATGAGGCGGTATAAAAACGATATTAAATTGAAAACCACCTTTTAAGGACGTTTAAAAAGATATAACGAAAAGCCCGACCACGCCTAAAGCGTGGGAACACCCAAATTATTAATATGAATTGTTTATAATTATTAATAATTAGCCCTTAATAAAAGCATAACATTAGTTATTTTCACGTTGTAAAAATGAAGATGATTTGGAAAAGTATTTAAGCCAACTTAATGATGCACAGTTAGAGCCTACAAAGCAAATTGAAGGCCCTATGATAGTTATTGCTGGTGCAGGTTCTGGGAAAACACGTGTGCTTACTTATAGAATTGCCTATATGATGAGTAAGGGTATAGATGCCTTTAATATTTTGGCATTAACTTTTACTAATAAAGCGGCGCGCGAAATGAAAGAGCGTATTGCTAGTATTGTAGGTGATAGTGAAGCCAAAAATTTATGGATGGGAACATTCCATTCGGTTTTTGCTAGAATTTTACGTAGTGAGGCCGATAAATTGGGCTACCCCAGTAATTTTACCATTTATGATACTCAAGATTCTGATAGATTAATAGCGTCTATTATTAAAGAAATGAATCTTGATAAAGATATTTATAAGTACAAACAGATTCGTTCTAGAATTTCGTCTTATAAAAACAGTTTAATAACGGTAAGGGCGTATTTTCAAAACCCAGAACTTAAAGAAGCCGATGCTATGGCACGTAGGCCAAAAATGGGAGACATCTATAAAGAATATGTAGATAGATGTTTTAAAGCAGGTGCTATGGATTTTGATGATTTATTATTGAAAACCAATGAGTTGCTTACACGTTTTCCAGAGGTGTTGGCTAAGTACCAAAACCGTTTTAAATATATTTTAGTAGATGAGTATCAAGATACTAACCATTCTCAATATTTAATTGTTAGAGCACTGTCTGATAAGTTTCAAAACATCTGTGTAGTGGGCGATGATGCGCAGAGTATTTACGCTTTTCGTGGTGCAAACATTAATAATATTCTCAATTTTCAAAAAGATTATGATGATGTAAAAGTGTTTAGGCTAGAACAAAATTACCGCTCTACTAAAAACATTGTAAATGCCGCAAACTCTGTAATTGAGAAAAACCAAACCAAGTTAGATAAAGAAGTTTGGACAGCCAATGATGAGGGTGGAAAAATAATAGTACATCGTTCTTTAACCGATGCCGATGAAGGGCGTTACGTAGCAAGTACCATTTTTGATAATAAAATGAATCACCAGTTAAAAAACAGTGATTTTGCTATTTTGTACCGTACCAATGCGCAATCGCGTTCTATTGAAGATGCTTTACGTAAGCGTGATATCCCATATAGAATATACGGTGGCTTATCATTTTACCAACGCAAAGAAATTAAAGATGTATTATCTTATTTACGTTTAATTATAAACCCTAAAGACGAAGAAGCTCTAAAGCGTGTTATAAACTTTCCAGCAAGAGGCATTGGGCAAACCACCATAGATAAACTAGTTGTAGCAGCAAATGGTTACAATAGGTCTATTTTTGAGGTTATGAAAAACATTGACAAAACCAATGTTAAAATAAATTCTGGTACCAAAGCTAAACTTCAAAATTTTGTTACACTTATAGAGAGTTACCAAGTAATGAACCAAACGGCCGATGTTTTTGAATTGGCAGAACATGTAACTAAAAGTAGTGGCTTAATAAGAGAATTTAATAAAGATGGAACTCCCGAGGGTGTTACCAGAATGGAAAATATTGAAGAGCTCTTAAACGGTATGAAAGATTTTGTTGAAGGCCAAAAAGAAATAGCCGATGCCACAGGAAGTTTAGCAGAATTTTTAGAAGATGTAGCCTTAGCAACCGATTTAGATAATGAAAAAGATGACGGTGATAAAGTAGCATTAATGACCATACACTTAGCAAAAGGATTAGAATTTCCGTATGTGTATATTGTTGGTCTAGAAGAAGATTTATTTCCAAGTGCTATGAGTATGAATACCCGTAGTGAGTTAGAGGAAGAACGCCGATTATTTTATGTTGCGCTTACCAGAGCCGAAAAACAAGCCTATTTAACCTATGCTTTATCGCGTTACCGTTGGGGGAAATTAATAGATTCTGAACCTAGTAGATTTATTGAAGAAATTGATGATCAATATTTAGAAATACAAACACCACCAGAAGAACAGCGTTTTAACCCCATGTTAGATGCCGATATCTTTGGAGATCCAGAACCTAATAAAGTTAGGTTTAAACCCGCTAAACAAGCTATTATTAAAAAGGGAAATGCTAGAAAAGAGGCTCCTAAGTTTCAGGTTACAACACCAAAAAAATTAAAACCCGTTTCAGAATCTAACGGAAACACTAATTTGTTTGATAGTAAATTAGCTGTAGGTAATGTGGTAAAACATTTGCGCTTTGGCACTGGAGAAGTGTTAAAAATTGAAGGTGCAGGTGCCGATATGAAAGCAGAAATTAAGTTTGATGCCGGAGATGTTAAAAAGTTGTTGTTGCGGTTTGCTAAGTTAGAAGTCGTGGGGTAAAACAACTATTTTACCATACAAACCGAGTTTATATTGCCATCACCGTCATATTCTTTAACTTCGTTATTGGGGTCTGTAATCCATGTACCATCTACTATAAATTTATAATGATGTTTGCCACCAGATAATGGTACTACATACTTCCATCCGTAGTCCATTTTGCGCATTTCAAACTCATGTTCATTCCAATTGTTAAAAGACCCAGCTAAAATTACCTTTTTAGCATTGGTGTATCCGCGTAGTTTAAAAGCGGTGTATTCTTTTATGTTTATTACAGAGTTATACTCACCAAACTCATTTTTTGTTTTGTTGGGGTTGTGTGGGTCTTCCATCCACTGTCCATCAACAATAAACCTATATTGGTACACATCTGGTTTCATTTGTAAGGTAAGCTCCCAACCCGTAGAAGTTTTATTCATTTTAAAAAGAGATTCATTCCATTTGTTAAAAGAGCCTGCTAAAATTACATGTTTAGCATCTTTAAATCCTAACAATTTAAAATGAGCGTTTCCATCTTCACTAGGGTAGGCTGTGTACATGTTTAAGTTATAAACACCTCTTAATTTTATACCGTTTTTAGTGGCTTTGGTAATATTTGGGTCTTTTTTAGAGGGTTCTGCCCAATACGAATTGTTTATTACAAATTTAAATTCATATGAAAACGCATCGGTAAAATCAGAAATACTCTTTTTTAGTTGATAAATATGCTCATTAACCTGTTTCATTTTCCAATGGTCTCTAGACCACAAGTTAAACTCGCCTGCAACCACCACATTTTCAATATTAAAATCTTGAAATTCTAAAACCTGACCGGTAAATTCTTGAGTGTACTTTGAGTAGTCTCTAACATCAAATGTAAAAATTACAGAATCGCCTTCAATTTTATAGCCTTTAAAATCATCCTTTTGACTATATGAAGTGAAACTTACTAGAACAATTATAACATATGTAATATGTAGAATTAACTTTTTCAATGGTAGTTTAATGGATAATTTATAAAGTATAACTTTTCTTTTTGATAATTAATAATAACTCTTTTTTGAGCAAAAAACTCATAGCCTAAAATGCCATCTAAGTGTGTGCCAAAAGCTTCGTTCATTTTACTTAAATTAGTTAAAACGGTTAGCATAGGCCCAAAATAAATAGATTTACTTAATTGTACACGGTGCAATTTTCCTGCCAAAACCTCAATACTTTTGTTACTAGCTCCGGTTAAAGTTAATCTCTTTTTAGCAATAAAATACTTTAGTACTTTTTTGTTAACACTTTTATTTATTTGATTAAATTCTGCAGCCGTATCTATACCAAATCTTAAATCTTGATTATTAACGGTACCCTTTACAACAATAGTATGGTTTTTTAAATTGAAATCTAAACTATCTACAATTCTTTCTAAATAAACATTTTTAATTAGCTTGTTACCTAAATCATCTACTTTTGTTAGTGTAATTTGATTTAAATACATGTCTATAAAAATCTCATAATCTTTTAAAATATTGTAACCAATAATACCTAGTATTTTAATTTTTTTGGTTTTTTCAATATGTGCTAAGTTAATAACATCAGATGTTTTATTTTCTAATGTAAAGTTGTGTAATATGAATTCTTTTATTTGTTTTTCATATCGGTCTTCTACAGAATTTAAAATACCTGTTGTTTGTCTTTTTCTTTGGTTTTCATACAAATTTGAAAAATGTACTTTGTTAAGAATCATACTTTCAGCTCCTGTATCAATAATAAAATTACCCTTTTGGTTTAGTAATTCAGCTTCAACTATCATTAAATGATCTACTAATTTAAAAGGAATTCTAGTAGTGTGTTTGTTAATAGTTTCAGCTTTATAAAATTTAATAGGATTAATAATGCCATTATTAGCTAAACTAACATTGATGTTGAATAGTAGAAATAATATGATGTATAACTTTGGCATATATAACTAAGACTCATTTATTAATGAATTGTTACAAAACACACTTTTTAAATTGTTAATTAAGAATTAAAGTATAACCTAACAAACCTCATTAATTACTTAAAAAATAATAGTTACTTTGTAAAACATTAAAACACTATGTTACTATGGCAGAGTTTTTAAGAATATATGAAGAAAACCCTAACCCAAAAGAAATTGATAAAGTAGTTGCTATTCTTAAAAGGGGCGGACTTATAATTTACCCTACCGATACGGTTTATGGTTTAGGTTGCGATATTACTAATATTAAAGCTTTAGAACGTGTAGCTAGAATAAAGGGAGTAAAACTAGAAAAATCTAATTTCTCTTTTATTTGTCATGACTTAAGTAATTTAAGTGATTATGTTAAACAAATTGATACTTCGGTATTTAAATTATTAAAACGAAATTTACCAGGCCCTTACACCTTTATTTTACCGGGTTCTAAAAACTTACCCAACCCATTTAAAAAGAAAAAAACGGTGGGTATTCGTGTGCCTGATAATAATATTGCCTTAGAAATTGTAAAAGCTTTGGGAAATCCTATAATTTCAACCTCTATACATGATGATGACGAAATTATAGAGTACACTACAGACCCCGAACTTATTCTTGAAAAATGGGGCAATAAAGTAGATGCTGTTATAGACGGTGGTTACGGAGATAATATCCCTTCTACAGTGGTAGATGTATCTACAGATGAACCTGTTATTGTAAGAGAAGGTAAAGGAGATTTGGATATATTTTAAAATGTAAAACAAAACCTACTTTTATCTATTCTTTTTCTTATATTTAGAGTGCCTTAGTGTTATTTTTAAATAACAAAGTGATTTCTTTTATCGCTTTTTAGAGGCAATTTAAAAAGTACATATAAACCTTTTTAAATTAAAAACAGCTAAAACATGTATAAAATTTACGCCTTGAATAAAAGTTGAGGTGGTTTAAATGTTTATTAAATAAATGATTTGTGTTAGAGGGGGCTTTAAAAGTAAAAAGAAAGCGACATGAGTATAAACCAATGCCGCTTTAAATGTTTTCACAACGGAATAATCCTTATTGTGAATTGCTTTCAGTGGTGTAAAGATAAATAAAAATTTAAGGATTTCAAATGCGGGTTTCCGTAACAAGATTTAAAAAATATTAGATAAATTTTACCAACAAAACATATAACAAATGAAAACAGTTTTAGGACTAGATTTAGGTACCAACTCTATTGGTTGGGCTTTGGTGAAGCAAGATTTTGATAAAAAAGAAGGCGAAATTGAAGATTTAGGGGTGCGTATTATTCCTATGAGTGCTGATATATTAGGGAAGTTTGACGCTGGGCAATCACATTCTCAAACAGCAGAACGTACTACTTATAGAGGTGTTAGACGCTTATATCAACGAGACAATCTTAGAAGAGAACGTTTGCACCGTGTACTAAATATTTTAGGTTTTTTACCAAAACATTATGCTGATGCCATTGATTTTGAGAAAAAATTAGGACAATTTAAACCTGGTAAAGAAGTAAAACTTAATTATGCCTTAAACGATAAAGGAAAGCACGAATTTATTTTTAAAGCTTCTTTTAATGAGATGCTTAGCGAGTTTAAAACAGTTCAGCCTCGATTGTTTTATGAAAAAGAAAATGGTGAAGAAACTAAAATACCATACGATTGGACCTTGTATTATCTACGTAAAAAAGCCCTGTCTAAACCTTTGACTAAAGAGGAATTAGCTTGGGTTATTCTGAATTTTAATCAAAAACGAGGATATTACCAATTACGGGGAGAAGAGATTGAAACAGACGATACCAAGAAAGAAGAATACTATAATTTAAAAGTTGTAGACGTACAAGAAACTGAAGATAAAAACGCTAGAGGAACTTGGTATAATGTTATTCTTGAAAATAATTGGGTGTATAGACGTCAAAGCAAAGAGCCTTTAAATTCTTGGATTGGAAAAAACAAAGAGTTTATTGTTACTACACAATTAGAAAAAGATGGTTCTTTAAAACTTGATAAAGAAGGTAATGTAAAACGAAGTTTTAGAGCGGTAGATTCTGAAAAAGATTGGATTGCCATTAAAGCAAAAACAGAACAAGATATTGAGCAATCTAATAAAACAGTAGGAGAATACATTTATGAAAACTTGTTGAACAACCCTACCCAAAAGATTAGAGGAAAATTGGTGAAAACCATTGAACGTAAATTTTACAAGGATGAGTTCACCAAAATCATTACCAAGCAAATTGAACTTCAACCAGAACTTTTTACCGATGAATTGTATCAAAAATGCATTGAAGAACTTTATCCGAGAAATGAAGCACATAGAACAACGATTAAAGATAGAGGATTCAAATACTTATTCACCGATGATATTATTTTCTATCAGCGACCATTAAAAAGTCAAAAATCTACTATTGCAGAATGTCCTTTGGAATTCAGAGTTCACAAACAAAAAAATGAAGAAACGGGGGAAATCGAAGAAGTGAAAAAAGGCATAAAAGCTATATCAAAATCACATCCTGTATTCCAAGAATTCAGAATTTGGCAATGGTTACAAAATTTAAAAATCTACAATAAAGAGCAAATTAAAAACGGTGCATTAGCAGATGTTACCGATCAATTACTGCCAGATGAAGAGGCTTGGGTGGCGTTGTTCGACTTTTTAAATACTAAAAAAGAATTAGAACAAAAACAATTCATCGACTATTTTGTAAAAAAGAAGTTAATTGATAAAAAAGAAAAAGATCACTATCGATGGAATTACGTAGAAGATAAAAAATATCCTTTTGCTGAAACCAGAGCGCAATTCATCAGCCGTTTAAGTAAAGTGGAAGGAATACGTGATGTAGAGGCTTTTCTTGACGGAAAAACCAAAATGGGAAAAAAAGAGAAGAGTCCATATATGAGCCGAATGGAGCAATTATGGCACATTATTTATTCGGTAACGGATGTTAACGAGTTCAAATCTGCACTTGAAAAATTTGCTCAAAAACATGATTTAGATACAGAAAGTTTTGTTAAGAATTTTGAGAAGTTTCCACCATTTAAAAGTGATTACGGGAGTTATTCCCAAAAAGCCATTAACAAACTTTTACCTCTTATGCGTAGAGGAAAATATTGGGATGAAACGCTTATTTCTGATGATATAAAAAACCGTGCAGAAGCTATAATGGAGCGTGTCCATGCTTTGCCTTTAAAATCCGATTATTCCGATAAGGATTTAAAACAGGCTTTAGAAAATGTAAGTGATGATGATATTCCAAAACAACTGATAAAAAGCTTTGTTCCTTTTAAGGATAAAAACCCTACACAAGGATTAAACACCTATCAAGCCACATATTTGGTTTATGGAAGACATGCTGAACTTGGTGAAATTCAACAATGGAAACATTCTTTTGAAATAACAAAATACCTTAGAAAGTTTAAACAGCATTCTCTTCGAAACCCTATCGTGGAACAAGTAGTTACAGAAACCTTACGTGTTGTTAAAGATATTTGGGAGTATTATGCTGAGAAAAACAATATAGCATATACAGAGGTTTATGATGAACATCTCAAAAAAAATGTAAAAAGCTATCATTCCTTTTTTGATGAAATACACGTAGAGTTAGGTAGAGAAATGAAAAACCCAGCCGATAAACGTAAAAAAATATCGGAACGTAACAATGAAAATGAAAACACCAACTATCGTATAAGAGAGATTTTAAAAGATTTGATGAACGACTCTTCAATAGAAGGCGACATTAGAGATTACTCTCCAAGTCATCAAGAAATTTTAAAAATTTACGAAGAAGGTATTTATCAAAACCCTAACGCTAATTATTCAAAAGTAAGTGAAGATGAGATTTCTAAAATTAGAAAAAGTAATAATCCAACACTAAAGCAAATTCAACGGTATAAACTATGGTTGGAACAAGGTTATATTTCTCCTTATACAGGAAAACCCATCTCGCTTTCTAAATTATTTACTCACGAATATCAGATAGAGCATATTATTCCGCAATCAAGGTATTTTGATAATTCGATGAATAAT
The DNA here is from genome assembly GCF_049132085.1 of Seonamhaeicola sp. NFXS20. NCBI lineage: Bacteria > Pseudomonadati > Bacteroidota > Flavobacteriia > Flavobacteriales > Flavobacteriaceae > Seonamhaeicola > Seonamhaeicola sp. NFXS20. The sequence continues at coordinate 92,938 of NZ_JAFMPU010000007.1, read as the reverse complement.
AAAATTATTTGTGAAAGTGAGGTAAACGAAGATAAAGACAATAAAACGGCTTATGAATATTTAAGTCATAAGGGAGGAAATGTGGTTAACGGTCATAAATTGTTAACCCTTGAAGAATACGAATCTCATGTCAATCAATATTTTAAAAACAACAAAACAAAGCTTAAAAATTTATTAAGTGAAGATGTTCCGGAAGGTTTTATAAACAGACAATTAAACGATAGCCGTTACATCAGTAAGTTGGTAAAAGGCTTGTTGAGTAATATTGTACGTCAAGATGGCGAACAAGAAGCTACTTCCAAAAACTTAATTCCGGTAACAGGGGCAGTAACCTCTAAATTGAAAAACGATTGGGGCTTAAACGATAAGTGGAACGAAATCATTTTACCACGATTTGAACGCTTAAATAAGTTAACCCAATCAGATGATTTTACAACACTTAATACGAATGGTAAAACCATTCCAACTGTTCCAGATAAGCTTAGTAAAGGTTTTAATAAAAAGAGAATAGACCACCGTCATCATGCCTTAGATGCGCTTGTGGTAGCTTGTACTACCCGAGACCATACGCATTATTTAAGTGCTTTAAATGCAGAAAACAAAAATTATGGTTTAAGAGAAAAACTTTTAATTAAAAGCAATCAAGGCGATTATACCAAAACATTCCTGATGCCATGGGAAGGCTTTGCCACGGAAGTTAAAAACCAATTAGAAAAAGCCATAGTAAGTTTTAAACAAAACCTGCGTGTTATAAATAAGACCACAAATAAATTTTGGTCATACAAAGATAAAAACGGCAATTTAAATCTTGATAAAAACGGCAAGCCTGTAAAAAAACTTAGAAAACAAACTAAAGGCGATAGTTGGGCTATTAGAAAATCATTGCACAAAGAAACTGTATCAGGTCTTTATAATATTAAAACACCCAAAGGTAAAATAGCCACTGCTGTAAGAACGGCTTTGTTTGAAATCAAAAATGAAAAGCATTTGGCTAAAATAACAGATGAACGTATTAGGGATGTGATTTTGCCTAATCATTTAAACAATTATTTAGATGAAAAAGGACAACCTAAATACGACTTAGCTTTTAGTGAAGAAGGTATTGAAGATTTAAACAAAAACATCATTGCTTTAAATAATGGAAAAAAACATCAACCTATTTATAAGGTAAAGATGTATGAGGTTGGAAGTAAATTTCCAATTTCAGAAAACGACAAATCGGCCAAAAGCAAAAAATATGTAGAAGCGGCTAAAGGTACCAACCTCTTTTTTGCCGTTTATTGGGATGACAAAAAACAAAAAAGAAATTTTGAAACCATCCCTTTAAATGAAGTGATTGCCCATCAAAAACAAGTGGCGCATTTACCTAAAACAGAGCGGTTGCCCATTCAGCCTAATCCGCAAAAAGGCACGTTTTTATTTACACTTTCTCCCAATGATTTGGTCTATGTGCCTACAGAAGAAGAACAAAACAATCCTAATTTAGTAGATTTTAATAAGCTTTCAGTAGAGCAAGCCAATAGAATTTATAAAATAGTAAGTTTTAGTAAAACTAGATTGTATGCAGTACCAATGTTTGTTGCAAAAACAATTTATAATAAGTTTGAATACACTCAACTAAATAAAATTGAATTGATAGGAGAGAAAAACATACTTATAAAACTCAAAGTCGACCGATTAGGAAACATTTCAAAAGCCTAAGGATTATGATCAAACGCACCCTATTTTTTAGCAATCCAGCCTATTTAAGTACCCAGAACGAGCAGATGGTGGTGAGTTTCCCAGAGGACGATAAGCCCGAAGCTACCATCCCCATAGAAGATTTGGGCTATGTGGTGCTGGAGCATCCGCAAATTACAGTGACCAATGGTTTGCTCATGAAACTGCTACACAATAAAACGGCTGTGATTACCTGCGACAGGCAACATTTGCCCAACGGCTTCTTGCAGCCATTGGTAGGGCATAGTGAGCAGACCGAGCGGATGCGGTATCAATTAAACGCCAGTGTGCCTTTAAAAAAACAATTGTGGCAACAAACCGTTATTGCCAAAATTCATAACCAAGCCAACCACTTTTTAGCCAGGGGCAAAAATACCCTTAGGCTAAAACGTTATGCCAATGCGGTAAACAGTGGCGATTTGGGTAACCAAGAAGCCTTGGCGGCGGCCTTTTATTTTCAAAATCTGTTTGATATTGAGGGGTTTAGTAGAAACCAAAAGGGTATAGCGCCCAACAACCTACTTAATTATGGTTACGCTATATTAAGGGCGGTAACAGCCAGAGCGTTGGTAAGTAGTGGTTTGCTACCCAGTGTGGGTATTTTTCATAGCAATAAGTATAACGCTTTTTGTTTAGCTGATGATGTTATGGAACCTTACCGCCCTTTTGTAGATGCGGTAGTGTATAATATTGTAGATAGTGGCTGCCAGATTGAAGAACTGAACAAAAACATTAAATCAGACCTCTTAATGATGCCAGCTATAGATGTAATAATTGATGGCAAGCAAAGTCCACTTATGAATGCTATGAGTCGTACCACAGCAAGTTTGTATGAATGCTTTGTAGGTAGTCGCAGAAAAATACTGTATCCGGAGTTTACAAGCAGTTTGCAGGCAAGGGATGTATCATAAGCAAATGGCATATGGAATCCTATCTTACTCGATTAAACCAATATAGAAGCATGTGGGTATTAGTATTTTTTGATTTACCAACAGAAACGCTTACGGAGCGCAAGGTCGCATCGCGCTTTAGGAAAAATTTGTTGGACGACGGATTCAATATGTTTCAGTTTAGCATTTATATGCGGTTTTGCCCCAGCAGAGAAAATGCCGCAGTACATATTAAGCGCACTAAAAACGCCTTACCAAAAAAAGGCAAGGTCTGTATTATGCAGATTACCGATAAACAATTTGGTATGATGGAACTATTTCATGGTAAAAAAGAAGTAGAACCCGAGACACCCAACCAACAATTAGAGCTTTTCTAAGAGTTCTATTAAGCCTGTCAAAATCTTCTGGAGCCTTATCAATTGTCATACTAAGCCTGCCCAGATTGAACCTATCACACTGAGCCAGTCAGACTGAGCCTGTCGAAGTCCTGTCGAAATACTGTCAGACTGAGCTTGTCGAAGTCCTATAGAAGCCTACAAAAAACCCAATTAGAAATAAAAAACAAGATATTAAAGCTTAAATAACGTTTTACTTGGCGTTAAAAAAGTAAAATCTAATGATGTGGTTAAAAAACAGGATACCAGCCTATTACAGCAAGTATCCTGTGAATCATCCATAAATTTAAAGAACTGAAAGCAATTCACAACAAACTAGCTATGGAGGGTAAATACGAATTGCCTGTGAATCATCCATAAATTTAAAGAACTGAAAGCAATTCACAACTAGGCGCGTTTGGCTATGTTGGCTTCGTCTCCTGTGAATCATCCATAAATTTAAAGAACTGAAAGCAATTCACAACCAGGGGTATTTAAACCGAAAATGGGATGCTCCTGTGAATCATCCATAAATTTAAAGAACTGAAAGCAATTCACAACCAACGTGGCCACAATTTGAACACGCTCCCACCTGTGAATCATCCATAAATTTAAAGAACTGAAAGCAATTCACAACCATAACACTGCATCCCTTCATAACGTCTGCCTGTGAATCATCCATAAATTTAAAGAACTGAAAGCAATTCACAACATAAAAGTAAGTACCAAAGCCGAAAAACCTCCTGTGAATCATCCATAAATTTAAAGAACTGAAAGCAATTCACAACAATACAACTTTTGATGATATTACAGAGTGGCCTGTGAATCATCCATAAATTTAAAGAACTGAAAGCAATTCACAACATAGCCCTGTGATGCATAGTAAAATTCCAACCTGTGAATCATCCATAAATTTAAAGAACTGAAAGCAATTCACAACTACTGTGCTTGCCACCGTGTACATGGTGTGCCTGTGAATCATCCATAAATTTAAAGAACTGAAAGCAATTCACAACCTTGTTTTTATTACTTCCTCTTTTAATTCTCCTGTGAATCATCCATAAATTTAAAGAACTGAAAGCAATTCACAACCTTATCCAACCTCTAACGTTATAAATTACTCCTGTGAATCATCCATAAATTTAAAGAACTGAAAGCAATTCACAACCTTCTTCCAGGACTTCTATTTGTTGCGAACCTGTGAATCATCCATAAATTTAAAGAACTGAAAGCAATTCACAACCTAAGTCTTCCTGCATTTCCATAAAGATAGCCTGTGAATCATCCATAAATTTAAAGAACTGAAAGCAATTCACAACATTAGTTGGTTACATTAAGCCTCTCTCTCCCTGTGAATCATCCATAAATTTAAAGAACTGAAAGCAATTCACAACGGACTTGCCTAACAGCCTCAGACTCAGCCTCCTGTGAATCATCCATAAATTTAAAGAACTGAAAGCAATTCACAACCTATCAACTACTACTATATTTGGGTTACTTCCTGTGAATCATCCATAAATTTAAAGAACTGAAAGCAATTCACAACTGAATTTTGCAGCTTCGTTATATTCTTCCACCTGTGAATCATCCATAAATTTAAAGAACTGAAAGCAATTCACAACTTCTTCTAAATTCATAATTAAAAATTAATTCCTGTGAATCATCCATAAATTTAAAGAACTGAAAGCAATTCACAACAAATCATCTTGTAGCTCATGGAATACTGAACCTGTGAATCATCCATAAATTTAAAGAACTGAAAGCAATTCACAACACAACACTGGCTATAATTAATAGCTTTTAACCTGTGAATCATCCATAAATTTAAAGAACTGAAAGCAATTCACAACTTAAACCTCTTAATCGTTTACCGCCAGATTCCTGTGAATCATCCATAAATTTAAAGAACTGAAAGCAATTCACAACAACAGAAGGACTAAGTATTGCAGGAGATTTCCTGTGAATCATCCATAAATTTAAAGAACTGAAAGCAATTCACAACTGGTTATGACAGTAAAATACACTTAATTTTCCTGTGAATCATCCATAAATTTAAAGAACTGAAAGCAATTCACAACACGCAGGAATTACATACTTAGATAATTCCACCTGTGAATCATCCATAAATTTAAAGAACTGAAAGCAATTCACAACCAACTAAATCTTGAACAATAGAACAAAATTCCTGTGAATCATCCATAAATTTAAAGAACTGAAAGCAATTCACAACGAAGATGATTCACTAGATAATACATTATTTCCTGTGAATCATCCATAAATTTAAAGAACTGAAAGCAATTCACAACCGAGGTACAATTAAAAATTCATCAAGTTTTCCTGTGAATCATCCATAAATTTAAAGAACTGAAAGCAATTCACAACGCTAAATCACATTGTAAACTAATAATGAACCTGTGAATCATCCATAAATTTAAAGAACTGAAAGCAATTCACAACGGTTTCTGTGTTTGGGTTTTGACTAAATTCCCTGTGAATCATCCATAAATTTAAAGAACTGAAAGCAATTCACAACACTAGTGTAAATGGACTGTTTGGCATGTCTCCTGTGAATCATCCATAAATTTAAAGAACTGAAAGCAATTCACAACCAACGAACGGCAGGCACACTTAAACCACCTCCTGTGAATCATCCATAAATTTAAAGAACTGAAAGCAATTCACAACTGGTAAGCCCAGTAAAACAAATATGGAAAGCCTGTGAATCATCCATAAATTTAAAGAACTGAAAGCAATTCACAACAATACGTCTAAATAAATAAATACTATACTCCTGTGAATCATCCATAAATTTAAAGAACTGAAAGCAATTCACAACTGGTATTTATATCATTGGAACGAATTTAGTCCTGTGAATCATCCATAAATTTAAAGAACTGAAAGCAATTCACAACAATACGTCTAAATAAATAAATAAATACTATACTTCCTGTGAATCATCCATAAATTTAAAGAACTGAAAGCAATTCACAACGCGAAGATTTATAATCTTTGTGAAAATGGACCTGTGAATCATCCATAAATTTAAAGAACTGAAAGCAATTCACAACTAATCTTATTACCTTCTTTATCTGTATCCCCCTGTGAATCATCCATAAATTTAAAGAACTGAAAGCAATTCACAACTCATTTTCATTTTATAATTCAATTAATATTCCTGTGAATCATCCATAAATTTAAAGAACTGAAAGCAATTCACAACTGATATACAAATGCATCTTGAGAGTAACGACCTGTGAATCATCCATAAATTTAAAGAACTGAAAGCAATTCACAACGGTCAACGTACTGCGTATAATTCCAGCTTCCTGTGAATCATCCATAAATTTAAAGAACTGAAAGCAATTCACAACGCATTATATTTATAATAGACAGCTATATTACCTGTGAATCATCCATAAATTTAAAGAACTGACCGAGCGCAGCGACCGATGAACACATTAGTTTAAAATAGGATTGGTGAATAAAGCAATTCGCAACTGTATTCTATTGCTTTAGATTTTTAAAATACCTTTAAATTTATTAAAGGTAAAGGGAGTTTGGATATTTTTTAACATAAAAAAATAAAATTAAGCTATCAATAAAGGAGCTATTAAAGCTCCTTTATTTATTATAAACTATTGAATATTAAAATCATTTAATTATCAATTTTCTTGCTGCTGTTTTATTATTTTCGGTAACTCTTAAAACATAAACTCCAGTAGTTAAATTGCTTACATTAATACTTTGTTTGTTATTAATAGTTTTGTTTAAAACTAATGCCCCGAGGATATTGTATAATTTTACTTCTTTAGATGCGTTGCTATTAGCAGAAGAAATGGTGAATTTATTATTTCTAACAGGGTTAGGGTAAATGCTAAATCCTTCTATTTCGTTGTTTTTAACAGAAAGAGGATCTCCTACTTGTAAATACCTAGAAGCAGATTCAACTACATAACCATCAACTAAAACATAAATAGTATAGTCATATCCCATATTGTCTGAAACGGGTAAGCTAAAAGAACCATTTCCTGTAAGTGTAGTTAAGTCTGCTATTTTTAAATCATTAGCCCAAATTTCTGCAGCGTCTGCTGTATTATCTATATGGTAATTAATAGTTACACTACCAGTTCCGTTAGGGTATTGAGCATCGTTACTAGGAGAAGTAATGCTTGGGTTTGGAAACAAGTCTGGTTCAGCAATTATATTAAAGTAACTTAAAGCAAAATCTTCATCTTCTTCGGTTAAACCTTCAAAAACAATTTGAAAGTATAATTTTTCTCCAGCACCTCCAGAGTTATATATTACTGCATCAAAATCTTGCATTTCATCTGTTAATATAGTTCCGTCTCCAACACCATCAAAATTGGTATCAAGTTGCGGAGCCGTATCTGTACCAGAACCTGTAAAAACAAAAATATTTTGCCATACACCATTATCAATTTTGTATTGAAAAGTAACTTTATCGTCGTTGGCATCCCAATCTTCTCCAACATTTGCATCGTCTTCTGCTGCAGCAAAAGCTACAGTAAGTTCATTTACACCACTAATATCTATAGGATTATAGGATAATATATGCGGTGCAGCATTAAGTTGTTGAGCACCAAAAAAGTGAACGCCGGCTCTATCAACATCAACATCGGCTTCATTTTGTGAGGTGACACCAAAATATGATTTAGAATTGTTAAAATAATCACCTGTTGTTATATAATTAGGTGTAGGGTCAAATTCAAAATTATCAATAACAAAAGCGTGTTGCGCAAAAGTTAAAGACGTGATAAATAAGGCCGTAGCCGTTAAGTAGGTTTTTTTCATGTTTAATATTATTTGTTATAGTTTTGGGACTATAAAAATAAAAAAAAACAAAAAAAAAGCCCAACCTTTACGGTTGGGCTTTTATTATTATTTAAGGTATAGATTATTCGTTACCAGCAGAAAGATTTTTCATTTCTTTTTCAATCATATCATAGAACTGATCGATTTTTGGTAATACAACTACACGTGTACGTCTGTTTTTTGCTCTGTTTTCAGCAGTATCATTATCAACTAAAGGTACATATTCTGCACGTCCTGCTGCAATAAGTTGTTTTGGGTTTACACCTAAATCTTGTAACACTCTAATAATAGATGTAGAACGTTTAACACTTAAATCCCAGTTATCTAATAAAGGCTCTTTTCTGTAAGGTACGTTATCTGTATGACCTTCAATCATAGCTTCAAATTCTGGTTTGCTGTTTATTACTTTTGCAACTTTAGCTAAAACATCTTTTGCTTTTGAAGTTACAATATAGCTACCGCTTTTAAATAATAATTTATCTGCAATAGAAATAAATACAACACCTTTTTCAACATTTACTTCAATATCTGGGTCATTGATTCCAACTTCACGTTTTAAGCTAGTTACTAAAGCTAAAGTAACACTATCTTTTTTAGTTAAAGCATCTTGAAGACGATTAATTTTAAGTTCCTTTTCTTTTATGCTTTCAAGCGTTTTTTCAATACTACTAGCACTTTTACTCGATAACATTTGTAAGTTTTCATTATTCTTACGTAAGTCTGCAATTTGCTCTTCTAAAGCTTCTGCTCTTGCTGATGACGATGCTTTTTCCTCTAAACAAGAGTTTAGTTTAACGGTAGCAGAGTTTAATAAATCTTGAGTTTCTTTTTGTTTTTCTTGTAGTGCAGTGTATTCTTTTTTAGAAACACATGAGCTTAATACTAATAGAGATGATAAGCTTAATAATAAAAGTTTTTTCATAATAGGTTGTAAGAAAATTACACGGATTAATTTTATCTAAATTTCTAATACAAAAATATGTAAAAAACCACGTAAATTACTAATGTTAACAAAACTTTTGCGTTCTAATTATAAACTGTTGAATTTTGTCTTTTTATTTACGAAATAATCAACAACTATAGAGGTTCTTTGATAATGTTTTATAGTGTTTTTTAAGGTTTTTCGTTTTTGTAGTAGTTGTTTTAAGTTTAAGTAAAAATTTACGTGCGCTTTTATAATAGCAAATGTGTGTTGTGGTTTTATTTCTAATAAAAATTTAAGTCCTGCAACACCATCTAAAATAAGGCGTACTAAAATAATGTAAAATAAATTTTTGCTAGCATTTTTAGTGAGCATAAATAAACTATTTCTAAAATTAAGAAATGTTTTTTGTGGGTTGGAGTTTTTTAAAGTAGCGCCGCCAACATGATATACTTTAGAGTTTCCAACATAAAGCACTTTATAGCCTAGGTTTTTTGCCCGCCAACAAAGATCTATTTCTTCCATATGCGCAAAAAAGGTGGCATCAAATCCATTAAGCTTATTAAAAACTTGGTTTCTTATAAATAAACAAGCCCCAGAAGCCCAAAATATTTCAGTAGTGTCGTTGTATTGGTTGTTATCTTTTTCAATGGTATTAAAAATTCTACCACGACAATACGGATAGCCGTATTTATCAATAAAACCGCCTGCAGCTCCAGCATATTCAAAATAGTTTTTTTGCTTGTAATCTAGTATTTTAGGCTGAATAATTGCAGTGTTGGGGGCTTCTTTAAAGGTTTTTAAAATTGGGGTTAACCAATTTTTAGTAACTTCAATATCACTATTTAGCAGGCAGAAAATATCTTCATTCAAATGTTTTAAAGCATCATTGTAGCCCTTAGCGTAACCACCATTTTCTTTATTTTGAATGATTTTAATTGCTGGATAATTGACTTTTAAAAAGGCAACAGAATCATCAGTTGATGCATTATCTGCTACATAAATGGTTGCTTCTTTAGAATGTGTAATAACCGAAGGTAAAAATTGTTCTAACAACGTTTTTCCATTCCAATTTAATATAACTACGGCTATTTTCATTTTGAGTAACTAGGTATATCTCTTAAAAAATTATAACACTCTTTTTCAAAATCCATTTGACAATAATAATGATTTAATCCGTTGGTTACCATTAAATAGCTAGCATTTAAAACCAAGTTATATCTCGCAATTTGGTCAAAAGTACCTTGCTTAATTTCAATATTAGGCGCTTTACATTCTACTATTAAATGAATGCTTCCATCGGTATTAAAAACTACAATATCATAGCGTTTTTTTAAGTTATTTATTATCAATTCTTTTTCAACATTAATTAACGATTTTGGGTAGCTTTTTTCATTAATTAAAAATTGAACACAGTGTTGACGCACCCATTCTTCGGGTTGTAAAATCACAAACTTTTTACGAATGCAATCGAAAATAGAAATTTTATTTTCGTTACTTTTGAAACGAAACGAATATGTAGAAAAATTAAGTTTTTGCACTACGCAAATTTGGTGAAATTTTTTTAATGGACGAAGTCAAACAATTAGTATCCGATATAAAAAACAAAAAGTTAAAACCCATTTATTTTTTAATGGGAGAAGAACCTTATTATATAGATAAGATTTCTGATTTTATTGAAAATAATGTTTTAGCTGAAGAAGAACGAGGATTTAACCAAATGGTTTTGTATGGTCGTGATGTTACTGTTGAAGATATTGTAGGTAACGCCAAGAGATTTCCTATGATGGCAGAACACCAAGTGGTTATAGTTAAAGAAGCTCAAGACCTTTCTAGAACCATTGAAAAATTAGCCACTTATGCCGATAATCCGCAACCTACTACGGTTTTAGTTATTAATTATAAATATAAAAAAATAGATAAACGTAAAGCACTTTATAAGGCCTTAAAAAAGAAAGGCGTTGTTTTTGAAAGTAAAAAGCTTTATGAAAATCAAGTAGCCGATTGGATTAGGCGTGTTTTATCACCCAAAGGATACGCTATTACTCCTAAAGCAGCTCAAATGTTGGTGGAGTTTTTGGGTACAGACTTAAGTAAAATAAACAATGAATTAGAAAAACTACAAATTATTTTACCAAAAGAAACGCAAATATCTCCAGAACATATAGAAGAAAACATAGGTATAAGTAAAGATTTTAATAATTTTGAATTACGCAAAGCTATAGGGGAGAAGAACGCTGTAAAAGCGTATAGAATAGTTAATTATTTTGCAGAAAACCCCAAAGATAACCCCATGGTTGTCACAGTATCGTTATTATTTAATTTCTTTTCACAACTACTACAATTTCATGGGTTGAAAGATAAATCGCCTAGAAATGTAGCTTCTGCTCTAAAAATAAATCCATATTTTGTAAACGAATATATAACAGCAGCAAGAAACTACCCCATGCGAAAAGTAAGTGCAGTAGTGGCAACTTTAAGAAAATTTGATGTAAAAAGTAAAGGTGTTAGCGCTAATGCTGTTCCGCAAGGCGATTTACTAAAAGAACTACTTTCTATTATTTTAAACTAGTTATAAATAAGCCGAAACAGTTAATACAATCATGGTAAAAATTATTAGAATAATTACCAATGGCATTACAAATTTCAGCCACCTATCATAACCAACTTTAACAATTGCTAATGATGCTAAAATTAATCCGGTAGGATTTATAAAGGCAAATAAACCCATACCGTATTGGTAAGCATTAACTATTAGCTCTCTACCAATGCCTACACCATCGGCAAGCGGAGACATTATAGGCATGGTTAAAACGGCCATTCCAGATGATGATGGAATAAAAAAGGATAGTCCGCCATATATGTATAACATGGTGTTTATAAAAATACCCTTATTCATACCATTTGTAGCAGTACTAGCATAATACAGCATGGTGTCGCTAATTTGACCATCATCCATAAGTACCGAAACACCTCTGGCAATACCAATAATAATAGCAACCCCCAATAAATCACCAGCACCCTTAACAAAAATGTCAACGAAAGTATACTCTTTTATTTGCCCAATAATTCCAATTAAAATAGCCCCAACAAAAAAGACAGCAATCATTTCTTCAAACCACCAACCTAAAAGAGATACACCCGCTACCATGACAATAAAGCACAAAGCAAATACCGTTAAAATAATGGTTAATTTAGGGGTTAGCTTTATTGAAGTACTCATGTTTTTTTTAAATAAGGCTTCTATCTCTTCTTTCTTATCATATATTACAGATTTTGTAGGATCATTTTTTACACGTTTAGCATATCTTAAAATATAAATAATACAAATTGTTAAGCCAATAACCCACATAACAATTCTTGCAGTTAAACCTGTAGTCCAGTTAATTCCAGCAGCATCAGAGGCTATAATAGCACTAAAAGGATTTACAGTAGAGCACATAGTACCTATTGAAGAACCTATATATATACAACCTAAAGCTACCATCGCATCATATTTGGCAGCTAAAAAAATAGGGATTAAAATAGGGTAGAAGGCAATTGTTTCTTCGGCAAGCCCAAAGGTTGTTCCTCCTAAAGCAATAAGCGTGGTAACTAAAATAATTAAAACATATTCATGTCCCTTTAAAGTAATGGCAAGCCATGATATACCAGCATCAAAGGCTCCTGTGTGATTCATGATTCCTATTAAACCACCAATAAAAAGTACAAGAAAAATAATATTAGACGCTTCAATAATACCTTTTATAGGAGATTTTATAAAAGCTACAATTCCTTGTGGGGTAGCTTCTACTTTTTTATAAGTGTTGGGTATACTAATAGGCTTCCAAATATCACCATTTGTAAATTTTTCAAGGGGAATTTTAATTTCTAATTGTTTTAAGGTTTCTGAAGAAGCCTCTAATATTTCTGTTTTACCTAAACTTGTTCTAATAAATTGATTTTTAGATTTATTATAGGTTAAAGTGTCAAATTTACCAGAAGGAACTATCCATGTAAGAAGAGCTGTTAATGCAGCAATAATTAATAAAATTGTTTGTGCTGTAGGAAACTTTAATTTTTTCAATCTAAAATATTTTTATTTCCCCCGAAGATAATATTATTTTAGTTTCGTTTTTCAAATAAATGATATGAATGTAGATATACACCAAAGTTGGAAACCCTATTTAGAACCTGAGTTTAAAAAACCTTACTTTAAAGCCTTAGTTGATTTTGTAAAGTTTGAATATAAAAATTATACTTGTTACCCTCCTGGTAAAAAGATTTTTAATGCGTTTAATTATTGTCATTTTAATGATGTAAAAGTGGTAATTATTGGACAAGACCCATATCATGGTCCAGGGCAAGCTAACGGATTGTGTTTCTCAGTACATGATGGTATTGCACACCCACCATCACTAATTAATATTTTTAAAGAAATTGAAAGTGATTTAGGGGTTCCTTATCCAAAAAGTGGTGATTTACAACGGTGGTCTAAACAAGGTGTTTTGTTATTAAATGCTACATTAACTGTGAGAGCAAATAATGCCGGGAGCCATCAAAAACAAGGTTGGGAAACGTTTACAGATGCAGTGATAAAAATAATTAGTGAGCATAAAAGCGATGTTGTTTTTATGCTTTGGGGAGGATTTGCTAAACAGAAAGCGAAATTAATTGATGCTTCAAAACATCATGTGTTAACTTCAGGTCACCCATCCCCATTAAGTGCAAATAGAGGGTATTGGTTTGGGAATAGGCACTTTACTAAAGCTAATACTTTTATTAAAAGTATTGGAAAAATACCAATAAAATGGTGATTAACTTCCTGTTGGAGCTAATTCTTCAGAATTTCTTAACGAAATTTGAGGGTTCAATACAACAATAGGCTTTTTGTTAGATTTGGATGTTTTCTTTGTCTTGTTTATACTAAATTTTAGTAATAAAAAATTTATACCAACAAGTAAAGAAATAATTAGAGTAATTGTTAATAACATAGGCATTGGGGTTTTTGCTGGTAAAAATACATTATTTATCGTTTAAATGCGATTTAAACCTGTCTTAGTTAATTTTAAAACAAAATTATTAAAAAAAATACTACAAAACAATGCGTACTTCTACTTATTCTTGTTTTTTAATAAATGCTTAATATTTACTTAATATTTAATGCAAACTGATAATTTTTTAAGAGCAAAATTATTTAATTAATATGTATGTATTTGTTGAAATAAATTTATTTTTGACGAAAACCAAAATAAATGGAAACAGTTAATTGGGTTACAGCAAAAGAGTATGAAGATATAACTTATAAAAAGTGTAATGGTGTTGCTAGAATAGCATTTAATAGACCTAATGTACGTAACGCTTTTAGGCCTAAAACAACTAGTGAACTTTATGACGCCTTTTATGATGCCAATGAAGATGTAAATATAGGTGTTGTATTATTATCTGCCGAAGGGCCATCTACTAAAGATGGCGTTTATTCATTTTGTAGTGGTGGCGATCAAAAGGCTAGAGGTCATCAAGGTTATGTAGGTGAAGATGGGTATCATCGTTTAAACATTTTAGAAGTACAACGTTTAATTCGTTTTATGCCTAAAGTAGTAATAGCAGTTGTTCCGGGTTGGGCAGTTGGTGGCGGACATAGTTTACATGTAGTTTGCGATTTAACGCTTGCCAGTAAAGAGCATGCTATTTTTAAACAAACCGATGCTGATGTTACTAGTTTTGACGGAGGTTATGGGTCGGCGTATTTGGCTAAAATGGTAGGGCAAAAAAAAGCTAGAGAGATTTTCTTTTTAGGTAGAAATTATTCTGCTCAAGAAGCGTTTGAAATGGGTATGGTAAACGCTGTTATACCCCATGATAAGCTTGAAAATACAGCTTATGAATGGGCACAAGAAATATTAGCAAAATCTCCAACATCTATCAAAATGCTTAAATTTGCAATGAATTTAACTGATGATGGTATGGTAGGACAGCAAGTTTTTGCTGGTGAAGCCACCAGATTAGCTTATATGACAGATGAAGCCAAAGAAGGGCGCAATGCATTTTTAGAAAAAAGAGCGCCTAACTTTGAAAAAAAATGGATTCCATAATATGAAGCGTTTTTCTGTTTGGATTTCAGCAATGCGTCTTCGTACGCTTCCTTTATCAATTTCTGGAATCATAATAGCGTCTTGTTTAGCGGCTTACAATGGTTATTTTAGTTGGTTAATATTTATTTTGGCAATAGCTACAACATTGAGTTTACAAATTCTGTCAAATTTAGCTAATGATTATGGAGACGGCGTAAAAGGTACCGATAATGACGAAAGAATTGGTCCCGATAGAGCTATTCAATCTGGTGAAATTTCTCCTAAAGAAATGTTTAACGCAATTAAAATAAATGTTTTAATAACCATTGCGTTGGCGGTGTCTTTAATATTTGCATCCTTTGGAGTTGAGTATTTTTTATTAACAATGCTATTTTTTGCTTTAGGAGTTTTATGTGTTATGGCTGCTATACGCTATACAGTTGGAAGTAACGCATACGGCTATAGGGGCTTAGGAGATTTATTTGTGTTTTTGTTTTTTGGCTTGGTAAGTGTTTGCGGTTGTTATGTGTTGTATGCAAAAACCATACATCATGTTACATTATTACCAGCTTGTGTTATAGGTTTGTTAAGTGCAGCTGTATTAAACTTAAATAATATGCGTGATATTGTTTCAGATGAAAAATCTAACAAAATTACTTTGGCCGTTAAGTTAGGTCAAAAACGTGTAAAGTATTATCATTTTTTCCTAATAATCTCAGCTATTGTTTTATCTAGCTTTTTTGGAATATTATATTATACTTCTCCTTTTAATTTAATTTTTATACCAGCCTATATTCCGCTAATACTTCATTTAAAAAAAGTTAATAAAAACACCAATCCTAAACTATTAGATCCTGAATTAAAAAAAATAGCTTTAACAACTTTTTTTATGGCAATTCTAATGGGAATAGGACATTTAATGTAAAATTATTTTGTACTTTTCTGTGTAAAAATTAAACTTTTAAAAAATGAAAATTACATTTTTAGGTCATGCTAGTTTTAGTATTAAAATACAAGATGTTAATATTCTTGTAGATCCGTTTATTACAGGAAATCCATTAGCTTCTAAAATAAATATAAATACTCTAAAAGCAGACTATATTCTTGTAACGCATGCACATCAAGACCATATGTTAAATGTAGAAGCTATAGCCAAACGTACTGGGGCTAAAGTTATTTCAAATTATGAAATTGTAACCCATTTTGGTAATTTAGGTATTGAAGGACACCCAATGAATCATGGTGGTAAATGGGATTTTGAGTTTGGAACCGTAAAATATGTTAATGCTATACATACCTCTTCTTTTCCAGATGGAAGTTATGGTGGGCAACCCGGTGGTTTTGTAATAGAAGGAGAGCACAAAAATATTTATATAGCTGGCGATACGGCATTAACTTTTGATATGAAATTAATACCCATGCAAACTAAATTAGATTTGGCCATTTTGCCAATAGGAGACAATTTTACTATGGGTATTGATGATGCTATTGTAGCAAGTGATTTTGTTGAATGTGATAAAGTTTTAGGCTGTCATTTTGATACCTTTGGTTATATTGAAATAGACCATGATACAGCTAAAAGAAAATTTTTTGAAAAAGGAAAAGACCTCATGCTTCTTAACATAGGAGAGTTTATAGAATTGTAAATGATTAAAGCTTCATATAAAAAGTACATTTTAAATTTTAAACAAGCTAGTGGCACCTCTCGTGGTATTTTAAAAACTAAAGAAACTTGGTTTCTTATTTTAAAATTAAACGAAACACAAGGTATAGGTGAGTGCGGACTTTTTAGAGGACTCTCTGCAGATGACAGACCAGATTACGAAGAAAAACTCAAATGGGTTTGTAAAAATATAAATCTACCATTAAAGCACTTATTATCTGAATTAATTGAATTTCCTAGCATTCAATTTGGGTTAGAAATGGCTTTTAAATCTTTAATGGCTCAAGATCAATTTGAGTTATTTCCGTCCAAATTTACGCAAAGCGAAGACAGTATTCCTATAAATGGTTTAATTTGGATGGGCTCTGAGACATTCATGAAACAGCAAATTGAAGAAAAAATTAATGCGGGTTTTACTTGTATTAAAATGAAAATTGGAGCCATAGATTTTCAAACCGAGTGTAATTTATTAAAATCTATTCGTCAATCATTCACTTCAAACGAAATTGAACTTAGAGTTGATGCTAACGGTGCTTTTACACCTTCCAAAGCTTTAGATAAATTAAAAATACTATCAGAATTCAATTTACATTCCATAGAGCAACCAATAAAACAAGGGCAAATAGAAGATATGGCAAAACTTTGTGAGCAAACCCCTTTGCCAATAGCTTTAGATGAAGAATTAATAGGCATTTTTTCTGTAACAGAAAAGCGTAAATTAATACAAACTATAAATCCGCAATTCATAATATTAAAACCTAGTTTAGTAGGTGGTTTTGCTGGAAGTGATGAATGGATTAATATTGCAGAACAAAATAAAATAGGTTGGTGGATTACCAGCGCATTAGAGAGTAATATTGGGTTAAATGCTATAGCGCAATATACTTATATAAAGCAGAGCAAGTTACCACAAGGTTTGGGCACCGGAAGTTTATTTACAAACAATTTTGATAGCCCATTACAAGTAAAAAATGGTAACTTGCGCTATAATAAAAAGCAAACTTGGAATTTTGATCTTTTAACTTAAAATTATTAGAATGTATATAGCTCAGGCGTTTAATATTTTACATGATTGGTGGCGGTATATAGTAGGTATTATAATTATTGCTATTGCTGTAGTTGTGGGACAAATACCTTTTACAGTAGCGGTTTTTGCTAAGGCCTATAGCAATGGAGAGGGAATGACCAATTTAGATGAGTCTAAATTACTATCACTTTTAGAACCCAATTTAAGTTTGTTTTTAATGCTTTTATCATTTGCAGTTGGTTTAGTAGCTGTATTATTGGTTGCAAAGTATTTGCATAAACAAAACTTAACACACTTAACCACAAGCAGAAAAAAGATTGATTGGAAACGCTTTTGGTTTGTTTTTATTTTATGGGGGGTAATTTCTAGTAGTTTTATAGTAGGTGAATATTTTGTGTCGCCTGAAGATTATCAACTTAACTTTAAGTTAGTGCCATTTTTAATTCTTTGTGTTATAGCCATAGTCATGGTGCCTTTACAAACAAGTTTTGAAGAGTATTTGTTCCGAGGTTATTTAATGCAAGGTATAGGGGTTATTGTTAAAAATAAATGGGTGCCCCTAATTATAACATCAACCGTTTTTGGCTTACTTCATATAGCTAACCCTGAGGTAGAAAAATTAGGCTATGTAATTATGGTGTATTACATTGGTACAGGTTTGTTTTTAGGGATAATAACTCTTATGGATGAAGGTATGGAATTAGCACTTGGCTTTCATGCAGCCAACAATTTATTTACAGCCCTTTTAGTAACTGCCGATTGGACAGCATTTCAAACACATTCAGTATTAAAAGACATGTCAGACCCTGGGAAAATAGGTTTTATGGAAATTTTCTTCCCTGTTTTTGTGGTGTTTCCTATATTGCTTTTTATTCTTTCTAAAAAATATAAATGGACCAATTGGAAAGATAAATTATTTGGAAGCGTAACGCCTCCACCAAGTGAAGATTACAAAATTTTAGAATAAATATATGATACCAGATTATACCAAAGTTCATAATAGATTTAAGTTAGAGCGTCATCATTACTCTTATGATGACCTAATGGAAGTAGCCTACAGTTATGTAAAAGAAGGTGAACCTTATCAAGAAGAATTAGGTAATTTTTTGTTAGATTGGTTAGATAATAAAGATTATGTTGTTGTAAATACTTCAGGATCTACCGGAAAACCTAAAAAACTAAAAATTAAAAAACAAGCTATGGTAAATTCTGCTATAGCAACAGGAGATTTCTTTAATTTATCTCCAGGTAAAAAGGTTTTAAACTGTTTGCCTTCTAACTTTATAGCTGGTAAAATGATGATTGTTAGAGCCATTATTTTAGGCTTAGAGTTAGATATGGTTAGACCTTCTGTAAGCCCAAGAATAGATTTACATAAAGACTATGATTTTTGTGCTTTTACACCCATGCAACTTAAAAATTTTGCTAAGCATTTAAAATCTTTAAAAACGGCTATTGTTGGCGGTGGACGTGTTTCAGACCATATTAAAGCATTAGTTCAAGATAAGAAAACGCAGGTTTATGAAACTTTTGGAATGACAGAAACGGTTTCTCATATTGCCGTTAGAAAGTTGAATAATTTTACAGGTGAACCCACAGAGAAGTATTTTAAAACGCTTCCAGGTGTTACCGTTTCAAAAGATGATCGTAATTGCTTAGTAATAGAAGCTCCTAACTTAACTAGCGAAAAGGTAGTTACAAATGATATTGTTGAAATTTATTCTGATACAACATTTAACTGGTTAGGTAGATATGATAATGTGATTATTTCTGGAGGAATTAATTTATACCCAGAGCAGATAGAAATGAAGTTAAGAGGAAAAATTAAGGAAGAATTTTTTATTGGTTCTTTACATGATGATACTCTGGGAGATAAGTTAATTATGGTAATTGAAGGTGAAGAAAAAACCATAGATAAATCAATAGATAAATCAATTTTCAATGTGTTAGATAAATATGAAGTGCCTAAAGAAGTATATTATTTACCAGAGTTTGCTAAAACCTTGTCAGGTAAAATTCATCGTAAAAAAACTTTAGAATTATTGAAAAAATAATTGTGTTTTCAGATAAAATTAAAAACACAAATACATCAAAACGTTTAGCAGTAAAACTAAACGCTAAAGGAGAGCAGTTTGTAACCAAAAATCATCCATGGGTATTTTCTAACAGTATTGTTAAAATTAATGATGAAGCAACTACTGGAGATTTAGCCATTATTTTTAGTAAACGGAAAAACAAAGTTATTGGCTTGGGTTTATATGATGCAAACTCACCAATAAGAATAAAAATGATGCATTTTGAAGCAGCTGAAATCAATGCATCTTTCTTTTTAAATAAAATTGAACAAGCTTTTCAAAAACGATTACCGCTGTTAGAAACTAATACTAATAGTTATAGATTGATTTTTGGCGAAAATGATGGTTTCCCTGGGCTTATTGCCGATGTTTATAATTACGTTTTAGTTGTAAAATTATACTCTGAAATTTGGTTGCCTTATTTAGAAACAGTTTTAAATTCTTTACAAAAAGTATCAAAGGCAGAAACTATAGTAATGCGCTTAAGCAGAACCTTACAACAGTCTAAAAATCATCAATTAAAAGATGGTGATGTTGTGTTCGGAACTCTAGAAAATGACGTAGTAGCCTTTGTAGAACACGGTGTTAAATTTTCAGCAAACGTCATTAAAGGTCATAAAACAGGGTATTTTTTAGATCATAGATACAACAGAAAAAAGGTTGGAGAATTCAGTAAAAATAAAACCGTTTTAGATGTGTTCTCTTATGCTGGCGGATTTTCAGTACATGCATTATACAACGGTGCTAAAGAAGTTACCAGTTTAGATATAAGCAAACAAGCCTTAGAAATTGCTTATGAAAATGGAAAGTTAAATAATTATAGTGGTAAACATTTTACAATTGCGGGTGATGCTTTTGTTGAATTAAAAAAGCTAATAAATAATAATAAAACGTTTGATGTAGTTGTTATAGACCCACCAAGTTTTGCAAAACAACAAACAGAAATAGAGTTAGCAAAAAAGAAATACGCTCAATTAGCCCAATTAGGTGCCCAATTAACGGCTAAAAACGGACTGTTGGTTTTAGCTTCTTGTTCATCAAGGGTATTGGCTCAATCTTTTTTTGATATTAATCTTCAAACTTTACAAACACAAAAAAGGGCATTTAAAAATATTTTAAATACCCTTCATGATGTAGACCATCCCGTTTCTTTTCCAGAAGGCGCTTATTTAAAATGTGCGTATTATCGCTTTAAAAATTAAATAAAGTCTCCTTTTTCGTTGGTTTTAACGGTTAATATTTCGTCTTTACTTTTAATTTTTACTTTATATTCTTTTCTTACGGTATTGCTATTGCTTTGATATTTAACTACATACACATCTTCAATAATTCCGAAATCTGGGTATTGTTTAGCAATGGCTTGCATAACAGATAGTGGTAATCTTACGTTGTCATACTTTTCAATAGTTTTAATTATTTTTCCATTTTTATCATAAGAAGCTATGATGTTACAATTATCAACATAAAAAGAAACATTAACAACATCTTTATCAGTATCGCATAAATCAGAAATTGCTTTGTTGTTATAATTTAGAACAGTTTCTTCTAATTTTTTAACACGTAGAGGCTCATTTTCTATTTCTAAAGCTTCTAGATATTCATAATTTAAAGAAATAAAAGTGTCTGGTAATTCAATAGTTTGTGAATTCATTTGAAAGCTTATTACTAACAAAAACAAACCAATAATAGAGTTTTTCATGGCAGAGTAGTTTATAATAAATTGATGTATCAAAATTAACTATGCATGCATAATATAAAAATGATAAATGTCATGTTTTCAGTTATTTATAAAGTAATCATATAATAATAGATTAACTAACTGATTATTAGTTGTTATGCATGCATAATATTTTTATATTTGTATAAATCCTTAATATAATGTCTAAAACGTTAACCGAATTACTTAAAATTAAGTATCCTATAATTCAGGCTCCCATGTTTTTAGTATCTAATGTAGATATGGTAAAAGAAGCCATGAAAAGTGGTATTGCAGGTTGTATTCCTGCTTTAAATTATAGAACATTAGAAGAGTTACGTTTAGCCATTAAAACACTTAAAAATGAAAAAGTTGAAGGAGGGTCTTTTGGATTTAATTTAATAGTTAATAAATCAAACATTAAATACAAAGCACAGTTAGAAGTTATTTGTGAAGAAGGCTGCGATTTTATTATAACCTCTTTAGGTAGCCCAGAAGAAACCATTAAACAAGCTCATAAAGCAGGTATTAAAGTATTTTGTGATGTTGTAGATTTAAAATTTGCAAAAAAAGTTGAAGCATTAGGTGCAGATGCTATAATAGCAGTTAATAATGAAGCTGGCGGGCATAGAGGCAATATATCACCTAAAGCATTAATTACTCAATTAGTTGCTAATTGCCATATCCCTATAATTTCAGCAGGTGGTGTTGGGTGTAAAGCCGATATTGATAAAATGCTTAGTTATGGTGCTGCAGGTGTATCGGTTGGTAGTCCGTTTATAGCATCGGTTGAAGCCCAAGTTACAGATGAATACAAACAAGCTTGTGTTGATTATGGTGCAGAAGATATTGTAATGACAGAGCGTATTTCAGGCACACCTTGTACCGTAATCAATACGCCTTATGTGAAAAAAATAGGTACTAAAGCCACATGGATTGAAAACCTACTTAATAAAAACAGAACATTAAAAAAGTGGGTTAAAATGATTCGTTTTTCAATAGGCATGAATGCCACTAAAAACGCAGCTACCAAAGTTACCTATAAAACAGTTTGGGTTGCTGGCCCCAGTATAGAGCATACCAAGGCCATTTTGCCAACTAAAGAGATTGTTAAAAAGCTAGTAATTTAGCAGTGCTTGTTTACGCTTTTTAGCTTTATTTTTACCAACAAAAAGACTTAGAGTTACAGTAGCTGTTAATCCACCAAGAGATGTTGCAGCCATATCACCAGCATCAAACCTGTTGTATTCTTCGGTACTATCAATAACTTCTTTAGCTACACCTGCCAAAGTAGAGGCTCCTAAACTATACCAAAAAGCTTTCTTTTTATCTTTTGTAGAAGTATATACAATGGTATAAGTGCCAGCAGATATTACCGCTCCTGCAGCAAAATGGTACTCGCCATCATTTGAAATAAATTGCGCTTCACATAAGCCTGTGAATGATAAAATTATAACAGTTACTAAAATTTTCATAAAAGGTTGGTTTGGTTAATCAGCAGTAATTTTATTAAAAAATGTAATACAACCCTTATGAAATTGTTAAACTACAATTTTCTTAGGTTAAAAAGGTTTAATACCTTAGTATTTTTATATTTTGTTTCTGAAAAACAAAGGAGTAACATCTAAATTATATAAGTATAAATTCCATTAAAATGAGCTTAAAACATTTATTTCTACTAACCTGTGTTGCCTTTTCAATTATTGCGTGCAACCAAAAAAAGGATACTAAAAAATTAGTTAGCGAACCAGAAGAAATCACTAAACCTAGTTTAGAATTAATTTGGGAAACAGACACTTTACTAACAACTTGTGAGTCTGTGTTATATGATAAAAGTTCTAAAACAATTTATGTTGCAAATATCAATAATGGACCATGGGAAAAAGATGGCAATGGTTTTATTTCAACTATAAACACAAAGGGAGAAATAACAGAATTAAAATGGGTTGAAGGACTAAGCGCACCAAAAGGAATGGGCGTTTATAACGGTAAGTTATATGTAAATGATATTGATGATTTAGCAGAAATAGATATTGAAAATCGTAAAATTCTAAATAAATATACAGTTGAAGACAACCCACAATTGAATGATTTAACCATAAGTCCGCAAGGAGTAGTATATTTCTCGGGATCTAATTCAAATAAAATTCATAAGCTAGAAAACGAAGCTTTATCTGTTGAAGCATCAAACCCTAACGGGCAAAGGCTAAACGGTTTATTATGGCAAAAAGAAGGAATATATTATGCAGATTTTAAAGCATCTATTTTTGGTTTAGTAAGTAATGAAGACCACTCATTTAATAAGTTAACGGAAGGTATAAACACTGGAGATGGTATTGTGCGTTTAGAAAATGGCGATTTTATTGTTTCAGGGTGGGAAGGTCAACTGTTCTATATAAATGCAAAAGATTGGAGCAAAACCTTACTTTTAGATACCTCAGAGCAATCTATTTATGCGGCAGATATAGATTATATTCCAGAAACACAAACCTTACTGGTTCCTACATTTTTTCATAATACCGTTATGGCATACAAGTTAAATATAGGTAAGAGTAATTAATACAAAATACACCAAAATGAAGCTAAATTATATATCATTAATAGCAATATTACTGGTTCTAAGTTGTAACTCGCCAAAGAAATCAGGCTCCATTAGCACTGAAAATTGGTCTAAAAGAGCTGCCAATTTAAGTCAGAAAGACTCTTTAGAGTTTGGTAAATCGTACCTATCAATTTACTCTCAAATATATAGTAAATCAGATCTTAAAACCCATAACTTAACAGCCATGGTCAGTTTAAGAAACACTAGCGATACAGATACTATTTACGTTTTAAAAGCAGAATATTTTGATACCCACGGAAAATCAATAAGAAACTATTTTGAAAACCCTATTTATTTGGCACCCATGGAAACGGCCGAAATAATTATTCATGAAATTGATGTTTCGGGAGGCACTGGTTCTAATTTTATGTTTGATTGGAAAATACCCAAAAACTGTCCAGAACCATTATTTGAAGGTATTATGAATTCTACCATGGGGCAACAAGGACTTTCTTTTATAACACAAGGAGTTAGGGTGAAATAAAGGCTGCTTATAGCAATAAGAAGTACTACTTAATGATTTATTTTTGACAGATAAAGGTTATTTATAAATAAGATTTACACCCTTAAATCTTGACACACACTCATGAGAACCAAGTTACAAATATTTAAAATTGTTGCTAAACATTTAAGTTTTACAAAAGCTTCAGAACAATTGTTTCTTTCTCAACCAGCTATATCTAAGTCAATAAAAAATTTAGAGCGTGATTTTAAAACTACTTTATTTATAAGAAAAAGAAACTCTATAAAATTAACAGCAGAAGGAAAGTCTTTTCTTGTTTATGCTAATAAAATATTAGCAATTTATGACGAAATGGAGGAGAAGTTTCTTCATAAAAAAGATGATTTACCAAGTTTTATAAACTTTGGAGTTAGCACTACTTTAACTCACTATATTATTCCAAAAGTAGTAGCTAAGTTTAGAACACAATTTCCACAAACAAAATTTAATATTATCAGTAATAATTCTGAAAATATTGAAAATCTAATTTTAAATGAAGAAATAAATTTTGGAATTACAGAAGGTACTAGTAAAAACCCAAAATTACAATTTGAGAAATTTATTAAAGATGAAATTGTTCTTGCAACTAATGCTAACAACCATATTTTTCAAAAAGGGATTATTAATACAGCAACCTTGCAAACAATCCCTATGATAGGACGCGAGAAAGGTTCTGGAACAAAAGCCATTATTAGTAACGTTTTAACTAGCCATAACATTAAATCACTCAATTATGTAGTGTCCTTTAATAGTACAGAAGCTATTAAAAATTATTTATATAATTCAGATCATTTCGCATTTCTTTCAATTCATTCTATTTCTAATGATTTAATAAATAACAAACTCAAAATAATAGATATTAAAGATTTTAGTATTGGAAGATGGTTCTATTTTGTTAATAGAACAGGTTACCTATCTAATACATTTGAATATTTCAAAAAATACATCCGCAACAACTATAACTTTTAGTTATCTATGATAGCTAAATAAGTTGCTTAAAAGTTATTATTGAGTTCTACTTTTGTATCAAATAATACTTATTGATATGAAAGAAACACTCTCTAAAACAATTTATTTTCTTCTAATAATAGTAGCTCTTTTAGGGTTTATTAATAGCCTTACAGCATTATTATTAGGTTTCATTTTTACACTTATTTTTAATAATCCGTTTAAAAGATATAGTCATAAAATAATCCATTTTTTATTAAAAACTTCTGTAATTGGTTTGGGGTTTGGAATGTTTATCAAAGAGACTTTAAGAACAGGAAAAGAGGGTTTTAGTTTGACTGTTTATTCTATATTACTGACTGTAGTTTTAGGTTTATTACTAGCTAAAGTTTTAAAGTTGAATTTAAAATTAGGACACCTTATCACATCTGGAACTGCTATTTGTGGAGGAAGCGCAATTGCGGCAATTTCGCCTGTCATTAAAGCTAATGGTAAAACTATTAGTATTGCTTTGGGAATTGTATTTTTATTAAACTCAATTGCTTTGTTTGTTTTTCCTGCTGTTGGTAATTTTTTAAATTTAACACAAGAGCAATTTGGTTTATGGTGTGCTGTTGCTATTCATGATACTAGCTCTGTAGTTGGTGCTGCTTTAGTTTATGGAGACGAAGCATTAAGAATTGCTACTACTGTAAAACTATCAAGGACTTTGTGGATTATTCCTTTATCTCTTTTTTCTATATTTTTATTTAAAACAAAAGGAGAACAAATAAAAATACCCTATTTTATCGTTTTATTTATTACAGCTATTATTATTAATAGCTATCATATTTTACCTGTACTGGCAACTAATTTTATAGTAACAGTCTCAAAGCGTTTATTGATAATCACATTATTTCTTGTGGGGTCAACTATTTCTATAAAAGACTTGAAATCTACTGGAATGAAACCTATGGTTTTAGCCTTTGCACTTTGGATATTTATTTCTATATTTTCATTAGTTTATATTTTGAACTAAAGCTATGTAAACTATAAAATTAACTTTTTTGTTTAATGCATAAATTAAGTGTTTAAACAAGAAAAAACATATTCAAACTCACTCAAAAACACGTTTCTTAATAGCACCCCATTCTTCTTTTAAAATACCGTAGCAGTAGGTACTGCGTTTAAAGCCATCCAGCATAAGCGTATCTTTACGTAAAATACCTTCAAGAGTACCACCTATGTTTTCAATAGCTTTTCTAGAGCGTATATTGCGTTCATCTGCCCTAAATTCTACTTTATCAAATTTTAAGGTTTCAAAAGCATATTTTAGCATTAAATATTTTACCTGTTTGTTTAGTCCGGTACCTTGAAATTGGTGCCCAATCCACGTCCAACCAATATGTAGCACTTTGTTGTGCCAATTAATATGTCCAAAACGCGTACATCCCGCATAGGTATTAGCTTGTTTATCAAAAATTATAAACGGTATAGCTGTTTTGTTATAAAAATTATCAACAGCAGTTTGCACATAGTCTTTTAAATCTTCTGGTGTATCAATTTTGCTAGGAGAGTATTGCACTAAATTTGGTTCTTTAGCAAAATCAATTAAATGCTTGTAATTGCTCATACCTAATAAGGTGAGTTTTACACGGTTATTTTCAAGAGTAGGTATGGTCATAATTCAGTACTAAGAATCTTTTAAATTGAAATTAAAATTATATATGCATTTTGTACTTTTACACACTAAAGTTTAAAAGTAATTATTTCTATGCAATTATCTAAAGAAGCCATATTAGAACGTGCTAACGCTGTTACCAAAAACACTTTAATGGAAACTTTAAAAATAGAATTAATTGATTTTGGAGACAATTTTGTAGTAGGTAAAATGCCAGTAAATGAACGTGTTTATCAACCAGATGGTGTGCTTCATGGTGGCGCTACTGCGGCATTAGCAGAAACGGTAGGTAGTTTTGCTGCAGAGTTATTACTAGATACTAAAAATCACTTTGTACGCGGAATAGAAATTTCGGCTAATCATGTAAAAAGTGTTAAAAAAGGGAATGTGTACGCCAAAGCAACGTTTATTCATAAAGGGCGTACCACACAATTATTTGAAATAAAGGTAACTGATGATGATGATAATTTAGTTTCACTTTGTAAATTAACAACCATTTCACTTCCAAGAACTAAATAATACGCATGACTTCGGAAGATTTTTTTAAATGTATTGAAACACAATACAACCAACAACTACCATTTGTAATATACAGAAAACCCAATAAACAAGAGGTTTATGCCTTATTACAAAAATCTGATAAATTGTTTTACACTTCAGAATTTACAGAACAAGGGTTTGTGTTTTCTCCGTTTGATGATACTGCAAAAACGGTTTTAATGCCTTTAGAAAATTCTGAGTATATAAGTACGCCTACTGTTAATTTAAAGAAGGTAGAAGTCAACACAAGTAAATATATAGTTGATAAGCAAGCAAAAGACTATCACATCAATTTAGTTAATAATGGGGTAGAAGCTATTGAAAACAAGCAGTTTAAAAAGGTCGTATTATCTAGAAAAGAAAAGGTAAATCTTTCTGAAGGAAATCCTTTTACTATTTTTAAAAAACTATTAAATAAGTACCCGTCTGCTTTTGTGTATTGTTGGTATCATCCAAAAGTAGGGTTGTGGTTAGGGGCTACTCCAGAAACACTTGTTAAAATTGAAGGTAACAGATTTTCAATAATGGCGTTGGCTGGTACGCAAGTTTATAAAGATACGTTAGATGTAGTTTGGAAAGACAAAGAAATTCAGGAACAAAAGTTTGTAACAGATTTTATTGTAGATAGCTTAAAACCTTCGGCAGAAAGTATTAAAATATCAGATACAACAACTGTAAAAGCAGGTAGTTTACTGCATTTAAAAACCATGATTTCGGCACAATTAAAGTCTAATTCTAACTTAAAAGATGTTATTTTAGCTATTCACCCAACACCTGCTGTTTGTGGCTTGCCAAAACAAGCGGCTAAAACCTTCATTTTAAACAATGAAAACTATAACCGTGAATTTTATACAGGCTTTCTAGGAGAACTTAATTTAGAGCATATTACTTCGCCACGTGCAGGTAGCAGAAATATAGAAAACAGAGCCTATACCTTTAAGAAAAAAAGCACGCAATTATATGTTAATTTACGTTGTATGCAATTAAAAGCATTACAAGCTATGGTTTACGTTGGGGGTGGAGTAACTATAAGTTCTAACGCAGAGAAAGAGTGGGAAGAAACTGTTTCTAAGTCGTTGGTAATTAAAAGTGTATTGTAATTAGCAGTCATTATCAGTTTTAGTATGCCTATTTTATCTTAATGATTAAAGAACTTTAGCCTTGTATTTCTTACTTTAGCGGTTACATTTTACAGTATATGATTTATCCAGAAATTCCCTTAGCACAAACCGTTATTCAACTTTGTAAAGCAAAAGGTATTAAGCACATAATTATATCTCCTGGTAGTAGAAATGCTCCTTTAACTATTGGATTTTCAAACAACCCTTATTTTAAATGTTATAGTGTTGTAGATGAGCGTAGTGCCGCGTTTTTTGCTTTAGGTATAGCACAACAATTACAAGAACCTACAGCGGTAGTTTGCACATCGGGTAGTGCGCTTTTAAATTATTATCCGGCAGTAGCCGAGGCTTTTTACAGTCATATTCCATTAGTTGTGATTTCTGCCGATAGACCCAAGCATTTAATTGGAGTGGGAGACGGACAAACCATAAACCAAGCCAATATTTATGACAACCATATTTTATATTCAGCAAATTTAAAACTCGATTTAAAAGATGATGAAAATGAAGCAGCAGAGGCGTTGCCTATTTTTAAAAATTTAGAAAATAAGGTAGAAACGCTATTGGGCTTAAAACAATCTATTCAAGAGTTTAATGAAACCGAAATTAATAAAGCCATTAATGTAGCTAAACAAAAAAGTGGTCCTGTACATATTAATGTGCCTTTTAATGAGCCTTTGTATAACATGGTTGAAGAATTATCGGTTAATCCAAAGGTCATTTCAGTTAAAGAAAAACATAGCCAAATAGATGATGCTGTTTTAAATAACTGTATAAACGATTGGAATAAAGCCAAACGTAAAATGATACTGGTAGGTGTTAAGCAACCCAACCAAATAGAACAACAATGGTTAGAGGTTTTGGCTAAAGATGATGCTGTAGTGGTATTTACAGAAACAACATCTAACATTCATCATGAGGCGTTTTTCCCGAGTATTGACAAAATTATTGCTCCTCTGCATGAAAGCGAATTTAAAGAACTACAACCAGATATTCTATTAACCTTTGGGGGACTAATAGTTTCTAAAAAAATAAAAGCATTTTTAAGAACTTATAAACCAAAACAGCATTGGCATATAGGTACCAAAACAGCTAATAACACATTTTTTAGCTTAAATAGGGTTATAGAAACCCATCCTAATTATTTTTTATCTAAACTATTATCACAAACAAAATGTGTTTCTAGTAAGTACAAGCCTTTTTGGGAATCTGTAAAAAAACATAGAGATGCAAAACATTTAGAGTACCTTGAAACTATAGCGTTTTCAGACTTTAAAGCCTTTGAGAGTATTTTAAAATCAATTCCAGATAATACTATTCTACAACTTAGTAATAGCTCTACAATACGTTATGTGCAACTATTCAACATTAATAAAACCCTTGAGGTGTATTGTAACAGAGGCACTAGTGGTATAGATGGTAGTACATCTACAGCCATTGGTTGTGCCGTTGCTACAAATAAACAAACAACCTTAATTTCTGGAGATTTAAGCTTTTTATATGATAGCAATGCGCTTTGGAATAATTACATTCCTAATAATTTTAGAATAATTGTTATAAATAATCAGGGCGGAGGTATTTTTAGAATTTTACCAGGACACAAAAACACTGAGAATTTTAATACCTACTTTGAAACCAATCATAATTTAACAGCAGAACATTTATGCAACATGTATGGTTTTGAATATATTGCAGCTTCTACAGAAGATGAATTATCAAAAAACTTAAATGCTTTTTATAACAAAGGAAACCAACCTAAATTATTAGAAATTTTTACACCAAAAAATTTAAATGACCAAATACTTTTAAATTATTTTAAGTTTATTCAATAAAAAAGTGACTTTCTAAATAAAGCTGTGTCTAAAATTCAGTATCTTTAAAACAGTTATCAATTTAACTAATTTACAAACAAACAATTTAACAATTTTTATCATGAGTAAACGCGATGAACTTATTGCAAAATACGCTGCAGATTTAAAAGAAAAGTGTGGTATAACACCAGACATGGATTTATTAACCAAAGTAACTATTGGTTGCGGACCATCAATATATAATGCAGATGCTTCTACAGTATCTGGATCTGATGAGTCAGAGTTAGAAACAGTAAAAAACAATTTCTTAATAAAAAAATTAGGATTAAGTACTAGTGATGATTTAGACGGAGCTATTGCTGCTGTTATGGAGCAATATGGCAAATCTAATAGAAATAAATACCGCGCCGTAGTTTATTATTTACTAACAAAACACTTTGGTAAAGAATCTATCTACTAAAATCTACCATTCAATATATATTCAAAGCGTTGCAATAATTGTAGCGCTTTTTCTTTATGCATAATTTATCAATACTGAATTTAATATTAATTACCTTTGCAGCATGATAGAATTAGGGCAAATAAATACATTAGAAATACTTCGTGAAACCGATCACGGTATATATTTAGTAGACGAAGAAAACAACGAAGTGCTGCTTCCTAATAGGTATGTACCAGCTACATTTAAAATTTGGGATAAAATAGATGTATTTATTTATTTAGATAACGAAGAACGCTTAGTAGCCACTACCGATGAGCCTTATATTAAATTAGGTGATTTTGCATTGTTGCGTTGTAGTCAGGTTACAGATTACGGGGCTTTTCTAGATTGGGGTTTAGTAAAAGAATTGTTTTGCCCGTTTAAAGAACAGGCTTTTAAAATGAAACCCGGTGGTTGGTATTTAGTACACTGCTATTTAGATGAAAAAACCGAAAGATTAGTAGCCTCTAGTAAAACAAACCGTTTTTTAAGTAATAAAGAACTCACTGTTAATCAGTTTGATGAGGTAGATTTAATAGTTTCTCACCCTTCAGATATTGGGTGGAATGTTATTGTAAATAAAACCCACACAGGGCTTATTTATAAGGATAATATATTTACAGATATTAGTGTAGGCGATAAACTAAAAGGCATAGTAAAAAAAATACGTCCTGGAAATAAATTAGACATTGCCTTAGGGCAAATAGGGTATAGAAATATAGAACCCAATGCTAAACGTATTTTAGAAGCATTACAAGATGATGGTGGCTTTTTAAGTCTTACAGATAAGTCAGACCCAGAACTTATTAAAGACACCCTTCAAATGAGTAAAAAGAGCTTTAAAAAAGCTGTGGGGACATTATACAAACAAAAACGCATTCAAATAAAACCAGATGGTATTTATTTAGTTAATTAATTACGCTCTAATTTTTTATGATTAATCAAGATACCATAGTGGCCTTAGCAACACCCTCAGGAGCGGGGGCTATTGCCGTAATACGTTTGTCTGGTAAAGAAGCCATAAATATTGCAGAAAAACAATTTAAATCCGTATCAGGTAAGCAATTATCTAAACAACCTACGCATACCATTCATTTAGGACATATTATTGATGAAGAAAGAACTATAGATGAGGTTTTAGTATCTGTTTTTAAAAACCCTAATTCATATACAGGCGAAAATGTAGTTGAAATCTCTTGCCATGGCTCTAACTATATTCAGCAAGAAATTATTCAGTTATTCCTTAGAAAAGGATGCCGAATGGCAACTGCCGGCGAGTTTACCTTACGAGCCTTTTTAAATGGGAAGTTAGATTTAAGTCAAGCCGAAGCCGTAGCCGATTTAATTGCTAGTGATAATGAAGCTTCTCATCAAATTGCTATGCAGCAAATGCGTGGGGGCTTTTCTTCTGAAATTGCCAAACTTCGTGAAGAACTCTTAAACTTTGCTTCGTTAATAGAATTGGAACTCGACTTTGCCGAAGAGGATGTTGAGTTTGCCAATAGAACCCAATTTAAAGAGTTGATTGATAGAATCACCCTGGTTTTAAAACGATTAATAGATTCCTTTGCTGTTGGTAATGTGATTAAAAACGGCATTCCTGTAGCTATTGTAGGAGAGCCTAACGTAGGTAAATCAACACTTTTAAATGCTTTGTTAAACGAAGATAGAGCTATAGTGTCTGATATTGCAGGAACAACCCGAGATACCATTGAAGATGAAATTTCAATAGGAGGCATAGGGTTTAGGTTTATAGATACTGCAGGTATAAGAGAAACCCAAGATGAGGTTGAAAGCATAGGCATTAAAAAAACATTTGAAAAAATAGAACAATCTCAAGTTACCGTATATTTATTTGATAGTTACAATAGTATTTCAAACTTAAATCAAGTAAAATTAGAGATTGAAAAAATTAAAAATAAACACCCTCAAAAGCCGTTACTTGTTATTGCTAACAAAATTGATAGGCTAAATGAATCTCAAAAATTAGAACTTCAAAATAATATTGAAGGCATACATTTAATATCGGCCAAAACAGGATTAGGGGTTGAGAGTTTAACCAACAGTCTGTTAAATTTAATTAACCAAGGCGCTCTAAGAAACAATGAAACCATAGTAACAAACACCAGGCATTATGATTCTTTGCTAAAAGCTTTAGAAGAAGTTTCTAAAGTAAAAGAAGGCTTAGAAACCGGTCTTTCGGGCGATTTGTTGGCTATAGATATTCGTCAAGCACTTTACCATTTTGGTGAGATTACTGGTGAAATAACTTCTGATGATTTACTAGGAAATATATTTGCTAATTTCTGTATCGGGAAGTAATCTACTCTTTCTATCATTACAAGGAGGCTCCCCTTCCCGTCATTACGAGGAACGGAGTGACGAAGTAATCTTTCTATTGATTAGCCGAGACATTGCTTCAGCCTACCGGCTTCGCAATGACGCCATCCGTCACTGCGAGGAGGTAACGACGAAGCAGTCTCATTAATACATAGCCTAAATGATTTAGAGATTGCTTCACTACAGCTTGTCTTGAGCGATAGACGAAAGATTCGCAATAACTAGGGAGTAGTTTTCTCCCACCTTTCTCCCACAAAAATCCATTTTAGAAAAATAAACCCTTAGCTGAGACGAACAATCCTCGAACAAAACTCGAACAAAACCCCTAAAATTTGCTAAAAATAGGTCAATAGTAGTCAATAGATGTCAATAGTGGTCAATAGGTGTCAATTGATGTCAATTGATGTCAATAGATGTCAAAACATGTCAATAGTAGTCAATAGGTGTCAAAAGCAGTCAATACGTGTCATAATTTGGATAATACTTTTAAGGCGTTATATCTTGGGGGCATTATTAACCCCAAAAACCATGGTATAATGATTGGCATTTTTTATGTATAATACTAGTTTTAGGGAGAATTATAAGGGCTAACCGTTAGAATTAAGGTTTATTAAAGCCTTGTTAAGTAGCATTTTGTTAATTAAGCTCTTAGGATAAACAATAGTGCCGCCCAATTTATAGGCAGGAATGAGCTTTTTTACCTTTAAGCGGTACACACTACTCTTGCTTAACTTAAGGTGTTTCATAACATCTTCTGTAGTTAGCCATTCTTCATTTTTAGCAATGTTACCATCAATAAGTGTGGTTTTAGATTCATTAAAAAATGGTTTGGGTTCATTTTTTTTGAAGTGTTCATGTTTCATAAAGTTTAAAATTACATTCTTGTAGGGATATTTTCAAGTCTTTAGGTGTGAAAATGTAATAGAATTTGTTGATAATTAGCTATCTGGGTAGGAGGGTGCTTTGGTTAAACTTTTCTGTTTTGATGTTTAACCTTTGTGCTATGACGAGAATTTAACCCATTCAACATTATAAGGAGCATAGCGACGAAGCAGTCTCATTAACGTATAGCCTAATGATTTAGAGATTGCCACAGCCTATCGGCTTCTCAATGACGTTTATTCCCTGCGTCATTACGAGGAGGTACGACGAAGTAATCTCTTTATTAGTTACCGAGAGATTGCTTCACTGCGTTCGCAATGACGTGATGGGATTGCTTCAGCCTATTGGCTTCTCAATGACGTTTATTCCCTGCGTCATTACGAGGAACGGAGTGACGAAGTAATCTTTCTATTGATTAGCCGAGAGATTGCTTCAGCCTACCGGCTTCGCAATGACGCCATCCGTCACTGCGAGGAGGTAACGACGAAGCAGTCTCATTAATGTATAGCCTAAACAACTTAGAGATTGCTTCACTTCAGCTTGTCTTGAGCCTCGTCGAAAGGTTCGCAATGATGGGGAAGAGGTTGTTTTAGTGTGTTCGGAATGAGCTGCATTGCATTGAATGTTCTAATGCAACAAACGTTGCTTTTTTTATAGATACCAAGCTATATTTTTTAGTTCAGAATCTATAATTTCTAGAGGAGTTTTATATCCAATAATTTTTAGAGGTCTATTGTTAAGTTTATCTTGAATTTTCAATCCCATATTTTTGGTCTATCAATTTTCATTGCTCTTAAATACGACAAAAATTGTCCTGCGTGAACTGATTCGTGATATCCAATCCGCAATAAATATTTTCCAAGTATTTTCTTTTCTCCGTTCCCCGGATGAATGATTTTGGTTTCGTTTAATTCTGTATCCGAAAATTGCCGTACACTTTCTATAAATGTTTTTCTATAAGGTTTGGCAAATTCAAGTTCATCAGTAAGGTTAATGAATGGTCGGTTTTCCCAAGGTGTTTTATAATTTGTCATATCTCCTTGATTAATAATAAGGTTCCATCCATAATCAGCCTCTAAGACGTGTCTTATCATTTCTGACGCACTCATAGCTTTTTCGTCAGGTTTCCAATTATAATATTTCTCAGGTAGTCCATTCCAAAGTTTTATACTTCTTCTCCTTATTTCTTTAAAATTTAAAATTATAAGTTCAGATTGGGTCATTTTCTTTGTTTTTGGGAATGTTGTTTTACATTACACAGCCAACTACTGTATAATTTCAACCTCAAATAATTTGTCCCAACGTTTACCAGTTACAAAAATGGTTTTAGTATCAGGGTTGTAGGCAATGCCGTTTAAAACATCAAGTTTTTCATGTTGCGTTACCATTTTTTTAAGTGGCGAAAAATCTATAACTCCAATAACACCTCCATTTTTAGGGTTTATAATAGCAACCCCATCTTTTTGGTAACGGTTGGCAAATATTTTGCCATCAACCCATTCCATTTCATTAATTTCTATTATTTTGCCTTTATTGGTAAATACTTGTATATAGTCTTCTTCAGCTAATGTTTCTGGATTAAGCGTCCATATTTTTTCTGTACCATCACTTTTGTAAATAATGTTGTTATGGTTACATAAACCCCATCCTTCTTTGCTGTTTCCATATTTAAAGCTGCTTAGTTTTTCAAGCGTATCAACATTATAAACAAACCCAGTGCCTTTACGCCATGTTAATTGATATACTTTGTTGTTTAATATAGTTAATCCTTCGCCAAAATAGTCATCGGCAAGGGCTATTTCTTTTAAAACCTTTCCGGTTTTATAGTCAATTTTTCGGAGTTTAGACTCTTTATATTGTCCTGTGCTTTCATATAAATACCCATTATGAAATTCTAACCCTTGTGTGTATGAAGTAATATCATGAGGATATTCATTAATTATTTTATACTTAAAAATTTTAGGAGCCACATTATTAAGTAAGGTTATAGGCGTATTAATAGTCTCTACCTTATTTTCAAAATAAACTTTAGATTCTATTGTTTGTTTGCCTAATTTAAAGTCTATTAATGGTGTATTATCTGTAATTATTTTTTTATTTAAAGTATGAATAACAGAATCTACCGTATGATTTTTTTTATTTATTAACGATAGTTTTAGCGTTTCAGCAATAGAAATATTACCTTTTTCGGCATTGGTTTGTAGGGCAAATTCATTTTTTTTATTTCCTGAGTTAGAACCACAAGAAATTATTAAACCGCTTAAAAATATGATTAATAGATACTTGAGTTTAGACATGGTTTTATTTTAATTTGAAGCAAGATATTTATTTAAAATCATATAAGAAAAAACATTGTAAAAAAATTAAAAGATTGTATCTTTGCACCCGGCAAGTCCTACACAACCAGCTCCTGTAGAATCCTCCAGGGCGGGAACGCAGCAAAGGTATACGGTTGTAGCGGTGTGATGTAGGTAGCTTGCCTTTTTTTATGCGCTAAAATTAAATTTCTTTTTGCTTTTTTATGT
Organism: Seonamhaeicola sp. NFXS20; assembly: GCF_049132085.1. NCBI lineage: Bacteria > Pseudomonadati > Bacteroidota > Flavobacteriia > Flavobacteriales > Flavobacteriaceae > Seonamhaeicola > Seonamhaeicola sp. NFXS20. The sequence goes on along the minus strand of NZ_JAFMPU010000007.1, from coordinate 56,274 downwards.
TGTAATTTGGTGCATTATTTTTTTGAAATTTATAGATATGTCTAAAGTTGTTTTAATTACAGGAGGTTCTTCCGGAATTGGTAAATCTATTGGCGAGTTTTTAGTTAACAAAGGTTTTGTTGTTTATGGTACTAGTAGAAACCCAAATAACTATAAAAACAGTAAATTCCCTATTTTAGAATTAGATGTTAAAAATATTACCACAATACATAAAACTGTTGAAACGGTAATAGAAAAAGAAGGTAAACTAGATGTGCTAATTAATAATGCTGGTGCGGGTATTACCGGGCCTATAGAAGAAATACCAGAATCTGAAATAAAGAATAATTTCGATACCAACTTTTTTGGTCCTATAAATGTTATTAAATCTGTTTTACCACAAATGCGTAAACAGCAAAGTGGCTTAATTATAAATGTTACTTCTATAGCTGGTTACATGGGCTTACCTTACCGGGGTGTTTATAGTGCAAGTAAAGGCGCTTTAGAATTAATTACCGAAGCCTTTAGAATGGAAATTAAAGACTTTAATATTAAAATGACCAATGTTGCTCCTGGAGATTTTGCAACCAATATTGCTGCAGGTAGGTATCATGCACCTCTTTTAAAAGAGTCGCCTTATAAAAAAGCATACGGAAAAACTTTAGATTTAATGAACCAACATGTAGATTCTGGTAGCAACCCTAACTTAATGGCGCAGGCGGTTTATAAAATTATTAACACCAAAGAGCCAAAAATTCACTATAAAGTAGGAGAGTTTATGCAAAAGTTTTCTATTGTGCTTAAGCGTATTTTACCAGATAAGGTTTATGAAAAACTCTTAATAAACCATTACAAGCTTTAATTTATTGGTACGTTATTTGATGTCATTGTTTTAAATTGAAACAATGAATAAAAATCTTTCTTTAACATTTCTTTTATCTTTATTTTTATTCACCTCTTGTGCAGATATATTAGAATGTATAATTAATGTTAGACCAGAATTGGCAGACAAATCTTTAGAGCATGCTCATGTAGATCAACATTATTTTGAAACCATATCTGCAGAGGTTAAAAACGAACCACATGATAATGGTTATGATTATTATTTTACGGTTTCGGGTGATATACCCGAAGGTATTGAGATTTTTTATGACTATAGAGAAGTAATTTTAGAAGGCAAACCTAAAGAATCTGGCAGCTTTACTATAAGAGTATCTTTATATGTAGAAGCTGTTAATGAGTGCTATTACGATGAATTTGAAGAAAGAGAAAAATGCCACGACCCATTGTGCTCTAATAACACTTCTAGGGTTTATACTTTGGTTGTAATATAATTATCGGTTTATTAAACCTAATAATTGTTGCTCAAAATTTCTAGTAAACATATTTGAGTTAGGGCTAACTATTTTTTTGTTTTCATCTAAAAGAATAGTTTTTGTCATTGGGTAAACAGCTAACATTTCTGTTGTTTCCTTAGGGGTTTTAAATAAATATTGGTCGTTATATTTAAACCTGCATTCTTTTAAAGTTTGTTTTGGTTTTTCAGCATCAATATTGTCAATATTTATAGTAATAAATTTAACCTCAGGATATTTCTTTTTAAGTTCTTTTATTTTGCGCTGGCTTTTCTTAAAGTGATCATAGTAGATATGAGACCAGAAGCTCACTACTGTAGGAGATTCTACTAAAGAATTTATTTCAAACTCTTTATTGTTATAATCTAAAACCTTAAAACTAGGTAATGTAGACCCAATTTCTAATTTTTTTAATGAGTTGGCATAATTAGTTAAGGTTGTTTTTGCTTTTTTGTCTGTAGATCTATTAACGTATGATTTTAAAATAATGCTATTATTTTCTTTATTATTGCTTAAAGAAATATATTTTAAAGCATAATGATGCAACAATTGGTTTTTTATATCATCATTTTTAATTAAACTATCAACAAGGTGTAATCTATCTAAGTTATAACATAACCCTCCCCAATTAAACCCTTTTTCGTTAGAATGATTAGAATGAGTTTCAAGAGAAATAGTATTAATATTATGCCTTAAAAATGTTTGATATATGGGGTAATTTTTAAAAAAGGTATCATTGTAATTAATATGCTTTCTGTAGCTATAAAAATCTTTTGGTAACGATTTTAAAAATTTACCTTTATTTCTACCATAATGAACAAACGGATATACCTCTTTGCTAGAATAGTAACTGTAATTAATATTAGCTTTAGCTATTTTATTAAATAAGTCAGATCCTCCATATTTTTTATTAAAACGCTCAAGCTTTTGTAATTTTTTAGCTCTTAAAGAGTCTATATGTTTTTGATATGCTTTAGGTTTTAGTTGGCATAGTTTAAGAATGTACTTTTCATTCTTTTCATTTTCTAAAAACTCATTAATAATGTAGTTATTCTTTTTTGCGCCTTTACCAGTATACACTAAAGATTCATCAAATTCTAAAGTGTTTAATCTAAAAAGCACACTATCTTCTGGTTCTAACAAAATAAGCTGGTATTCACCACCATGCCTAAACGTATATAATCCTTTTTGTAAATTTTCTATTTTATAAATAAAGCGGTTTCTACCATCAAGCCTAATGGTATCGGCAGTTTCTTCGTTTTTTTCAAGAATAACAAACTTAGAGTTTGGATTAATTATTTCGCCTCCAAAATAGGCGTAATCCATTTTTGAATTAGCTCTATCATCATTGCAGCTAAAAATAACAAACAAGATTAATATTGCTGGAAAATATAATTTCATGAATCCCTTTAGGGTTACCATTAGTTTTACAAAAATATGCCTTGTATTTAAAAATTGTTGTTAATGCGTTGTTAAATGTTGAATTTATTAAGTTATTTAGAAGCATTAAAGCATTTATTATTGATTAAAATTAAAAGATTTAAGTTTCCACTTACCAATTCATTTTTCTACTTTTGCCAAAAATTTAAAGCAAGCATATGTTATCAGTATCAAATCTTTCTGTTCAGTTTGGAAAACGTATTCTTTTTGATGAAGTAAACACCACCTTTACCCAAGGTAACTGTTATGGTATTATTGGCGCCAATGGTTCGGGTAAATCTACATTCTTAAAGATTATTTCAGGGAAAATGGAGCCTACCTCAGGGCATGTATCGTTAGAGTCTGGTAAACGTATGTCTGTTTTAGAGCAAAATCATAATTTATATGATGAGCATACGGTTTTAGAAACCGTTTTAATGGGTAATAAACCATTATTTAAAATAAAAACAGAAATAGATGCATTATATGCTGATTATTCTGATGAAAATGCCGAAAAAATAGGGGAGCTTCAAGTTCAATTTGAAGAAATGAATGGTTGGAATGCCGATAGTGATGCTGCAGCAATGTTATCTAACTTAGGCATAAAAGAAGATTTACACTATACTTTAATGGGTGACTTAGATGGTAAACAAAAAGTACGTGTACTATTAGCGCAAGCCCTTTTTGGAAATCCAGATGTGTTAATAATGGATGAGCCTACCAACGATTTAGATTACGAAACTATTAGTTGGTTAGAAAACTTTTTGGCTAATTATGATAACTGTGTTATTGTGGTATCTCATGACCGTCACTTTCTAGATGCTGTTTGTACCCATATTTCTGATATTGATTTTGGGAAAATTAACCACTATTCTGGTAACTATACCTTCTGGTATGAGTCTTCTCAATTAGCGGCCCGCCAACGTGCACAACAAAACAAAAAAGCCGAAGAAAAGAAAAAGGAATTAGAAGAGTTTATCCGTCGTTTTTCTGCCAATGTTGCTAAAAGTAAACAAGCAACGAGTAGAAAAAAGATGATTGAAAAGCTAAACATTGAAGATATTAGACCTACAAGTCGCCGTTATCCTGCAATAATTTTTGAACAAGAAAGAGAAGCAGGTGATCAAATATTAAATGTTGAAGGACTTTCAGCCTCAATAGACGGAGAAATTTTGTTTAAAAACATAGATTTAAACTTAGCTAAAGGCGATAAAGTAGTTGTGTTTTCTAGAGATTCTAGAGCTACAACAGCTTTTTACCAAATAGTAAATAATAACGAAAAAGCCGATTCTGGTAAGTTTTCTTGGGGAATTACAACAACACAATCTTACTTGCCTTTAGATAATAGCGAATTTTTTAATAACGATTTATCGTTAGTAGATTGGTTACGTCAATGGGCAAAAACCGAAGAAGAACGAGAAGAAGTTAACATTCGAGGCTTTTTAGGAAAAATGATTTTTAGTGGTGAAGAAGCTTTAAAAAAATGTAATGTACTATCTGGAGGTGAAAAAGTACGTTGTATGCTTAGTAGAATGATGATGATAAGAGCCAATGTTTTAATGTTAGATGAACCTACCAATCACTTAGATTTAGAAAGTATTACGGCATTTAATAACTCACTTAAAAACTTTAAAGGCACTATTTTATTTACAACGCATGACCATGAGTTTGCACAAACAGTAGCTAATAGAGTAGTAGAGCTAACACCTAATGGCGTTATAGACAGATATACTACTTTTGATGAGTATATGCAAGATCCAAAAATTAAAGAATTACGTAATAAAATGTATGGAGAAACAGTTTAAGGCTGTAATTTAGAATTTATTTCTTCAATTATAGGGATAGCTTTATCTAGTTCATCTTTGTGTACATATATTTTTTGAAGTAAGTGACCTCCATAAATTTTAGGGTCAAGTCCAGATTCGTTTTCTTCCTTAACAATGGCATTAATATTAGAGTCTCTTAAGGTTTGAATGATACGCTCTGTTATAATTAAATTACCAGTAAAAACTTTTATATAATTAGAATCTGTCATAATACTCAGTTTTAGGTTCTTTTAAATATACAAAAAACACCACTATTTTCATAGTAAAAAAGAAACGATTACTATAGAGCGTAATAGGAAAATTAAAAAGTACCTATAACCCCAATTTTATTAGCTCCAAAAGACATATTCCAAGTAATTCTTTTGTTTGGTTTAGGGTTAGATATACCGTGAGATTCATTTTTAAATAAGAATTTATCAACACTATCAACTACAATTATGCTTAAAGCTGTACTAAAAGCCACATCTGTTAACCAATGAGCTCCATCAATTAATCTAGAAATTGGAGGTATAGCTCCTACAGTGTAAATTCCAATTTTAGTCCACGTATTATTAAATTGTTTTGCTATTGCGTGAGACATAGTAACCGATAATATTGTATGTCCTGAAGGAAAAGCATGATGACCTGCTTCTTTTGAAAATAGTTTAAAATAATAGCGCCCTAAACCTGTATCTGGTCTTGCTCTACCAAAACCATTTTTAGCTATAGTTTGAAGAAATCCGCTAGTTATAGAAGATGTAATAATTAAAACACTGGTGCGTCTTACTTTTTCGTTTTTTGTTAGTAACCCAAAACCATATATACCTGCATTGGCCATAAAATAGTTTTGTGGACTACCAAAATACCATCCAAAATCTCTAACTAAGTTTGGAAAATCTTCTTGTTGACGATTAAAAAAACGTCTGCCTTCTTCATCTGCTAAAGATAGGGTAGCGGTGCCTATAATTAACCCGCCTAATTTGGCAAAATCTTTACCTTTCCAATCTAATGGTTTGGTGAATGAATATTTTACCCCTTGCCATGTAGTATTTACATCATACTTAAATAGCGTCCAGGTTGAAGAACTATCTTGGTCTATTTTATAAAGCTCATTTTGACTAAACAAAGCACTGCTTTGTAAAACACAATAACAAAACAGAATAAAAACGTATTTAAACGGCATAATTTATCTTAATTCTGCTCCTAATTGCTTTTCAAAATTGGTTTGAAGCTTATTCATTATTTTGTCAATTTGCTTATCTGTAAGTGTTTTGTTTTCATCTTGTAATGTAAAACTAACGGCATAACTCTTTTTACCTGCTGGTAAGTTTTTGCCTTGGTAAACATCAAACAAATCAACATCTTTTAACAGTTGTTTTTCTGTTTGAGAAGCTATTTTATCAATATCTTCAAAAGAAACAGATTCATCTAAAAGTAAGGCAAAATCACGTCTTACAGCTGGGTATTTAGGTATATCTTTAAACTTTACTTTATTGTGTTTAGCCATATCTAAAATAGTATCCCAATTAAAATCTGCATATAGCACGTTTTGAGAAATTCCAAAATGTTTTAAAACAGATTTTTTCACTAAACCAAAATCAACTAATATGTTTTTTCCTAAAGACAAGCGAATACCTTCACTAAACACATCATTTTTAACAGGAGATACTTTATAACGAGATAAACCGAGTCTTTCTAAAACACTTGCAATAGTTCCTTTTAAGAAGAAGAAATCACTTTTTTGAACACTATTGGTCCATCGTTCTTGATTTCGGTTTCCTGTTACAAATACAGATAAATGTTTAAATTCTTCTCTGTTTTCACCATATTGATGATATGTTTTACCAAATTCAAATAGTTTTAAATTATCTTGTTTACGGTTAATATTGTAGCTAACAGCTTCTAAACCAGAGAAGAGTAAACTTTGACGCATAACTCCTAAATCACTACTTAAAGGATTTAACATGCTTACGTTGTGTTCTTCTTTTAGCATATTGGTTAACTCAATGTATTTGGGAGTTGTTAAGGAGTTAGCCATAATTTCATAAAACCCCTGAGAAACTAGTTGATTACCAACTACATTTTGAATTCTGTAATCATCAAATTTTGATGTACTTGAAATAGAAGCATTAAGTTTTTCTGTAGTTTTAATATTGTTATACCCATATACACGAAGCACTTCTTCAATAACATCAGCTTCACGTTGCACATCATTTCTATATGCAGGAACGGTTAATCCTAAACCAGCTTCGGTAACGTTATTAACTTTAATTTCTAATGAAGTAAGAATACTTTTTATGGTTTCTTTAGGTATATCTTCACCAATAAGTTTTTTAGCATTTTCAAAGCTTAGACGAACTTGGAAATCTTCAATTTTTTTTGGATATAAATCAATTATATCACTTGTTATTTCACCGCCAGCAAGTTCTTGAATTAGCAAAGCAGCACGTTTTAAAGCGTATTCTGTAATATTAGGATCTATACCTCGCTCAAACCTAAAGGATGCATCGGTATTTAATCCGTGGCGTTTTGCAGATTTTCTTATAGAAACTGGATTAAAATAAGCGCTTTCTAAAAAGATGCTAGTTGTGTTTTCAGTAACTCCAGAATATTCACCACCAAAAACACCCGCAATACACATAGGTTTTTCGGCATCACAAATCATGAGGTCATCTTCATGTAATTCGCGTTCAACGCCATCTAGAGTTACAAATTTGGTTCCTTTCTCTAGTGTTTTAACTTCAATTTTATTGCCTGCAATTTTTACAGCATCAAAAGCGTGTAGTGGTTGCCCTAAGTCATGTAATACATAATTGGTAGCATCTACCACATTGTTAATAGGTGTTAAACCAATAGCTTTTAATCTATTTTGTAACCAAGTGGGTGATTCTTTTACTTTTAGTCCTGAAATTGTTAGTCCGCAATATCTAGGAGCTAGTTCCTTATTAATGACGTTGACATCAATTTTTAAGATTCTGTTATCAACATGAAATGCACTAACTGATGGTGTAATTAACTCTAAGTTTATATCTTTTTGTAATAAGCCTGCTTTTAAATCTCTAGCTGTACCTAGATGACTCATGGCATCGGCTCTGTTTGGAGTTAAGCCAATTTCAAAAACATAGTCATTTTCAATGTCAAAAATATCAGCACAGGGTGTTCCAACTTCTAAAGTTTCATCTAAAACCATAATGCCATCATGAGATTGACCCAAGCCTAATTCGTCTTCGGCACAAATCATTCCGTGGCTTTCTTCACCTCTAATTTTACCTTTTTTAATTTTCCAGCTTTCTCCTTCTGGAGTATATAAAGTAGTACCAATAGTTGCAACAGGAACTTTTTGACCCGCTGCTACATTTGGTGCACCGCATACTATTTGTAGCGGAGTTTCTGCTCCAATATTAACTGTGGTTATTTTTAGTTTGTCTGCATTTGGGTGTTTGGTACAGGTTAATACCTCTCCAACTACTACACCTTCTAAACCTCCTTTTACAGATTGATAGGTTTCAATTCCTTCTACTTCAAGTCCTAAGTCTGTTAGCAGTTCCCCAGTTTTTTCGGGTGTCCAATCTATTTTAATAAATTGCTTTAACCAATTGTATGAAATCTTCATAAGACGTACTTCTGTTTAAAGCAGCAAATATAAAACTATTGAGACTAGCATTCAAATAAAGTGTGTGGATTTGAAGTAAGGTTTTAATAGACAAATAAATATAAAAAAAGGGTTTAAAATTATATTTAAACCCTTGATTGTGTTGTGTTTAATTGAATGTTTTAAATGTGGTTTATTAGTTTAATGCTGGTTTGAAGTATTTTTTTCTAAGCCAGAATGATACCCTAACTAATAAAATAAGTGCTGGTACTTCTACTAAAGGACCAATAACACCTGCAAAGGCTTGCCCTGAATTTAAACCAAAAACAGCTATAGCAACAGCAATTGCCAATTCAAAATTATTACCAGCAGCAGTAAAAGCAACCGAAGCTGTTTTATCATATTCTGCACCCATAGCTTTAGAAAAGAAGAAACCAATAATGAACATTAAAGTGAAATACACTAACAACGGTACTGCAATAATAAGTACGTCCATTGGTATTTCAACAATAAGTTCTCCTTTTAAAGAAAACATTACAATGATGGTAAATAAAAGAGCAATTAGTGTTAAAGGCGAAATGGTAGGAATAAATTTTTTGGTGTACCATTCTTCACCTTTTAGTTTTACTAATATAACACGACTTAAAATTCCTAAAAGGAAAGGAATACCTAAATAAATGGCTACACTTTCTGCAATGGTTGCAATAGAAATATCAACTATAGCACCTTCAAAACCAAAATAAGGAGGAAGCACAGTAATGAATATCCACGCATAGAAACTATAAGCAAACACTTGAAAAATACTATTTAAAGCTACCAAGCCAGCACCATATTCGCTGCTGCCTTCAGCAAGGTCATTCCATACTAAAACCATGGCAATACACCGCGCTAAGCCAATTAAAATGAGTCCTACCATGTATTCTGGATAATCTCTAAGAAAAGTAATAGCCAAAATAAACATTAAAACGGGACCAATAATCCAATTTAATACCAGTGAAATAGATAAAATTTTCACATTACGGAATACTTTTGGTAAAAGTGAGTAATTAACCTTTGCTAATGGTGGATACATCATTAAAATTAACCCAATAGCTATGGGAACATTAGTAGTGCCACTATTAAATGAATTTATAACGTTTGGAAAGGTTGGGAAAAAATAACCTAACCCAACTCCAATAGCCATTGCTACAAAAATCCAAAGCGTTAAATTTCTGTCTAAAAAACTTAATTTTTTTATTGCCATGATTTATTTATTGATTTGAGAAAAAACGTAAAATAATTCGGTTGCGATTTGAAGACTTCGTTCATTATATTTTTCGGCCTGTTGCGGCGTATTGTCAAATGCTTTTGGGTCTTCAAAAGTTATAGGAATTCGTTTTTCAGCTCCTGGTACAAATGGGCAAGCTTCATTAGCAGAATCACATGTCATGATAGCTGCAAAAGCAGATTTTGGATTAAAATCATCATCTAATTTTTTAGAAAAACCAATAACAGGATGTGCGTTATCTGCGTATTTAATACTGTACACAGGGTTGTTGCTTTTAGACAAGGTTTTTACTGTAAACCCTGAATTTTTAAGAGTTTCTGCAACCATTGGAAAAAGCGCTGTTGCTTCTGTGCCTCCAGAATAACAAAACACATTTTTAATATTGAAGTAATTTGCCATGGTTTGTGCCCAAATCTGTGATAAATGACTTCTTCTTGAATTGTGTGTACAAATAAAATTGATACGAATATCTTCATTATTTGATACTTTTTCCTGAATGAAATCTACTAGAGGTTGTAAAACGGTTTTACGTTCTTCTGAAATAGAATTTGGGTCTAAGGTTTTAATTAAATTTTCTATTTCAGAAAATACGTTTGATTGTGTAGTTATCATATTTTTATTTTTTTATTGTATAATATTTAACAACAGTTTCCATCAGGAGAGCAACAAGGTTCATTATTTAAATCTGATAATCTTACTTTTGGTTTTTCTGTTGGAATACCGCATTTGTCTTTAGCCAAACAATCGGTTTGTTTGGTTGTTAGTAAGAAATATTTGCCATCGAAATCTATTCCAAATTTTTCAATAGTATTTCCTTGGTATTCAACTTCAACTTCTAAATCTCCAATGTTTAGTGTTTTTTCAGAAAGTTCAATAATGTTTATTAATTTTTCTGGGTGTAATCTATGGTCGTAATCATTGGCATTCCAAAGTTGAAAGTTTACTACTTCTTCATTTCTAACGGTACCACCACAGTCAATAAAATGTTTGGTTATTTTACCAACTTCGGTAACGTGAAAATGACTAGGAACTAATTCTCCGTTAGGTAATTGAAACCCAATGGTGTCTAATTCTTTTAAAATTAATTTAACTTCTGATAATTTCATGATATGATTTTTTATTTATTGTAATTTTACGATTAATGATTTCAAAATTTTTTTAGCAGCAATCTTCTTTGTTAGCTAAGTCTTGATTTAAGAAATCTTGCATAATGTTTTTCATTTCTGTCCAAGTTTCAGCATCAATACAATAGCAAACGCTTGTGCCTTCTACATTTCCTTTTATTAAGCCTAAAAGTTTTAATTCTTTTAAATGTTGCGAAATAGTAGGTTGTGCTAAACCAATTTCATCAACAAGGTTGCCACAATAACAGATATCTGTTTTAAATAGTTGTTGCAAAATAGCTACCCGTGCTGGATGCCCAAAGGCTTTAGCAAACACTGCTATTTTATTTTGTTGATCTGTGAATATTTCTGTTTTGGCTAATCCCATCTTTAATATTTATATATTGCAATATTACGATTAATAAAATAATTCACAAACTATATTTTAAATATTTACTATAATTCTTCTAAAATTAAGTTATAATCATATTGTAAATCTTCATGAAAGGTAGTAATATGTTTTTTGGCTAATTGTAATTGCCGGTTATACATATTTTGAAGTTGGGTGCTTTTACTAATACTAGGTTTAAAATGTTTTAATTTTTCACAAAAATAGAGTAGTAGTTCTACTTCGGTTTCTTTGTTTTGTGAATAGCGAACAAACTTTTTAATATTTCTTAAAATTTTTCTAACGCTTTTTCTAATGTAATAATAGCTGTCTGTATTAATTAAATTGAATTCTTCATCAATGTATTGTTTTACACTTGTAATATAACCAGCCTCATTATGAGATTCAAATAGTAAATAGGTGAGTAGTTCTTTGTTTTCTTTTTTAAACCTTGCTAATCTTAAACAAATGGTTTGAATTTCTTTGTGTGAAAGCGTATTTAATTCTTGCTTAATTTCTTTTTGAGATACGGCTTTCATTTTATTTTGTAATGTTTTTTTATTAATTTTTTAACATAAAACAGACGAATTAATCCAATGATTAGAATAATGGGTGATATAATTAATAGTATTACACCAAATGATTCCATTTCAGAAAAAAATTCTAATTTCAAAATAGTTATTCCTGTGCCTAAAAACACTATAAAGGTTCTGAAATATGCTAAAAAAGTTCTTTCATTAGCTAGTTTAGTTCTTTCTATTGCTAACCAGTCTCTGGTTATAAGATGAGATTCTTTATTCATTAAATATTGATTAGACTATAAATATAAAGTCTTTAAACTAACTTGAAGAAAAATGTACTTATAACTTTAATTAACTTGATTAGTTTTGTCTATAGCGTATTTTCCGGGGCCAGTTAAAAATAAAATCAAATAACACATAAGGTAAAGTAAGGCTTTTTCTTTTGTACCAATAGGGTCATTAAGATGTACCACAAAGGCAGCTACTAACATTGTTATTATTACAGGTATAGAAGCCATTTTAGTTTTATAACCAATTATAACTAATATAGGAGCAATAACTTCACCTAGTAATGTTAATATGAGTGAAGGGGTTTCTCCAATACCAATAGGGTCTGCAAATTTAACGGGAGATTCAAAAAGTTTAGATATTTTAGGAATGCCATGAGTTAGCATAAGCCCACCAGCACCTAATCTTAGAATTAGTAATGCTAGATTATTATAGTTTTTAGTCATCACATTAAATACTTTAGATTGTTTGTTTCACTTAATTTCTATCTAAGTTTTGGATAATTTGAAGGGTTAAGTTCATGCATAACGTCATACACAGCTTCAAAAATATCTTCGGCAGAGGGTTTAGAAAAATAGTCACCATCATTACCATAGGCGGGTCTATGCGCTTTTGCAGTAAGTGTTTTGGGTTCTGAATCTAAATATTGAAATGCTTTTTGCTTGCTTAATAATTCGTCTAAAATATATGCAGAAGCTCCACCGGGAACGTCTTCATCAATAATCATAACTCTATTGGTTTTGGCAATACTTTTAACAATGTCATGATTTAAATCGAAAGGTAGTAGAGATTGAACATCAATAACTTCGGCATCAATACCTACAGATAATAAATCTTTAGCAGTTTTTTCAACTAATCTTAAGGTAGAACCATACGAAACTAATGTGATATCTGTACCTTCTTTAACAGTTTCAACTACTCCAATGGGTGTTTTTAGTTCTCCTAAATTGTTTGGCATTTTCTCTTTTAATCTGTAACCATTAAGACATTCTATAACTATAGCTGGGTCATCACCTTGTAAAAGGGTATTGTAAAAACCTGCAGCTTTGGTCATGTTTCTAGGTACTAATATGTTAACACCTCGGGCTAAACTAAGAAGTCCGCCCATTGGTGATCCAGAATGCCAAATACCTTCTAGTCTGTGCCCTCTGGTTCTAATAATTAGAGGGACTTTTTGTTTGCCTTTGGTACGGTAGTGTGTGGTAGCTATATCATCACTAATTGTTTGTATTGCATAAAGAATATAGTCTAAGTACTGTATTTCGGCAATAGGTCGTAAGCCTCTTAAAGCCATTCCAATACCTTGACCTACAATAGTGGCTTCTCTAATACCAGTGTCTGCAATTCTAAGTTCACCATATTTATCTTGTAAGCCTTCAAGCCCTTGATTTACATCACCAATGTTTCCGGTATCTTCACCAAATACTAGAGTATTTGGGTTGTTATTAAAAATAACATCAAAATTATCTCTTAGTATTATTCTGCCATCTACAGTTTGCGCATTATCATCATATGTTGGTTTAACTTCTTTAATTCGTGTGTTAGAATGTGCAGTTTCAGAATATAAATGCGAGCTAAATTTAGGTTCGGTATTTTCAATTATTGTATTAATCCAATTTCTTAGATTTTGTTTTTCTTTTGAAGATTCACCTAATAACAGTCTTAATGCTTTTCTTGCATGCGATAGAATATCTTTTCTAGTAGGCTCATCAACAGCGGCAATACTTTCTCTTAATTTATTAATAAAAACGCCGTTGGTAGACTTTTGAGTTATTTGGGTTAGAAGAGAAATTAATTCATTTTTTTCTTTAACTATGGGATTTAAAAACCTATTCCACGCATTCTTTTTAGCTTCTCTAACCTCTCTTTTTACGGTGCGTTCAATTTCTGTTAAATCTTCATTTGAAGCAATGCCACTTTCAATAATCCAATTACGCATTTTAAGGTTACAATCATGCTGTCTTTCCCATTCTAAACGTTCAGCATTTTTATAACGTTCATGCGAGCCAGATGTTGAATGTCCTTGAGGTTGTGTAAGTTCTGTTACATGAATTAAAACAGGAACATGTTCTTCTCTTGCAATAGCACTAGCTTCTTGATAGGTTTCAACTAAATTGGCATAATCCCATCCTTTTACGCGTAAAATTTCATAACCTTTATTTTCATCATCGCGTTGAAAACCTTTTAATATTTCAGAAATATTTTCTTTGGTAGTTTGGTGTTTAGCATGAACAGAAATTCCGTATTCATCATCCCAAATGCTAATTACCATAGGAACTTGAAGAACACCAGCGGCATTAATGGTTTCAAAAAATAAGCCTTCGCTTGTACTAGCGTTACCAATGGTACCCCAGGCAACTTCATTTCCGTTAATTGAAAAGTTGGTGGTTTTTACGCCTTCAACATGTCTGTATATTTTAGATGCTTGTGCAAGACCAAGTAAACGAGGCATTTGACCTGCAGTACAAGAAATATCGGCACTAGAATTGTATTGTTTTGTAAGATCTTTCCAGTTGCCATTTTCGTCTAAACTATGTGTTACAAAATGTCCTCCCATTTGTCTGCCAGCAGACATAGGTTCTTGTTTAATATCTGTATTAGCGTATAAGCCAGCAAAAAATTGTTCAATATTAAGAGCGCCTATAGCCATCATAAAAGTTTGGTCTCTGTAATACCCAGATCTCCAGTCGCCTTTTTTAAAGGCTTTTGCCATGGCTAATTGAGGTACTTCTTTACCGTCTCCAAAAATTCCGAATTTAGCTTTTCCTGTGAGTACTTCGCGCCTTCCTAATAAACTACATTCTCTACTTCTTACAGCTATTTTATAATCATTAATAACTTCTGTTTTAAAGTCTTCAAACGATATGTTTTTTAAGTCAGGGATACTTTGCATACTAAGGCGGTTTTGCTTTTGCAAAAGTACTTAATGTTTATCTTTTTTGCAATTATAGTATGCTTTATGTTTTTGAGAATTATTTAAAAAAAACTTAAAAAATACAAAAATACTATTGAATTTATATTAAAATATTAATTTTGGTAAGAATCCTTAAAACCAGCGTCTTCTAAAAAGACCTAGTAGTACTTGTGGGTCTGCTGTAAATTTAAATCTTATTTTTTGGTCGTAGTTAGGTTGTCCTATTTCCCAGCCTAAGTTTGAATATACTGGAAAGTATATTTCAAAGTAATCTGTAACTAAATTTAATCTAATACCAGAATCATATACAAAGCGTGTAGAGTCGTATTTATTTTTAACCAACCCAACATCTCCATAAGCTAATATGTATTTCCATAGGGTAGTACTAGTGTTAATGGTAGATATCCATTGATTAGCAAATGGTGTGTTTAATTTAGATTTAAAACCTCCTTCTGCAGTTATGTATTGTTGACTAAAAATTCCTGAAGATTCAGAGCGCCCCAAATAGGCATAATCAAACAAGTAATCTGTTGGTCTATCTAGAGCAAAACTAAAATAATTAGCGTTTAAATCGGTATTGTTTTTTAGAAATATTCCTGTAAATAATCTTAAATTAAGTTGTCTGTTACTTTCAAAAAGTTTTCTGTACTCATAATTAAAAGCTACTTTGCTAAACTTATCGGCTAACTGTAAATCTATATACCATTTATTAAAGTTTATTAAGTTGTCATTAGAGTGGACGTAGCGTGTATTAAAAATACCGTAGTTAGGTTCGTTTGAGGTTAGAATGTTATTAGCATCTTTATCTCTGTTGATGTCTACGTATCTAAAAATTAAAGATTGTCTTTTATTTGATCTAAAATCATTGTCTTCTCTAAATTGTAAAATTAATGAAGGTGTTATTTGCCTTACAAATAAATCTTGAGCGTATGATGAATAACCTGCACCAATACCATAACTTAAGTAGTAAAGATCTGAATCTTCAAAATAATGAATTTTAGAAATTGATGCAGAACCTGTTAAAGTTCTAGATTTTAAAGCATATTGAGGTTCAAATTTATAATTAAAAAGCTTACGAAGCACTGTTTTGTTATACACTCTTGCTCCTAAGGTAAAACCATCATAAATATTATTAAACTCTGCAATTGGCATAAAGAAAACTTGATTGTAATTAGGGTCTTCAATATCTTGAAACAGCCTAAACTGAAGTGGTTTATTGTTAAAAAAGAAGCCTTTTAAAGATTTCCAGTTATCTCTAATATTAATTTCGGGTATAACTTTATTGTAGTTTAAAACAAGTTTATTTGCATCATTTCTAAGAATAGTTAGTGTTTTGCTGTTAGATATATTCTCAATCCAAGTTTTAGAAATTATGCTATCATCTTTTAGTGTGTATAATGACACAGGCATGCTGTTTCCTCTCTTATTTTTAATAGTTAAGGTTACAGAATCTTCTGTTTTTCTTACTTTTTTAATTTTAAAATCTATTTTTTTTCTAGTAGCTAGATAATCATTAAAAAACCAATCTATATTTTTATTTGTTTTAGATTTTATAAAGATTTCAAAGTCTTTAGCCGATGTTTCTTTTAATTTTTGTTGTTTAATGAAAGATGATAAGCTGTTTTCTACTACATCATGATTTACAAAATCATCAAGATACCTAAACCCAATACCAGCCTTGTATTTGTTTGCTATATGTGCATTAAACTTTAAAAGAGAATCTTTTGCCATAGTTAGCTTTTGGTCTCTATTGGTTCTTGCCATAAGCATAAAAACAAGAATATACTTGTCATTAAACTTCATGTCTGCTGCATGAAACGAACGCACTCCCCAAATATCTGCAAAAGACCCTAAAAACTTCATGTTAGGGTAGTGTACATCAACATATTTCATTAAGTAATATACCAAAATACCATCTAAAAGCCATTGTTCTTTTCTAGGGTTAAGTAGTATGGTGTTTTCTAAATAATTATGAATGGCAACTTTTAAAAGTTTGAGTTCATATTGAAAATGATTTGGGTATGGTTTAAGAAATTTTGGTAAAAAGTTTAAGCCATAAATGGGGTCTTTATCATAATCAATTTGAGAAAGTAATAATTTTTCATGCGGATATTTACCCAAATTGTTTTCTATAAAATCTAGAACTTTTTCGGTAATTAAAACCTTATCTATAACTTCTAAATCTTCGTCTTCAATACTAGATACTAGTGATAAGTTTTTATTTTGAATGGTTGTAAAGTCTTTGTTTTTTCTTAAAAACAATTTGGTGTTTAATCTGTTTTTACCATAAAGCGTAATGTTTTGATTTGCAGTATTTTGAAAATGTTTTTTTGAGTTTAATTCTGAAGTTATATTGTAGCCCTTTGGAAATTGAATATTAAGAGTAACATTTGCTTTTGGTATATATAAATCGTCTAAATCTTTATTGCTGTAATATTGCCATTCGCCATCATAAACTGCAGGTGTTATATACCAGTATCTTAAGTTGATATCTCCCGTTTCGGTAATACCATACTGTGTGAATTTAGAGTTTGGTATTTGTACAATATTCTCTATTTTTAAATTATAAAACTCACCCGGAATCAGCTGTTTGTTTAAATTTACTTTAATGATATCTGGTGATTTTTCTAGCTCACAATAAACCAAATTTTCATTGTTTTGCTTAATAGATGTAACTATAGAATAGCCTCTATCTTCGTTTTTAGCCAGATGAAAATCATTTTTATATTCTTCTGCAATTCGCTTAGCTAAAGGCGTGGTTTTAGTAGCGTAACTATTGGCCCAATTGTTAAGATAAACTACTAATAGTGTATCTTTTGATGTGTTTTGATATTGTATAGTTTGAGAAATTGTAATTTTCTTGCTTTCAACATCAAACACAGCATTTAGGTCAATTTTATTTTGACCCAAGCTATATATGCTAATAAAACTATATAGTATAAAATTTAGAAAGCGAAAATTCAAATTATAGTCAAAACATTAATAAAGGTTACAATTCTACTTTTAAGGCAGTGCAATATATAAAATTATGATATTATAAAGTATTACAATGCTTTAGATAATTATATAACAGATAAAACTATTAAAAGCCTAATTAAAAATTAGGAGTTAATTGTGATTCTTCATAGAATCCATCAAGAATTTCAGTAACTTCCTCTGGAGTATCAACTAAATGAATTAAGTCAAGATCTTTTGGGCTAATGTTGCCATAACCGTTTAAAAGTGTTTTTTTAATCCAATCTATTAGGCCTTCCCAAAAGTCAGTACCAACAAGAATTATTGGGAATTTTCCAATTTTATGTGTTTGTATTAATGTAAGGGCTTCAAAAAATTCATCTAAAGTACCAAAACCACCAGGCATTACCACAAATCCTTGTGAATATTTAACAAACATGACCTTGCGGACAAAAAAGTAATCAAAATCTAAATTTTTATCATGGTCTATGTATGGGTTATCATGTTGTTCAAAGGGCAATTCAATATTAAGTCCTACAGAAGTTCCTCCACCAAGATGAGCACCTTTGTTGCCAGCTTCCATAATTCCTGGGCCACCGCCAGTTATAACACCATAACCAGCTTGCACAATATTTTGAGCAATTTGCTCGGTAAGTTTATAATATTTATCTTCTGGTTTGGTTCTTGCAGATCCGAAAATTGACACACAAGGTCCTATTTTACTCATTTTCTCAAAACCATTAACAAACTCTCCCATGATTTTAAAAATAGCCCAAGAGTCGTTTGTTTTAATTTCATTCCATCCTTTATGATGCAGTTCTTTTCTCATTTATTTAAATTTTTTATTTAAATTAGTTCTTTTCTTAAAAATTTAGCTGTGTGGCTTTTTTTGTGTTTTATAATTTCTTCTGGGGTTCCCTCAACAATTATTTGTCCGCCGCCTTTTCCTCCTTCGTAACCAATATCAATAATGTGATCAACGGTTTTAATAACATCTAAATTGTGTTCTATAATTAATACAGTATTGCCTTTATCTGCAAGTTTATTTAATACTTGCATAAGTACTCTAATATCTTCAAAATGAAGTCCTGTTGTGGGTTCATCTAAAATATAGAAGGTGTTACCGGTGTCTCTTTTACTTAATTCTGTAGCTAATTTAATGCGTTGAGCTTCTCCACCAGATAGTGTTGTACTTTGTTGCCCTAAAGTTATGTAACCCAAACCTACATCTTGTATGGTTTTAAGTTTTTTGTAAATTTTAGGAATATGTTCAAAGAAATCTACCGCTTCATTAATAGTCATGTTTAAAACATCACTAATAGATTTTCCTTTATATCTAATTTCTAATGTTTCTCTGTTAAAACGTTTTCCTTGGCAAGTTTCGCATTCTACATAAACATCTGGTAGAAAATTCATTTCTATAACGCGTAAACCACCGCCTTGACAAGTTTCACAACGTCCTCCTTTAACATTAAAGCTAAAACGTCCAGCTTTATAACCACGTATCATAGCTTCTGGAATTTTAGCAAACAAAGCCCTAATTTCACTAAATGTTCCTGTATATGTTACAGGGTTGCTTCTTGGGGTTCTTCCAATAGGAGACTGGTTTATGTCTATTACTTTATCAATATGTTCTAAACCTTTGATGTTTTTATAAGGCATAGGTTTTTTTACCCCATTAAAATAATGAGCATTTAAAATAGGGTAGAGGGTTTCATTAATTAAAGTAGATTTTCCGCTTCCCGAAACACCTGTAACTCCAATCATTTTACCTAAAGGAAATTTAACCGATACATTTTTAAGGTTGTTACCAGTACAACCATTTAGTTCTAAAAATTTTCCGTTGCCTTTTCTTCTTTTTTTAGGAATTTCAATTTCTTTATTCCCATTAAGGTAATCTGCCGTTAGTGTATTATGCGTTTTTAATTCTTTAACATTTCCGGTGCTTATTATTTCACCTCCGTGTTTTCCAGCTTTAGGACCAATATCTATCACATAATCGGCACGTTCTATCATGTCTTTATCATGCTCTACAACAATAACAGAGTTGCCAATATCGCGAAGCGAAACTAGAGAATTTATAAGTTTTTCATTATCACGTTGGTGTAAACCTATGCTAGGTTCATCTAAAATGTAGAGTACACCCACTAGTTGAGAACCAATTTGTGTAGCTAACCTAATACGTTGCGCTTCACCGCCTGATAAGGATTTTGAACTTCGGTTTAAAGATAAATATCCTAAGCCTACATCTAATAAAAACTGAAGTCTTGATTTAATTTCTTTTAAAATTTCTTCAGCTATTTTAAATTGTTTATCAGATAAATGTTCGTGTAAATTATTAAACCAATTTGCTAATTCAATAATATCTGTATTGGCTAGTTCTGCAATGTTTTTGTTGTTTATTTTGAAGTAAAGTGATTCTTTTTTAAGTCTGCTGCCGTTGCATTCTGGACATTTAATTTTGTCCATATAACTTTTGGCCCATCGTTTTAATGAAGTAAATTCGGCTGTTTTGTATTGGTTTTCAATAAAGTTAGCAACACCTTCAAAATCAATATTATAATTTCTAGTTACACCAAGGGTTTTACTTTCAACAGAAAACTTTTCATTGCCACCAAAAAGAATCATGTCTTTAGCTTCTTTAGGAATGCTTTTGTAAGGATCTGTTAATTTGAAATTGAAACGTTGCGCAATGGTTTCAAATTGTTTAAAAATCCAACTATTTTTTTGAGGCCCATGAGGTGCTAAAGCCCCATTTGCAATAGAAAGGGAATCATCTGGAATAATTTTATTAACGTTTACTTTGTAAAGTTCTCCAATACCGTTACAGTGTGTACAGGCTCCTTTTGGAGAATTAAAAGAGAAATTATTGGGCTCTGGGTTTGGGTATGAAATACCAGAGGAAGGGCACATTAAATTTCTGCTAAAATAACGTGCATTATCAGTATCTTGGTCTATTACTAATAAAACATCATCACCATGATACATGGCAGTATTAATAGTTTCTGTGAGTCTTTTATCGTTATCAGCAGAGTTGTTTATAACCAATCTATCAATAACAATTTCAATATCATGGGTTTTGTAACGGTCTAGCTTCATACCTTTTACAATATCTCTAATCTCACCGTCGGTTCTTACCTTTACAAAGCCTTGTTTTGCAATTTGCTCAAATAACTCACGGTAATGCCCTTTTCTAGAGCGCACCACAGGCGCTAAAATATTAATGCGCTTACCGTTAAAATCTTTTAAAATGAGTTCTTTTATTTGCTCATCACTGTAGCTAATCATTTTATCGCCAGTATTATAGCTGTAAGCGTCACTGGCACGTGCAAATAATAAACGTAAAAAATCGTAAATTTCAGTAATGGTGCCTACAGTAGAACGAGGCGACTTACTCGTAGTTTTTTGCTCTATGGCTATAACTGGCGATAAACCGTCAATTTTATCAACATCAGGACGTTCTAATCCGCCTAAAAACTGGCGTGCATAGGCAGAAAAAGTTTCTATATATCTTCGTTGGCCCTCGGCATAAATAGTATCAAAAGCTAATGACGATTTTCCACTACCCGACAAACCAGTTATAACTACTAATTTTTCACGAGGAATGGATACATCTATGTTCTTTAAATTATGAACACGCGCACCTTTAACTTCAATAAAATCTTCAAATTGACTCATAACATAGCAAAGTTGCGAAGTTACAATTTTAGTTGTTAATTTTTTGTAAAGATTTCTTTTGGATTTATTATAATTGTAAGAGGAATTAATAAAATGTAAATAATGAAATTATTAGGAATAGGTTCTAGAATTAATCATAATGAATACGGAAAAGGCGTAATTACTAATGTAACTTCACAACATTATTGGGTTACTTTTATTGATAAAGGTTTAGAAACTATAGATTTAGACAGTGAATTTGATGTTATAGAGGCTGCCTATGATGATGTTGATGCAGTGAGTTTTTATGATGTAGAAACTAGTTTGGTAAATATTTTGAAGCAATGGAGTGATGTTAGCGAAATTGTACCCATTGCAGATAAATATAAAGGCGGAAAGTTAATATTACAACCAGCAGATGAAAGTTTAAAACCTTATGAGTTACCTATTGATAAGTTTTTTCATAAAATTACCATGGTAAGAGATAGGTTGCGTGTTATGGAGCAGCGCATTAATGCCAGTGATTTAGATGAACAAGGTAAGATTGATTTACAGCAATATATTACTAGAATTTATGGAAGCTTAACTAGCTTTAATGTGCTGTTTAAGTCTAAATCTCACAATTTTGTAGGGCAAAGAAGTAAGTAGTACATTAATTTAGTCTGTACCTTTAATATCTGATATTTCCATTCCAAAAAACAAAATTTTGTGAAATGTAGGCAGATAAACACCTGTTTCGGTATTTGCCCAATCTGTCCAAGAGGCTTCTAAACCTTTAATTGGTAATTCTGATGTCCACATTTTAAAACTATTAGGCATACCGTTATCATCTAATTGCCATAAGTAAGAATTGCCATTAGAATAGGTTACTAGTAAATCATTACCTATAAGTTCTCTTTTTGTATTTTGATTAAAAATCCTGTAAGGAGCAAATACCCAAAATGAATCATTTTTGTAATATTTCAGGGCTTTTTTTATAAGTTTTTCGGCTAAATCTCCATCAACCTGAAAGCTGTGTACATAAGCTTGATGGTTATTTTCATCTTTTAAATCTAGGTTAACTTTATATTGTTTCCAGTAAACATCACAATTGTTTTTAGATTTTTCCCATTTGTAATGGCGTCTTTTTTTATAAGTCCATTCAAAAACTTCGGTACTTACAAAAGCCTCGTAATTTAGGGCAAT
This sequence comes from Seonamhaeicola sp. NFXS20, assembly GCF_049132085.1. Classification (NCBI taxonomy): domain Bacteria; kingdom Pseudomonadati; phylum Bacteroidota; class Flavobacteriia; order Flavobacteriales; family Flavobacteriaceae; genus Seonamhaeicola; species Seonamhaeicola sp. NFXS20. The sequence goes on along the minus strand of NZ_JAFMPU010000007.1, from coordinate 33,846 downwards.
TAGCATTTTGGTAGCTACTGCATCTGCTTGTTTTCCTTCTGTTCCTTGTGGTAAATCTTCGTTATATTTAAAATAGAGGAAGCCAAAAAATAATAGGCTTGGTAGGGTTAAAAAAATAACAGTACCAAGAATTATTTTTAATATTTTTTTTGGTTTCAAAATGTAGGTTTTAGCGTGATTTGAGTGTCTAAATTATTAAATACAATTCAGTTACTGAAAGAAAATTATTAAAAACCGATAGTATGAACTACTTTTCGATAATCTGCATATTAAGTTTTAGATAATCTATTAAACATGTATTTGGTCAAACTATTGTTGCATTTAGTTCTTTTAATTTAATGTTTGAAAAAGTAATGAGTTCATGAAAAAAAGAAGTGAATTCATTTTCAAATTCATTATAAAACGCTTCTAGTTCGTGTACAGCTTCATTCATGCTAGATTTATTTTTTGTGCGTTTGTTCATACCATCTAAAACTCTAGAAATGCCTTTAATAGAAGCGTAACTTAGTAACCAGTTGTCTGCAATCATATATGGCATCATTTTTTGAATTCTTAGAGGTAAAATTTCAAAATTACCTTCTAATGAATCATAAAAATTATCAATATAAACATTTAATGGTGTTTTAGAATAAGAACTCCAGTTTTTTGCTAAAAAATGGTCATAAAGAATATCAACAATAATACCAGCGTAATGCCCATATTTTTCATGTAAACGTTTAGTGCTAATTCTAACTGTTTTGTGAGCATCAGTAAAAGTATCAATATGCCTATGAAGCATGATTCCTACTTGTATGTCCTTCTGATATTTTTTGTAATTACTTCCCTTAATGCCATCTGCAATAAAATTACCAATAGTTACTAATTCATTATCTCCAGAAAGATATATATGTGCTAAGTAGTTCATCTGTGAAATATATGTATTTTTGAAGTTAAAAACACTAAATTAAATTTGAAAAAATTACCAAACTTAGATGCGCTCCGTTTTTTTTTAGCGTTTTTAGTAGTTATATATCACCTACCTAGTCTGTCTAAAAACCAAGGACTACCTTACTTTAATGATTTAGCTATATTTAACAGAGGTACAGAAGCTGTTTATATGTTTTTTTCTTTAAGTGGCTTTTTAATAATTAGAGGAATTTATATAGATAAACTAAATAAAACGTTTTCAATTAAAAAGTTTTATATGCGGAGGATTTTGCGAATTTTTCCGCTTTATTATTTAATTGTAGCTTTTGGCTTTTTATTTTATTGGGTTATATTACCAATTTTAAATATTCCTTTTGAAAACAATTATGAATTAATAGATGGAATTTTACTTACCGTTTTTTTTCTTCCAAATGTTTTTGCTTTTTTACATTATCCAGGAGGTATTTTAGAAATTTTATGGTCTTTAGGTATAGAAGAACAATTTTACCTTTTAGTTGCACCTGTTTTATATTTTTTTAACAAAAGATATATTGTATTTGTTTTAGCTTTAGTAGGTTTTGGTTTTTTAATAATCTATAATTTAGATGTATTTAAAATTCTTAAAACCTATAAATTCGTTTACTTTTTTTTAATTTTTGGAGGGTTAACAGCAATTTTAGAGGTGAAAGGAAAGTTACAGTTTTTAAAAACAAGTGTGTTTTTCCCAATCATTATAGTTGCGATAACCATGCTATACTTTACAACTAACTATTTACAAATAGATAATAGGTTTATGTATTATTTCTTTTTATCTGTTTTATTTGGGCTTTTTATTCACACTTTAAGTTTTAATAATAGGAGTATTGTAATTAAGCAAAAAAATATTAATTATTTTGGTAAAATATCATACGGAATTTATATGTATCATGTTATTGCTTTGAATTTAGTTGTATTTATTTTTTTAAAAATTCATCACTTTTTTAATGATATTGTTACAATAGTTTTAATAAATATTGCAACATTTGTACTTACTATTGTTATGGCGCACCTATCATATAAACTATACGAAACCCCTTTTTTAAACTTAAAACGAAAATTTAGATAAATGACACTTATAAAATCAATTTCAGGAATTAGAGGAACCATTGGTGGTCAAGTAGGCGATAACTTAACCCCAATTGATGCCGTAAAATTTGCAGCTGCTTACGGTGTTTGGCTAAAACAAAACAGACCTAATAAAGAAAACTACCGAGTAGTTGTAGGTAGAGATGCACGCATTTCTGGTAAAATGATTCAGAATTTGGTTATGAACACGTTAATTGGTCAGGGTATTAATGTTATAAATATAGGGCTTTCAACTACACCAACAGTTGAAGTTGCTGTACCTATGGAACATGCCGATGGAGGAATTATTTTAACAGCTAGTCATAATCCGAAACAATGGAATGCTTTAAAATTATTAAATGAAAAAGGAGAGTTTTTAGATGCCGTTGAAGGTGCTAAAATTTTAGAAATAGCCGAAAGTAATGCTATTGATTTTGCAGATGTAGATAGCTTAGGAAAAATAACTAAAAATGATGCCTACATAGATTTACACATTATTGAAGTTTTAGATTTACCTTTAGTAACAGTAAAACCTATAGAGAGTGCTAAATTTAGAGTAGTAGTTGATGGAGTAAATTCTACCGGAGGTATTGCTATTCCATTACTTTTAGAACGATTAGGGGTTGATGTTATTAAAATTCATTGTGAACCAAACGGACATTTTCCACACAATCCAGAGCCTTTAAAAGAGCACTTAACAGATTTGTCTGAAGCGGTTAAAAAACACAAAGCAGATTTTGGTATTGTAGTAGACCCAGATGTTGATAGACTTGCTTTTATGGATGAAAATGGTGAGATGTTTGGTGAAGAATACACCCTAGTAGCCTGTGCCGATTATGTGTTGAGTAGAACACCAGGAAACACTGTAAGTAATATGAGCTCTACCAGAGCATTAAGAGATGTTACTGAAAAATATGGAGGCACTTATGAAGCTAGTGCAGTAGGAGAGGTTAATGTGGTTAAACTTATGAAGAAAAATAAAGTAGTAATTGGAGGTGAAGGTAATGGAGGTATTATTTATCCAGAAGCGCACTATGGGCGTGATGCCCTTGTTGGTGTAGCACTATTTTTAAGTTTATTGGCTGATAAAAATATGTCTGTTAGTGAACTTAGAAAGACATATCCTAACTATTTTATGAGTAAAAAGAAAATACAACTAACACCAGATTTAGATGTTGATGCTATTTTAAAAGAAATAGAAAATCGTTATAAAAACGAACAGTTAACTACTATTGATGGCGTAAAAATAGATTTTCCAGAAAATTGGGTGCATTTGCGTAAAAGTAATACAGAGCCTATTATAAGAATTTATACCGAAGCAAAATCACAAGAAGAAGCCAATAAATTGGCAGATAAATTTATTGAAGAAATAGGAGAAATAGCTAAAAACTAATTAGGTTTCTTGTTTCGGTGTTTCCAACGTTTGTGTGTCCAAAAATAGTACTCTGGAGTTTCATAGATTTGTTTCTCTAATTCCCTAAGAAACATATCTGTTAACTCATAATCTTTATAAATATTAGAGTCTTCTGCTAAAGTTATTATCTCAGCTTGATAATAACCACGCTTAACTTTGTTTATTTTTAAATAAGCTGTAGAAAAATCTAATTTTTTGGCTAACCGTTCGGCACCTGTAAAACACGGCACTTCAATGCCCATAAATTTGCCCCAATAAACTTCTTTTTTTCTTTTAGGTGATTGGTCACTTAAAAAACCTGTAATGGTTTTTATTCCAGAGGTTTCATATTCAGTAATGGTGTTAATGGTTTCTTTAGTACTAATTAGTTCTGTGTTAAATTTAGAACGGATGTTTCTAACTAGTTTATCAAAATGTTTATTTCGTAATTTTTTATAAACCGCCAACCCTTTAAAATTAATGTAACGCTGTACAACTATAGCCCATTCCCAACTGGCATAATGACCAAAAATTAAAATAATACTTTTATTTAATGTTTCTAGTCTTTTAAATTCTTCTGGATTAGTAATAAAAAAACGTTTTTTAAGTTCTTTTTCAGAAATAGACATGGTTTTAATCATTTCTAAAAACATATCACATAAATGTTTGTAGAACTTTTTTCTTAAAGAAATAATTTCTTTTTCAGATTTATCTGGGAAAACAAGCTGTAAATTACTAGTAACCACTTTTCTTCTGTATCCAATAATATAGTATAAAAGTAAGTAAACACCATCTGAGATTAAGTAAAGCAATTTAAACGGAAGTTTAGAAATACACCATAAAAGCGGATAAACAATAATATAAGTTAGTAATTGCATGAATTAATTTTAGATTTGTAACAGCAAATATATATTAATTTGATTTTAAACGTTAATACCTTATGGGTGATTTAGATGCAATAACCATTGTAATTATAGCAGCAAATGTATTAGTCTCATTTAAAGGCTTTAATGACTATAGCTTTTTAGATAAGTATAAGTTTCATGTTGGAGGGGTTCAAAGAGGTGAAAAAATAAGATTATTCAGTTCAGGATTTCTACATATAGATATGCAACATTTATTATTTAATATGATTACCTTATTTTTCTTTGCAAATATTGTAATAGATTATTTGGGTAATGCAGGCTTTGTAGCGGTTTATATAGGAAGTTTGTTGTTAGGTAATTTACTATCACTTTATTTTCATAAAAACGAATATCACTATAGTGCAGTAGGGGCTAGTGGAGCCGTTACAGGAATTTTGTATTCTGCCATTTTGTTAAGACCAGAGATGAATTTACTTGTGTTTTTTGTGCCTATGCCAGCCTATGTTTTTGGTATTGGGTATTTATTATATTCTATTTACGGAATGAAAAAACGCATTGGTAACATAGGTCACGATGCACATTTTGGAGGCGCCATAGGCGGTTATGTTATAACCTTGTTTTTAGCTACTTGGATATTTGAAAGAAATCTTCTTATGGTAGGGCTTTTAGCAGTGCCTATTGTACTCTTGTTTATTTTAAGAAAGGCTGGAAAAATATAATTTTTCTCAATAAACTTAGTTGTGGCACACCTATTGACTTTATTTAAGTGATTTATCTTTTAGGTTTTAATCAACTAATTGATAATCAGATAATTGATAATTTATTAATAATATAAAACAGAATGGTTAATTTGTTTTAAATGACAGATTGACTTAATTATATATATGAAGAAATCTAATTTTATAACGCTTGACAGTTTGTCATTACAGGAATTTGACGAAAACGCAGAGTTAATTCCTTTAATGACTCCCGAAGATGAAGAAGAAATGAATAACGAGGCATTACCAGAAACATTACCAATTCTTTCATTAAGAAATACTGTTTTATTTCCTGGTGTAGTAATTCCAATTACAGCAGGACGCGATAAATCTGTTAAGTTAATAAACGATGCTAACAAAGGTAGCAAAGTTATTGGTGTAGTAGCACAAAAAGATGAATCGGTTGAAAACCCTACAGCCAAAGAAATTAACGAAACAGGTACTGTAGCCAGAATTTTAAGAGTTTTAAAAATGCCAGATGGCAATGTAACCGTTATTATTCAAGGTAAAAAACGCTTTAAAGTAGCCGAAGTTCTTACAGAAGAACCATACATGAATGCTACTATAAGAGATTTACCCGAAGCTAAACCTGCCGTAGATAATGAGGAGTTTAAAGCTATAATAGAATCTATTAAAGATTTAGCGTTAGAGATTATAAAAGGAAATCCAAACATTCCTAGTGAGGCCTCTTTTGCAATTAAAAACATTGAAAGTAGTTCATTTTTAATAAACTTTGTATCATCTAACATGAACTTAAGTGTTGCTGAAAAGCAATCACTTTTAGAAATGGATGACCTTAAACAACGTGCTTTAACTACGCTTAAATATATGAATGTTGAGTATCAAAAGTTAGCACTTAAAAATGATATTCAATCTAAGGTTCAAATGGATATGAGCCAGCAACAGCGCGAGTATTTCTTACATCAACAAATGAAAACCATTCAAGAAGAATTAGGTGGTGTAAGTCATGATGAGGAGATTGAAGAAATGAAAGCCAAAGCCAAAGAAAAGCTTTGGGACGAAAAAGTGGCTAAGCATTTTGATAAAGAAATAGCAAAGCTACAGCGTATGAATCCGCAAGTAGCAGAATACTCTATACAGCGTAATTATTTAGAGTTATTTTTAGATTTACCTTGGAATGAGTTTAGTGAAGATAAATTCGATTTAAAACGTGCTAAAAAAATATTAGATAGAGATCATTACGGTTTAGATGATGTAAAACGAAGAATCATAGAGTATTTAGCAGTATTGAAACTTCGTAATGATATGAAATCGCCTATATTGTGTTTATACGGACCTCCAGGGGTAGGTAAAACATCGTTAGGTAAATCTATAGCAGAGGCTTTAGGTAGAGAATACGTTAGAATTTCATTAGGTGGTTTACGTGATGAAGCAGAAATTAGAGGACATAGAAAAACCTATATTGGAGCTATGCCAGGGCGTATTATTCAGAGTCTAAAAAAAGCAGGAACCTCAAACCCTGTTTTTGTTTTAGATGAAATAGATAAGCTGTCTAATTCACATCAAGGAGACCCTTCTTCTGCTATGTTAGAAGTATTAGACCCAGAGCAAAACAGTGAGTTTTATGATAACTTTTTAGAAATGGGTTATGACCTATCTAAAGTTATGTTTATAGCCACTTCAAACAGCTTGTCTACCATTCAACCAGCATTGTTAGATAGAATGGAAATTATTAATGTTACAGGCTATACTATTGAAGAAAAAGTTGAAATTGCTAAACGTCATTTACTTCCAAAGCAATTAAAAGAACATGGTTTAGAATCTAAAGATTTAAAAATAGCAAAACCTCAGTTAGAAAAAATTGTTGAAGGTTACACGCGTGAGTCTGGTGTTCGTGGGCTAGAAAAACAAATAGCAAAAATGGTACGTTATGCTGCCAAAAATATTGCTATGGAAGAAGAATACAACATTAAGGTATCTAATGAAGATATTATTGAAGTGTTAGGAAGCCCTAAATTAGAGCGTGATAAATATGAAAACAACAACGTAGCTGGGGTAGTTACAGGTTTAGCATGGACTCGTGTTGGTGGAGATATACTGTTTATAGAATCTATTTTATCAAAAGGAAAAGGTTCTTTAACTATTACAGGAAACCTAGGTACTGTAATGAAAGAGTCTGCTACCATTGCTATGGAGTATATAAAATCAAATGCAGAGGAGTTTGGTATAAACCCAGAAATATTTGGTAAATACAACGTACATATTCATGTGCCAGAAGGCGCTACACCTAAAGACGGACCTAGTGCAGGTGTAACTATGTTAACATCGTTAGTATCATTATTCACCCAAAGAAAAGTAAAGAAAAGTTTAGCCATGACTGGTGAAATCACGTTAAGAGGAAAAGTGCTTCCAGTAGGCGGTATAAAAGAGAAGATTTTAGCTGCTAAACGTGCCAAAATAAAAGAAATATTACTTTGTGAAGAAAACAAGCGAGATATTGACGAAATAAAACCAGAGTATTTAAAAGGTTTAACATTTCATTATGTTACAGACATGAGTGATGTTATCAAAATAGCAATAACAAATCAGAAAGTAAAAAACGCTAAAAAGTTATAGAAGGAGACCTGACTGAAAAATTAATATTTGTTAAACTGAGTTTATTTCAGGTTGGCAGATTAATTATTTTTTAGTCAGGTTTTTTTATAATGTAAAATAAAAGATACTTACTATCGTTTTAAGATAGATTTACTTTCTTTGTACCTAAATATGCTAAGAAAAATCATTTCTTTATTTTGTCTGTGTTTTAGTGCCTCAATCTTTGCGCAAATAGGAGGGGAACACACCTACCAGTTTCTTAACTTAATTTCTTCTCCCAGACAAGCAGCTTTAGGTGGTAAAGTACTTACTAATGTTGATTACGATGTAACTCAAGGTTTGTTTAATCCAGCTACTATAAATGTAGAAATGGATAATCAGTTAGCTTTAAACTATACAAGTTATTTAGGGGGTATTGGTTACGGTACAGCTTCTTATGCATATACAATAGATAGAAGAACCCAAACGTTTCATGCAGGTATAACCTATATTAACTATGGTTCTTTTGATGGTTATGATGAAGATGGTAACTCTACAGGAACTTTTTCTGGTGGTGAAACTGCATTATCTTTTGGCTATGCACGCCAAATAGGATATTCTGATTTTTATTTAGGAGGCAATATAAAATTTATAAGTTCTAAATTAGAGCAATACACCTCATTAGGAGCTGCAGTTGATGTAGGATTGTTGTATATTAATGATTATTTAGATTTTAATGCAGCTTTGGTTATAAGAAATTTGGGAACTCAAATAACAACTTATGCTGGGCTACATGAAAGTTTACCTTTTGAAGTTAGCTTAGGCATGTCTCAACGTTTAGAAAATGTTCCAATTCGTTGGCATGTTACTTTTGAAAACCTTCAAGAATGGCCCATTGCTAGTCCAAATCCAGCAAGAACAACTAGCGATTTAAGCGGTAATCAAACTAGCGAAAAAATAGGGTTTTTAGGCCAAGTAATAAGGCATACCATTGTTGGAGCCGAAATATTTCCAGAAGGCGGATTCAATATTAGATTAGGTTATAATTTTAGAAGAGGAGAGGAGTTAAGAATTGTAGACCAAAGAAATTTCTCAGGACTTTCGGCAGGTATTTCAATAAAAATGAATAAAATGCGATTTAGTTACACGCATGCCAAATATACTAGTGCTGCTAACTCAAACTTTTTCGGATTGCAAATAGATTTACAATAAATGAGTAATAAAATTACAATTGCTATAGATGGGTATTCTTCTACAGGAAAAAGCACCATAGCAAAACAAATAGCAAACAAATTAGGTTATGTATATGTAGATTCTGGAGCTATGTATAGAGCTGTAACTTTATACGCTATGAAACAAGGCTTAATTAATGAAGATGATTTTAATGTTGAAGCGCTTATTAATCAATTAAATAAGATTGATATTAGTTTTAAATTTAATGAAAACTTGGGATTTGCAGAGGTTTATTTGAATGATGAAAATGTAGAAAAAGCCATTAGAACTTTAGAAGTTTCAGGATTTGTTAGTAAAGTGGCAGCAGTACCTGAAGTACGAAAAAAACTAGTAGCTATACAGCAACAAATAGGAAATAACAAAGGTGTGGTTATGGATGGTAGAGATATTGGTACTGTGGTTTTTCCTAATGCAGAACTTAAAATATTTATGACAGCCTCAGCTGAAACTAGAGCAGAAAGACGCTATAAAGAGCTAATAGATAGGGGTGATGATGTTGTCTATGAAAATGTTTTAAAAAATGTTCAAGAACGCGATTATTTAGATTCTACACGAAAAGATTCTCCCTTAATAAAAGCATACGATGCTATAGAAATTGATAATTCTAATTTATCATTACAAGAACAATATGAAAAGGTGTTGGGTTTAGTAACAAAAATTATAAAATTAAATTAATAATAGTCTCATTATAATAATAAGTCTTTTTTCATTCAAAAAAAAAGCTCATCACTAATAGATGAGCCTTAATATTATAGTTTTTAAGAAAAACTTATTCAGCACTTGAAGTCAGATATAAATAAGTACCTTCATAAGTTCCTGTGATTTCTTTACCGTCTGCTCGTGTAAAGCTGAACGATAAACTAATAGCCTCCACAGTGTAATCTATAACTGTAATACTACCATCAACTACTCTTAAGTCCGAAGTTCCATCACCTAAATAAAATTGACTCACGCCATTTTCAAAGTCGGCACCAATAAAATCACCATCAACAACAAACTCTAAACTTGAAATTTCTGATAGGTTGTAAGTTCTATTAGGTGTAAGATCCAACGCATTAATTCGAGCCGAAAACAAATCCACATTATTGATTGTCGTCCCATTAATAGCAGCTGTTATTTCTGCCTCAGATTTATTGCTTACACTTAAATATACATACTGACCTATTGAAGCAGGTTCTACAATGGCTGTTTTCATTTCATAAACCGATGCTCCTACTGTAATATTGTTTTCGTTGTTGGTACCTGAATTATCATCATCAGAAGAACAAGACACACTTAAAATAACTAAGATTGCGAATGCAAAACGTTTTATATGTTTCATAGATATGACATTTTAAAAGTTAGAAAAGGCCCACCTCTTACAATGGACCATTTGATATAGATTCTAAAATATGGACTTATTTTTTAAGGAATTTTTGAGTTGTAGTATTGATATTTGTTTGTATTTGCACCATATATAAACCGCTTGGTAACTGAGATACATCAACACCGTTTGCTAGTGCATTTGTTTGCTTTACCAATTGACCATTGATATTGTAAATAACAAGACGTTCTACTTGTGCCGTTGTACTAATAAACAATTTGTCGCTTGCTGGATTTGGGTATAGTTTTACTGAATTTGTATTTAAAGATACATCATCAATTCCTAATGTTGAATTGTATTCATAAGCTCCTAAATCTATAGTAGTATTGAAAACTCTATCATTACCAGATAGGTCTAAATCACCAAATAAAGCGACATCATAAAGTGAATTATCTCCTTGGTCTATGATATAATTTGAAGCAGATGTTGGTTTGTATTCTGCATCTAAATTTAAATTATCAGTAGCCGGATCTAAAGTGGTTAGGTCAGTCGTTGAAAACGTTCCGTAAGTTCCAGCATTTGAAGGTACTGCTGCAATGGTATTTTTAATAAACACATCGTAATAACGTTCCGCACCATAAGAAATATCTCTAGTTGCTGCTGCTCCATTAACAGTATTCTCCCAAAAAATAGAATTATTAACATTTAGGTTGACACTTCCATTACCTGATGCTCTAATAGAATTACCATAAGTACCATTATAATCATTATTAACAAACGTACTATTATTAATTACAACGTCTAAAGTACTTCCGTTACTCCAATCTGATCTATAAATATCTAAGGCCGCAACATTAATATCGTTATCTGCCACTAAAACGTTTGCCCAACGTGTAAAAATATAACTGTTTGTACTATCAGACTGTATATAAACCAATCCCATGTTTACAATGGTATTATTAATAAATTTGCTGTTTTCAATAAGTAATCCTTGATTAAATTTTCTAATTTTAAGTAAATAGCCATTAGAATAGTTGTTCCTAAATACCGAATTTTTAATTTTCAAATTATTAGCATTTAAACTATTTGGTATAAAAATCACACCGTTTTCTTCTACTCCACCAGATTGTGAAGTGTCATAAATGTTTTCAAAAATAATACCATCAAAAGTGACGTTGCTAGTTCTTAACTCAAATAAACGTTCTGCATTATCTGTTTTGTTGGATGAGAAATCTCCATCAATATCATCACCATTGATATCACCCGTAAAAATGGTTGCATTGGTGGTGTGAATAGCCGTTAAGTCTCTATCTGCTAGAGTCATTTCTGTTCCTGCAAAACCTCCAATAATATCTACCTCGTTTGTATTAACAGCTATTGGTGTATTTTTATCTGCTAATGTATATGTTCCTTTTGCTACCCAAACAGCATCATTTAAATTGGTAAGTGCTAAAGCGTCTGTTACGTTTGTAAAAGCATCTGTCCATGAGCTACCATCGTTGGCGCCTGTTGCATTTGCATCTACATAATAAACTGCTGGTATACAATTTTCGCTATAACTTGTTTGATTATCTTTAGTCCAACCTACATTATACTGACCGCTATTTGCTGGTGGCGAAAAGCCTGCATCAACTTGAATACAAGTTAAACTTGGATTATTATACGCTTTCATGTAGATGAAATTGCTATTATTTCCGTTGGCTACGTTTAACTCTACCAATTGATTGTTTTGGCAATGAACTTGCTCTAATGTTGAAATGTCACTAACATCTAATATAGTTAATTGATTACTTCCACAATGTAATCTTGTTAGATTAGTGTTGTTACTAACATCAATAGTAGTTAAGTTATTATTAGGAACATCTAAAAGTGTTAAATTTATAAATGCTTCAATACCTGTTAAATCTGCAATACCAATACCGTTCATAATTAACTCTGTAGTCGCTTGCGCTTCTGCCATCGTTATTTCAGAATCTCCATTTAAATTGATATTGTTATCGCTTACTAAAAAGTTTTTAAAATTGGCATCAGGAATGTTTACTACTTGATTAAGAGCAACACAATCGTCGCCATAAACTGCTGAGTTACCTTTAGTCCAACCTTGGCTGTATATTCCGGCATCTGCTGGTGGTGTAAAACCAGCATCTATTTGAATGCATGATAAGCTATTACCATAGGCTTTCATCCAGTTAATATTACTGTTATTACCATTGGCAATGTTTAATTCATATAAAACACCATTATTATGGCATTGTATATCTGTAATTGATGTATTTGCACTAATATCCAACGTTTCAATTTGATTAGAACCACAATGTAAACGTGTTAATGCTAAATTATTACTAACATCTAATGACGTTAGATTATTGCTATAGCAATCTAAACGCGTTAATGCCAAATTATTACTAACATCTAAAGACGTTAAATTATTATTGTAACAATCTAATCTTGTAATGTTTATAAATTCTTCTATTCCTGTTAAGTCTGAAATTGACAAACCATTAATTAATAATTCTCCTGTAAAAGCCTGTGCTTCAGTAACTGATATTTCAGAGTCACCATTTGTATTAATAGCTGGATTTCCAACAAGATAAGCTTTAAAATTAGCATCGGGAATGTTTATTTGTGCATGTATGCTACACCATGCAGTTGCTATTAAAAAGGAAAATAAGAGTAATGTTTTTTTCATTGTAGTTAAGATTAATATTAATTTCATCTACAAAATAACAGTAACACTAAAGGTTTTAAATTTGCTTTTTTCTGAATAGCTCTAATTTCTTTCTGAATGATTTATAAAAATTAGTCTTACACTTTAAATCAAATAAAAAAGCCTGCTTAAATAAGCAGACTTTAAAAACTTTAGGTTAATAGCGTATATTCATTATTCGCAGTTCATTTTTTGTCCGTAAGGCATTTGTCCGTGAATAACACCGCCAAATTGTGAACTGCCATAACCACTACCATTGTACTGTTGCTTGATTAAAAAACCTTGTAAATAGCAGTCGTTATTTTTGTTTTTTTCTGTGAATGCTCCTTTAATCCAACGGTATAAAATACGACCTGTGTATTTGTTTTTTACAATACTCCAATCGTTAGATTCTATATTTAACTTTAGAAGTTTTGCACCATCTTTTGCAATGGTTTTAGATACATTTTCTTTAGCAAAACTCACTAATGAAGCATTACTATTCATGCTACCTGCTTTTGGCATTTTTATTGCATCCATGGTTGATTTTGCAGCAGCATCGTAATTTGCTTTTAACGTTGCTTCAAATTCTTTTACAATTGGTTTGGCTTTTTCTAACCACTCTAAATGAAATTGTTGTTCGCCTTTACCAATCACATTTAGAATGGTAATATCATCTTGAATCATGTATGATGGTACATTAAATGCATGTCCGCCTTGATGCGATGCGGCATAAATAACAAAAACATCGTCTGCAATTAACATTCCTCTTACTAAAATTGGCATACCTGTACCAAGCTCTAAAGTTTGCGATCGGTCTGCACCTACTTTGGTTGTAAACATTCCCGAAACCAACTCATAACCAATATAACCTTCTGGTGACATAGCTACTAGTTCTGGTGTTGTTAAAAAGCGTAACCATGCATAATCTGGATCTTGTGCAGGCAATAAATCTACATTATCACCCATATCTGTCATTTGGCGTCTTAACTTTACACGATCTACACCAACTGCACTCATACCTTTGGTCATAGCAAACGGGTAAGACATGTATAAAAAATCATCACTTACTGTATTGGCTGATTTAGGCTTATTAGCGCCTGCTTCTTGTTGCTTTTTCTCAAGATATTTTTGATAGTATAAATCTTGCTTTGCCTGGTCGTTTGGATATTTTTTGGCTAATTCTGCTTTAAATTCTTCATCGGTATATTCTGTTTTTGATGAACTTTCTGTTGAAGTATCACCAACCATTCCTGAAGCGTTTTCCGATTTTGAAGATGAACTGCTCGTTTCTTTTTTATCTAACTTTTTCTCTACTGCTGCTTTGGCTTTATTTTTTAGCATTTTACCAAATTGGGCATGAGAGACGTTGTAGCATAATGCCAAAACGAATAATAAAACTATTTTTTTCATAAGAATTGTGTTTAATAGACTTCAAAATAAAGTCCTTAACCACTATTCTTAATTTGGTTTTTTCTAAAATTGAGGTTTTTTTTTCTGAAGGAATTTCAGAAATTTCAAATAAATCACATGAACGTTTCCTTAATCACTTCAAGAAACTGATCGCGTTTAGATTTTGAAATTGGGATGCGCTTTTGATTGTTCATTAATAAATAATCGCCATCGTCTTTAACCAATTCATCAACATATTTTAAGTTGATTAAATACGAACGATGGCATTTAAAAAACATCGCATTGCGTTCTAATTGCTCAACAAAATGCTTCAACGGTTTGCAAATGGTTTTTTGTTTGCCATCAATAAGTTGTACGTTTGTGTACATGCCATCGGCTTCAAAATATACGATATCATTGTGCGACGCGAACATAATACCTTTAGGGATCTCTAAAGCAATCTTATCTATGGAGAGCTGCTTTAACGAGTCGCGTAACTTATTTAGTTGGTCGTTTAAATTGTTGGCTTTTATGGCTTCTTCAGCTTTTGCAACAGCTTCTTTTAACTCGGTTGTATCCACTGGTTTTAACAAATAATCGACTGCTGATAATTTGAAAGCTTCAATCGCATATTGGTTGTATGCTGTTACGAATATGATTTTAAAATCTATCTGATTTGGGAAATATTCTAAAATATCTAATCCAGACTGATTTGGCATTTCAATATCTAAAAAAACAACATCAGGTTTACTGGTTTTAATCAAATCTACACCAGACGCTAAATCTTGCGCTTCTTCAATGCTAGTAATACTTGCGCAATGTTCGGTTAGTAAGTTTGATAGTAAATGTCTGGCGTGTTTTTCATCGTCTATAATTATCGCTTTCATATTTTAATGTATTGGCATGGTGATGACCACTTTTGTACCTGCAGCTTCGTTATTTTTGTCATACAAATCGTTGGTAGTAATGGTTATATCACGTTTTAATTTGTTTTTATAAAGGTGTACACGTTCTTTGTTTGCTTTGGTAGCAAAGGGTTTGTGTTGTTGGTTTGGTCGTTTTAATTTTTCGGATTGTTCACGACCAATTCCGTTATCTTCAACTGTAATTTCTAATTTATTCTGCTGAATAATTTTAGCTTCAATATGTAATTTTCGGTCGTTTAATTTATGTAACAAACCATGTTTTAAGGCATTTTCTACATATGGTTGAATGAATAATGACGGTACTTTTATTTGTTTCGTATTCAACTGATTATCAACAGTAATATTGTATTCTAATTCATCTTCAAAACGTACTTTTTCTAATTCTAAATACAGTTTTAAGGCGTTTAATTCTTCTTCTAAAGTAATTTCGTTTTGCTGACTGTAATCTAAATACATACGTATCAATCGGCTAAACTTTACTAAATACGAACTTGCTAATTCTTTTTCGTTTGAAACAATATAATCTTGAATGGAATTTAAAGCATTAAAAATAAAATGCGGATTCATTTGCGAGCGCAGATTTTCTAATCTTAAATTGGTTATTTTTTTATCGATTAAAATTTTATCAATTTCATCAATGCGTTGTGCTTCTTTTTGTTGTAATTGCCATCTAAAATACAACCAAATCACCCCAATAATAAATGCTAAAACCAAACCGTAAAACCAATAGGTTTCCCAAAATGGTTTTGTTATAATAAAAGTAATTGGTGTAGCAAAAACAGGTGTTTTTGCACTGATATTTTTAGCTTTAAGTTCAAAAGTATACGTGCCACTAGATAGACTATTAAAATTGACAAAGTGGGTGTTTAAAGGGATATTTTGCCAACTTGTATCAATCTGCTTTACACGGTATTGATATTTAACATGTTGGTTAGATTGAAACCCGTTAGAGTTGAATGTAATACCAATTTTATTAAGATTGTATGGTAATTTATAATTGGCTTGTACTAAGGTGTCTAAGTCATTAATACTTACCGTTTCTATTTTTATATTGGATGTTTTAAAAGCCTTGAATAAGTCCTTGTTTTTTGGGAGTATGTAAAATACCTTTGGTAGAATTACAATAATTTTGTCTTGAAGTACTAAAAAGCTATTAACCGCTGTATTTAAACCGTCTTGGGCACTTAAAGATTTAAGGATTTTGGTTTGTATATGATACTGAAATAAACCTATGTCTGTAGAAATCCACAATAAATTATTATCACAATATATGTTGTTAATTTGAAGATTTTTAGGTAGTTGAATATTTGGTTGCGATAACGTATTGTCTTCAAATTTTAATAATCCATTATGCTGTGTTACTAACCAAATTGTGTTTTCATTTTTTGTAATAGCATTAACCAATATTTTTTTTGTGTTGAAAGTTATTTCTTCTGAAGAAAAAGTTTTTAAATTGTATTTATAAAACCCATCAATATATGCCACAAAAAGATGATTACCCAAAACAACTGATGTTTTTACACGGCTTTCTCGAATTACTTGTTTTTGTGGTGAAGTAAAAGGATTTTTATATACTATACCTTGCCGGTAGTTGCCATAAAACAAGGAATTATCTTCAATTTTTGAAAATGTTTTGGCAACTGAAAACCGGTTATTTACGTCAGTAATTTTATCGGTTTTTAAATCAACTAAAAAAGATTCTGAAGCATTAATACTAACAATTAGTTTTTGTTTTTGAGAATTAAAATGGAGTTTACCAATAATTTTTTTACCTGGTAATTGTAAAGTTTTTATAAGTTTATCTTGGTTATAAAACAGCAACTTTCCGTTGTTTGTACCCAACACAAAATGATTATTATCTAATCCAACAGAAGCTGTTACTTTGGCTTCAATATTACTTAATTCTAAACGTCTAATATTGAGGTTAGGAGATACAAACACACCATTATCTAAAGTTGTAAACCAATAATTGTTATTAAAATCTATTTCAACATTTGTAATAGATTCTGTTTTATAAAGTTGTTCCTTAAAGACTAAAGTATTTTGATTTAATGAAAATATAAATATGCCAGAGCTAGTTAAAAACCAATAATCATCATTAAAACTTAGAAGATTATAAATAGTTTCATTTTGTAATTGTTTTGGTGTTTTTAGCTTTTTAGAGGTGTTTTTAGTTTTGTCTATTAAATAAATGATATTTTCTTTGGTACTTTTATGAGTGAAAAAAGCAGCCTTGTTAAACACAAAAATTTTAGGAGATTGTATTCGTGTTAAGCTTGTAATTTCTAGAATTTTTTTGGCTTGTTCATTTTGAAATTTGTAAATACGATGGCGTTCTAAATCGCCTTCAAAATTAATAACAAAGGTATAATTAGAATTACCATCATTGGCATTGCTAATACACATGCCTTCAAAAACTTTGGTGATATTTTTAGTAAGTTTATCAATATCGTAAATTCCTGTTATGGTAAATAACCGAATGCTGTTTTCTAAAATTTCATAGGGTGCCAATTGCCCTTTTACTAATTTGCTAGCATCATAAAACAGTTTTAGTGTGTCATTTTCAATGTAAAATAATTGTCCGTAAATATTGTTACACCAAAGTTGTCCTTTAGCATCAAATTTTAATTGAAATAGTGAATTTGATTTTTGTTCAGGGTGACTATAGTGTTTGTAATCTTTTCCGTTATATCTAAAAAGCCCTTTATCTGCGGCCAACCAAATGTAGTGTTGTTGGTCTTCTAAGACATCATAAAATTCGGTATCAGGTAAAGCCGAAATATTTTGTAGGTAGTTATGTGTTGGGTTTTGTCCCAATACCATCAAAGTATTAATTATCAATACTATTAAAATAATATTTTTAAGGTTTTTGTGAGTCACAAAACAAACTTATCACATATTACCAAGTTTTTAAATAAGAATTTTCTAAAAACAGATATATTTCTTCTTAAAACACTATAAATCATTAAAAAATTAAAAAATAGCAAATAAAAAAGCGGCATAAAGCCGCTTAAATATAAATAGATTAAGTTTCTATAAATTTGGAATAATTAGTTCCTGATCTGGATAAATTAAATCTGGGTTTTTTAAAATATCACTATTAGCATTAAAAATTTCTTTATATTTCATGGCATCACCATAGTAATGCTTTGCTATTTTACCTAAGGTTTCACCACTTTTTACAACATGTCTATGGTAAACACTTTCGTCTGCAACTTTAATATCTGCCATAATATCAGATGGGTTTTCGCCACCAATTTCTTTAATCTTATCCCAAATTAGGTTTTTTTCATATTGAGTATTTGCTGTACCCCATACTTTAAGCATATCGCCTTCAACTTGCACATCGCCGTTTTGAATATTTAAAGATTCTCCTAAATCTAAAATCTCTTGGTATTTTGCTTTTACTGCCATTTTTAAAAATTTATGTTAATGTTAAGGTTAAATATAATGAATTTATTAAGGTGATACCTTATTAAAATTTAAGTTTCTGTTAATTAAGACACAAGATATTTTAAATAGTCACATTTAATATTGTTTGTTCATTTTTAGGTAATTAAGTCAATAATATGTATTTTTGCGCTCCTTTTGGCGAATTATGGAAAGACAAAAGGAACGAAATAGTAGTAAAATTAACACTTCTGTGTGTTATTTGCTTAATTCTTTCCAAGCATGCAGAATACAAATCACAATGTAGTTACTTTTCCTTTTATAATATGGGAATTTAAACATTGTTTAATTATTAAATGGCTGAAAAAGCAAAACAAGCTGAAGTTGAAGCACAAGAAACTTCAACAGTAGAAGAAGCTCCAGTAGTATCTGAAGCTCAAGCAAATCCTGAAAAATTCTTAAAAGAGTTTAACTGGCACAATTACCAAGAAGGTATTGATGAAGTTGATGATAAACAACTAGAAGAATTTGAAAAATTAGTAGCAGAAAATTTTGTAGACACTTTAAATGATGAAGTTGTTGAAGGTACAGTAGTTCACATTTCTGATAGAGATGCAATTATTGATATCAATGCAAAATCTGAAGGTGTTATTTCATTAAATGAGTTTCGCTACAATCCAAACTTAAAAGTAGGAGATAAAGTAGAGGTATTAATTGATGTTCGTGAAGACGCTACAGGACAATTAGTATTATCTCACAGAAAAGCAAGAGTAATTAAAGCGTGGGATCGTGTAAATAAAGCACACGAAACTGGTGAAATTGTTAACGGTTTTGTTAAATGCAGAACTAAAGGTGGTATGATTGTAGACGTTTTTGGAATTGAAGCATTCTTACCAGGATCTCAAATTGATGTAAAACCAATTAGAGATTACGACCAGTATGTTAACAAAACTATGGAATTCAAGGTTGTAAAAATTAACCACGAATTTAAAAACGTAGTAGTTTCTCATAAAGCTTTAATTGAAGCTGATATTGAAGAACAAAAGAAAGAAATTATTGGTCAGTTAGAAAAAGGTCAAGTATTAGAAGGTGTTGTTAAAAACGTAACTTCTTATGGCGTATTTATTGACCTTGGTGGTGTAGATGGATTAATTCACATCACAGATCTTTCTTGGTCTAGAATTAATCACCCTAACGAAATTGTAGAATTAGACCAAAAACTTAATGTTGTAATCCTTGATTTTGATGAAGATAAATCAAGAATCCAATTAGGATTAAAACAATTAAGTAAACACCCATGGGAAGCTCTTGCAGAAGAGGTGAAAGTAGGTGATAAAGTAAAAGGTAAAGTTGTTGTAATTGCAGATTACGGCGCATTTATTGAAGTAGCTGATGGTGTTGAAGGATTAATTCACGTTTCTGAAATGTCATGGTCTACTCATTTACGTTCTGCTCAAGATTTTGTTTCTGTTGGAGATGAAGTTGAAGCAGTTATCTTAACACTTGATAGAGAAGACAGAAAAATGTCTTTAGGTATTAAGCAATTAACTCCAGATCCATGGACAGATATTACAGGTAAATATCCATTAGGTTCTAAGCATACAGGTGTTGTTCGTAACTTTACAAACTTTGGTGTTTTTGTAGAATTAGAGGAAGGTATTGACGGATTAATTTATATTTCAGATTTATCTTGGACTAAAAAAATTAAGCACCCAAGTGAGTTCTGTTCTGTAGGAGATAAATTAGATGTTATTGTATTAGAATTAGATGTTGAAGGACGTAAATTAAGTTTAGGTCACAAACAAACTACTGAAAACCCATGGGATAAATACGAAACAGAATTTGCTTTAGATACAACTCACAAAGCAACTATTGAAGAAATAGTTGACAAAGGAGCTACTGTTAAATTTAATGATGATATTGTTGCATTTGTACCTTCTCGTCACTTAGAAAAAGAAGATGGTAGCAAACTTAAAAAAGGAGAAGAAGCTGAATTTAAAATCATTGAGTTTAGCAAAGAATTTAAACGTGTTGTAGCATCGCATACAGCAATCTTTAAAGAAGAGGAAGCTAAAAACGTTAAAGCGGCAGCTAAAAAAGCAGCAGCAGCGGCGGCAGAAGCTAAACCTACTTTAGGTGATGCAAATGATGCTTTACAAGCGCTTAAAGATAAATTAGACGGAAAATCTTAATTAAAATTAAGATTTTCTAAATAAATTAAAGCCTCCAAGAAATTGGAGGCTTTTTTTTATACGTTCATTGTGAGTGCAGTGAAGCAATCTGTTTATAGATAAAGAGACTGCCACGTCGTGCCTCCTCGCAGTGACGGTTAAGAACTACCGCTGCGAACAGGTGCGCAAGGGATAGTAGTGGAAAGCCCACAGCTTCTACGCCTAAGCGTGAGAGCGAGGACTTGCAGCGGATAGCCCGACCCTTTTGGGTTGCGCCAAATAAAGTTTGACAATAATGGTTTTTACTTCTAATTTTTTGCATTACCTTTGTATTCCAAATACGTTTGGATAGTATATGAGTCAAAAAGTTTTACTTAACGCAAAAGAGGTAAACATCATTCTTCACCGATTGGCTTGTCAACTCATTGAAAACCATAATGATTTCTCTAACACAGTTTTAATAGGTATACAACCCAGAGGTAAATACTTAGCAAATCGTTTGGCTAAAATGCTAACCGAAGACTATAAAGTTAAAGATATACAATTAGGACATCTAGATATTACATTTTTTAGAGACGATTTTAGACGGGGAGAAAAAATTCTAGAAGCCAACACTACTGAAATTAACTTTCTGGTTGAGAATAAAAATGTAGTTTTTATAGATGATGTTTTATATACAGGCAGAAGCATTCGGTCTGCATTAACAGCAATTCAATCATTTGGAAGACCCAATGAAATAGAACTTTTAACGTTAATTGATAGACGTTTTAGTAGGCATTTGCCAATTCAGCCTAATTACAGAGGCCGTCAAGTAGATGCTATAAACAAAGAAAAAGTAAAAGTAAACTGGAAGGAAAATGATAAAGAAGACGCTGTTTACTTAATTGAAACATAAATATTAACTAAAGTTTTTAAACTTTAAACCTTAAACTTAACAATGAGCGAATTAAGTGTTAATCACTTATTAGGAATTAAATATCTCAACCAAAAAGATATTCAACTTATTTTTGAAACAGCCGATCATTTTAAAGAGGTTATTAATAGATCTATTAAAAAAGTACCTTCGCTAAGAGATATTACCATTGCCAACTTATTTTTTGAGAACTCCACAAGAACAAAATTATCATTTGAACTAGCCGAAAAGCGTTTATCTGCAGATGTTATAAATTTCTCATCAGGACAATCATCAGTAAAAAAAGGTGAAACTTTAATTGACACAGTAAACAATATTTTATCAATGAAAGTTGATATGGTTGTTATGCGTCACCCTAATCCTGGAGCAGGAATATTTTTATCAAAACATGTAAATGCAAGTATTGTAAATGCAGGTGATGGTGCACACGAACACCCAACACAAGCACTTTTAGATTCTTATTCTATAAGAGAAAAACTAGGTGAAGTAGGCGGTAAAAAAATAGTAATAGTTGGTGATATTTTACATAGTAGGGTAGCTTTATCAAACATATTTGCGTTGCAATTACAAGGCGCAGAAGTTATGGTTTGTGGTCCTAAAACTTTATTGCCAAAGTATATTGATAAACTAGGGGTTAAAGTAGAAACAAATTTACGTAAAGCATTAAATTGGTGTGATGTAGCAAATATGTTACGTGTACAAAATGAACGTATGGATATAAGTTATTTTCCATCAACAAGAGAATATACACAACAGTTTGGTGTTAGTAAAGAGTTGTTAAATTCTTTAGATAAAGAAATAACAATCATGCATCCCGGACCCATTAACAGAGGTGTTGAAATTACAAGTGATGTAGCAGATTCTAATCAATCTATTATTCTAGACCAAGTAGAAAATGGTGTAGCAATAAGAATGGCTGTTATTTATTTGCTAGCATCTAAAATAAAACAGTAAATTATGATTTTTGATCAAGACGGAAATATTACAATTATAACTCAAGAAAAAGCCACAACTGTAGAGTTGGTTAAAAAACTTCAGACTTTATACCCAAAATATAAAAACAATAATATTATAGTTAATTTAACTACACTAAACAAAATTAGTATAGAAGAAATAGTTGAGTTTTTACAACTATCTAATACACATAGAGCAGCTAAACAATCTTTTGTAATAGTTACTAATAAAATAGATTTAGAAGAAGTTCCAGATGAAATTATTGTTGTACCTACCATACAAGAAGCTTATGATATTATTGAAATGGAAGAAATGGAGCGAGATTTAGGGCTTTAAAATACAAATTTGTTAACTGTTAGGTTGTTAAGCTTGTAGCATACAACAAAACAACAAGCAAATGAACAACAAAAATAATTAATGAAATTAACCATTTTAGGCTGTTATAGTGCCACACCAAGAATTTTAACTAATCCAACATCTCAGGTTTTAGAGACGCAAGGACATATGTTTTTAATTGATTGCGGAGAAGGTACCCAAGTAGAGCTAAGAAGACACAAAATAAAGTTTAATAGAATTAAACACGTATTTATTTCTCATTTACATGGCGATCATTTTTTTGGTTTAGCTGGCTTAATTTCAACCTTCAGACTGCTTACTAGAGAAGCAGACTTGCATATTTACGGCCCAAAAGGAATTAAAGAAGTTATTACGTTACAAATGAAATTAGCCGATTCATGGACAAATTATAATCTTATTTTTCATGAATTGACTTCAACAGAATCTGAATTAATTTTTGAAGACGAAAAGGTAGAAGTACATACCATTCCTTTAAATCATAGAGTATATACCAATGGTTTTTTATTTAAAGAAAAAGAAGGAAAACGAAAATTAAATATTAAAGAGGTTGAAGAAGCTAATATTAATGTAGCTTATTATAGAAAACTAACACAAGGGTTTGATGTTGAAAATGAAGATGGAGTAATAATAAAAAATGAAACCGTTACAAAAAGTGGGGAGAAACCAAAAAGCTACGCCTTTTGTAGTGATACAATGTATAAAGAAGATATTGTACCATTAATAAAAAATGTAGACTTATTATATCATGAATCAACATTTTTAGAAACTCAAGCACATTTAGCACCAAAAACTAAGCATTCTACAGCAAAACAAGCCGCTACCATAGCAAAACAGGCTCATGTAGGTAAGTTGCTATTAGGCCACTATTCTACGCGTTATAAAGACCTTAGTGGCTTTAAAACAGAAGCACAAGAAGTATTTGAGCCAGTTGAACTAGCAGAAGATGGTAAAACTTTTGAGTTTTAATTTAGCTCTTTTAATTTAACTGTCCAGTTTATTGCTTCTTCTAAAGACAAACATCTTTTTATACTATTATCAGAAAACTGTTTTTCAATTGTAGCATTCATAAAAGTCATGGTGCTATAAGTAACAATGGCACTTGCTACAATTATATTGTATTCTTCCTTAACCATATTCCATGATTGAGGATTCATTGAGTAAGAGTTTACTCTGTTAGAAATGTAGCCTAATTTCACGTCACTTCCATAAAAGGTAATAGCCTCATCCATAACTTCTTTTATCATATCCCAATCAAAATGAACTCCATCATTTATTTCAGACAAGATAAATTTTTCAAAAAAATAAAAATTTCCAAAAGGCTTTACAATTTCAACATGTTTAAGGTTGTTAAAAAACTTAGAATTTTTAAATTTCATAATTAGTTATTAGGGGTATCAAACTTAATAAAGTTCTTTAATATTTAATAGCTAATGTGAAATTTAATTTTTGTTATTTTGTACTATTATGGAAACAGATTTAAGTAATTATAGAAAGTCTTATGAAAAGGGTGAGTTACTATTAAATGAAGTACCTGAAAACCCTATGGAGTTGTTTCAAAAATGGTTTTTTGAAGTTGATAAATTTTTCACAGAAGATGAAACAAATGCCATGACAATTTCTACTTTTGGCCTTGATGGATACCCAAAAAATAGGGTAGTATTGCTTAAGAAATACACCTATGAAGGTTTTATTTTTTATACCAATTATTTAAGTGAAAAAGGGAGAGCAATAGAACAAAATCCTAATGTTTGTTTATCGTTTTTTTGGCATGGTGCAGAACGTCAAATTATTATTAAAGGAAAAGCTGAAAAAATAGCTGAAAATTTAAGCGATGGTTATTTTGAATCTAGACCACGTGGTAGCCAGTTAGGGGCTTTAGTTTCAAACCAGAGTGAGGTTATAGATAATAGAGAATCTTTAGATAAAAAATTATCTGACTTAGAAATTAAATATTGTGGTAAAGAAATACCAAGACCAAAACACTGGGGTGGTTATATTGTAAAACCAGTAGAGTTTGAATTTTGGCAAGGTAGACCTAATAGGTTACATGATAGAATAAGATACACACTTTTGCCAGATTATAATTGGCAAATAAATCGATTATCTCCTTAATTAACCCGATGAAATACATTTATAAATACGTTGAATTACATTTAATCGTTAAAATATGTTTTTAATCGATTTGAAATATGTCGTTTATCGAATTTAATATTTAACATATGTAGTAGCAGTATATAGTTAATAACTTTATAAGACCAAATCTAAATTTACCTACTTATGAAGTTGTTAACAAAACTGCCATTATTGGCGCTATTAGCTGTTTTGAGCTTCTCTTGCTCAACAGACAGTTTAGATGATAAGACTGAAGAAATAGAGTTAAGCCTTATTACACCAGAAACAAAATCAATAGAAATTGAAATTTTAGAGTATATAAATGACTACAGGTTATCTTTAGGCTTAAAACCTTTAGAAAGTATGACCATAGTTAAATCTGTTGCATACAGTCATACAGATTATATGCTTGATACAGGAGAGGTTTCTCATGATTATTTTTATACACGTAGTAATTATTTAAAAGAAAATGCCGGAGCTGTAAAAGTATCTGAAAATGTTGCTTACGGTTATAGTACTGCAGAAACCGTTGTAAACGCATGGTTAAAAAGTGAAGGACATAAAGCCAATATAGAAGGTGATTTTACCAATTGTGATGTTGCTGCTGAAATGAATGATAAAGGCAGATGGTATTTCACTAATATTTTCATAAAAAAATAGCGTAACTCATTAGTTACGTAAACCTAATAACCTTATTTGATTTACTGATTATTAGCAGCTTTACATAATAGAGGTATTGTGTAATTAAAAAATTAAATAGGTTATTTTAATGACTTTTTGTTGTTAAATTTAGCTTTAGGTAAAACCCTTTCATTTCTGAAAGGGTTTTTTATTATATAGTTATTATTTGTTTTAAAACTTCTTAGTATATGAAAACACAAACCATCAATAAAATTAATCTCTAATGATGGTTTGTGAGTTATAATATATTAATATCTATTATTTCATTTTTACAACAATAAATTGTGTGCGGCGATTTAATTGATGTTCTTCTTCTGTACATTTAGCTGTTCCATCACATTTATTGGTTAGTTTTTCTTCTCCATAACCTTTATATTCTGTAATTCTGGAAGCGTCTACACCGTTTTTAATTAAATAATCATATGTTGCTTTTGCTCTTTCCTGAGAAAGAATAAGATTATAAGCATCAGGACCTCTAGAGTCTGTATGAGATTCTATTTTAATAACCATATTAGGGTATACATTTGTCATTAAATTAACAATTCTATCTAATTCAACTGTACCATCTTCTCTAATGTTATATTTATTAAAATCGAAGTAAATAGGGTATAGTTCTTCAATAGGAATATCTTCAATAGAAACCGGATTTAGCGATATATTTGTTGTTATGCTTGTTACACTTTTTTTAATTCCTTTTGAGGTAATATTTTTAGTGTTATCAACATAGTTTTCTTTTTTAGTATCAAGAATATAATTAGAATCTCTATCAATATTTATTTGGTAATAACCATTTTCATCTGTAACTAAGTCTGCAATTTTATTACCACCAATATCTTTTAAAGTAACTAAGGCATTAGCTACGGGTTCATTGCTATTGGCATCTGTTACGGTGCCTTCAATAATTAAATTAGGAATTCTATCGTAAGCATAAATGTCATCACCACCAACGCCACCATTTCTATTAGAGGCAAAGAAACCAGATAACCCATCTTCATTCATAAAAAACGAAAAATCATCTTTACTGGAGTTTACTGGTACTCCTAAGTTTATTACGCTTACTATATTGTTGTTTTTATCTAAAACAGTTCCAAAAATATCAAGCATGCCTAACCCTGGATGACCATCTGAAGAAAAGAATAAAACACCCTCACTATTTACAAATGGGAAGCGCTCATTTTTATTAGTATTAATTATACTTCCTGCGTTTTGTGGTGTTCCGTATGTACCATCTTCTTTTATATCAACGTAATAAATATCAGAACCACCATATCCACCAGGCATATCAGATGCAAAATATAATTTTGTTTCGTCATGACTTAAAGCTGGATGCCCATTAGAATATTGATTGTTATTAAAACTAAGTTCTTCAATATTAGTCCATTCTCCATCTATTAATGTGGCTTTATAAATCTTTAGATTAGTAATGCCATTTTGATCATTACCTAATATATTTTTATTGTAATCATTTCTTGAGAAATACATGGTTTTACCATCTTTAGTAATGGTAATAGGACCTTCATGATAAACAGTATTTACATCTCCTTTTAATTTAGATTTATGGTTTACAATACTATCGGTACGATTGCTTGTTGTATAGATATCTAGAAAAGGTTCTCCATTCCATCCATAAATATGTTTAGAAGAAACACCTTCGTCTCTTGATGAAGCAAAATAAATAGTACCGTTATGTTCATAGGCCCCAAAATCTGCATATTTTGAATTGAACTTAACATCGGTTAAAAAGTATTGTTGTTTGGCATTAAAAATAGAGCTTATAAAATCTTGGTCTTTTGAAAAATTAAGATCATTAATTTTACCACCTTCTTTTTTGTATTTGCGTAACCATTTACGAGATTCTTTATAATCTTTTATCCCTCTTAATGCTTGTGCATAGTTATAATAATATGCTATAGGAATGTTTTTTTGCTCAACTACTTTTTTATAGTAAACAACAGCACTATCTGGATTACGCATAAATGCATAACTATCTGCTAATTGTCTTGTAGCATATTCTGCATTATAGTTTTTGTTAATAAGTTCTTGATATACTTCTACAGCATTTGCAAAAGCGAATTTATTAAATAAATTATCTGCTTTTTTTTGAGAGCCATATTGAGCATACGTAGTAATACTAATTAGTATAGCAAAACAGGCTATTATGTAATTTTTTAATTTCATGGGGTCTTTTTTAAATTAAAAATCTACTGGTTATAGTTTATGTAAACACACAAATAGTTGTGAGTTTATTCCATTTTTACCACAATAAATTGTGTACGACGGTTTAATTGATGTTCTTCCTCTTCACATTTTGAACCATCTTCACATCCATTTGTTAATCTACGTTCTCCAAAACCTTCATGTGCAGTAATTCTTGCAGGATCTATACCGTTGGAAATTAAATATTCATACGTAGAATTAGCTCTATCAATAGATAATTTATCATTATAAGTAAGCGCTCCTCTTGAGTCTGTATGAGATTCAATTCTAATGACCATTTCTGGATAATCATTAGTCATTAAATCAACTATTTTATCAAGTTCTTCGGCAGCATCTTCACGTATTTTATGACTATCAAAATCAAAATAAATAGTATTTAATTCTGCTAATTTCACCACGTTAGGAACTGGGTTTAATAATAAATTAGCATTAATAGTAATTAACTCCGTTTGAATATTTTTTGAAGTGAATTCTCTATAATCTTCAATGTATTTATCTTGACTTGCAACAATTTTATAATCTTGGTTTCTGTCTATGTTTATTTGATAAAAACCGTTTTCATCAGTTTCCATATAAGCAATTTGGTTGCCTTTATCATCAAATAGAGTAATTTTAGCGCCTTCAATAGGTTGTGTATTAATGGCATCTGTAACTACGCCTTCAACATGTAATGTTGGTTCTCTATGGTAAGCATAAATATCATCAGAACCACGGCCACCAGTTCTATTTGAAGCAAAATAACCAGTTATACCGTTTGGGTTCATAGTAAAAGAAAAATCGTCTTTGTTTGAGTTAATAGGTACTCCTAAATTAACCACATCGGCAATGTTTCCTTCTTCATCTTTAATAGTTGCAAAAATGTCTAAAAGTCCTAATCCAGTATGTCCATCAGAAGAAAAGAATAGTACATCTTCTTGATTTATAAAGGGGAAACCTTCAGCATTTTCTGTGTTTATTATTGGACCTAGGTTTTTAGGCTCACCCAAAGTACCATCTGGATTGATGTCAACTACATAAATATCAGAACCACCATAACCACCTGGTCTATCTGAGGCAAAATAAAGTTTGTTATCATCTTTATTTAATGCAGGGTGCTGCGTAGAAAAAGCATCACTATTTATTGATAGGTCTTCAATATCTGTCCAAATACTATCTCGATAGGTAGCACGGTATATTTTCATATTGGTCATGCCTTTTTTATCCTTAAATTCAATTTGATTACTGAAATTATTACTAGAGTAGTACATGTGTTTACCATCTTTAGTAATAGTAACAGGCCCATCGTGATAAATTGAATTGACATCACCTTTTAGTTTTCCTGTGTGATCTACATTTCTTCTAGATCCAACATCTGTTACATAAACATCTAAAAAAGGTTGTTCATTCCAACCGTATAAGCGTTTTATAGAAACACCTTCATCTCTAGAAGAAGCAAAATATACTTTGCCATTATGCTCAAAAGCACCAAAATCACTGTATTTTGAGTTAAATCTAACTCTATCTAAAAAATATTGCTTTTTGGCATTGAAAACACTGGTGATAAAATTTGCATCTTTTGAGAAGTCGTTAGAATTTACAACACCTCCAGAATCTTTATATTTCTTTAACCAGATACTAGACTCTTTGTATTTTTTTATACCGCGTAAAGCTTGTGCGTAGCGATAGTAATAATCAATAGGAACATTTTCTTGTTTAACAACACTTTTGTAATAACGAGACGCATTTTTAGGATCTCTCATTAACGCGTAACAATCTGCTAAACGTCTTGTTGCGTAATCTTTATTATAATTTTTTTGAATAAGTTCCTGATAAACTTTAGCAGCTTTAACAAAAGAAAATTTGTTAAATAAAGTATCTGCTCTTTTTTGTCTTCCTTGTTGGGGGAAAGCAGAAAAACTTAAAGCTAGTGTGATACAAACTAATATGTAATGTTTTAATCTCATATCATGATTTATATTAGAAATATCTTGGTGATTTTAGTTTAGAACTTAAGAATTTGAATTCATACATTAATAAAATTTCATGAGTTCCTGATGTATAATCTGCAATATCTGAAATTGGTTTTTCGTAGGCGTAACCTATACGTAGTTGCCTAGATATTTGAAAATCTGCAATTCCACCAATAGCTGCAGTTTGCTCATTAATTCTATAAGAGCCACCTAGCCATAACTTTTCATTAAACAAGAAGTTTGCTGTTAAATCAAAAGACAAAGGAGCTCCGTTAGTGGCTTTAATTAAACCAGCTGGTTTAAATTTAATGCTTTTACTTAGGTCTATCACCCCGCCAACTGTAAAGTAGTAACTAATACGTTCTAAAGCCTCAAAATCATCATTTTTATTGCTAAAGTCGTTATTTAATATTCTTGGAGCAGATAAGCCTGCATAAATTCTATTGGTACTCCAATAAACTCCAGCACCTAAATTAGGGGTCCATCTGTCTTCTGTACCATAAATTAAGGGGTCATTTTGATTATCTGGATCTAGACGAAAATCTGTATCAAAACTAAACTGTGTAAAACCAGCTTTTAATCCAAATGATAATTTTCCATCGTATCCTGTTGGTATTGAATATGAGAAATCTCCATATAGGTATGAAAAGTTTTGCGGACCTAAATCATCTTCTATAAAAGATAATCCTAAACCAATTCTATCATTACGTAAAGGGGTGTGAATTGAAAAAGTTTGTGTAATTGGTCCACCTTTAAAACCAACCCATTGGCTACGGTGTAATCCTACAATGCTTAAAGCCTCTCTGCTACCAGCATAGGCAGGATTTACAGAAATTGTATTGTACATGTATTGTGTAAATTGAGGTAATTGCTGCGCAATTCCTGTAGCACAACCAAACAATGCAAAGGCTAATATTAAATGTTTTAAACGTGTCATAGGTTAAGGTTTTTTATTTGGTTCCGATATAAAGTGGTCCAGTAAATGGAGGCAATCCACTATCTTTTATAGTTATTATATAATAATATGTTCCGTTAGGTACTTTACCAGCACTACCAACAGATGCTTTAGAGCTAGTACCATTCCAATCATTTTGATAATCATCAGATTCGTACACTAAGGCTCCCCATCTATTGAAGATTTTCACATTATATTCAAAACCACATAGTTCAATTCCTTTTATTTCAAATGTTTCATTGTAGGCATCACCATTGGGTGTAATAGCGGTAGATATATCTACATCTTTTTCGCCACATGGTAAAACAACACAGTCTGCATGAATGTTCATTGTTATTTCTGTGATACTTATACATCCTTCATTAGTAGTTGTGTATCTAAATCTGTAATCAATTCCGCCGTCATCAGGTAAGAAATCAAAGCTCAATTCTAAGGTGGTAGGGTCAAATATATTACCTGTTAATGTTGCCGCAGTATCACCTTCTAACATTTCCCAAGTACCGTTAGTGTTTAAATCTTCTGGTAATAAATCATTCATATTTATAATGCCTTCATCAAAACACCAATCTGGAGCAACAATGTCTGTAATTATTTCATCTAAAATAACGTTAAGAGTTTGAGTGTATATAGCTTCATTGTTACATTCATCTTTTACAGTCCATGTTCTAGTAATTATATAGTCTTCATAAACATTTTCTTCATAAGTACTAGTTTCATTAAACACTACAGTTAGATTGTTAGAACAGTTATCTTCAAACTCTAACTCTGGAGCATCAGGAATGTCTGTACAGCTTACATCTAATGTTTCTTCATATGTTGAAGTTGGAGTAGGGGCTGTAGTATCTTGAACAGTAATTATTTGTGTGTGTTTTGTTGTTAATCCGCATTCATCAGTAGCTGTATAGGTTCTATTAATGATGTAGTTGTTAGGGCAATCACCATCAGTTATTACATCTTCTACGGTTACTTCTGCATCACCACAATTATCAGTTGCAGTTAATGTTTCTACATCTGGAATATTATCACATTCAACTGTGATATCAGTTGGAAGATTAGATTCAAACACTGGAGCTGTAGTATCTTGAACTATGATTGTTTGAGTATGTGTAGTTGTTAACCCACACTCATCAGTAGCTGTCCATGTACGCGCAATAACATAGCTGTTAGGACAATCTCCGTCAGTTCTTACGTCTTCTACAGTTACCGAAGCATTACCACAATTATCAGTAGCTGTTAATATTTCGGCTTCTGGAACAGCATCACACTCTACAACTAAATTTGTAGGAGGAAGCGTTTCAACAAAAGTTGGAGGTGTTACATCTTGCACAGTTATAGTTTGAACATGAGTTTTAGTTAACCCACAATCATCGGTTGCTGTATAGGTTCTTTTAATTATATAATTGTAAGGGCAATTACCGTCAGTTCTTTCGTCTTGAACTGTTACAGTTGCGTTACCACAATTATCAGTAGCAGTTAAGGTTTCAGCTTCAGGTACCCCATCACATTCTACTGTAATGTCACCAGGTAATTCGGTTTGATCAAATTCTGGAGCTGTTAAATCAGATGTTGAAATTATCTGATCTTTACTTACAGAGTTTCCACAAGCATCTGTAGCGGTCCAAGTACGAGTAATAGTAAATGTACCTTCGCATGGGCCTTCTGTTTTAACATCAATAAATGTAATATCAGGATTGTCATCACAGTTGTCAGTTGCTGTTGCTGTTCCAAAAGAAACAGGTGTTAAATCATCACTACATTCAGCAGAAACATTAGGCGGTAATGTCAATTCAGGAGCAGTAGTGTCTTGAACTGTAATGGTTTGCTTATGTGTAGCTGATACATCACAAATATTAGTTGCAACCCAAGTTCTTTCAAGAACATAAGTATTAGCACAATTGCCATCTATTCTATTTTCAGTATATACAACATCAATAGCGCCACAAGAATTCGAAGCCGTTAGAACTACAGGAGCAGGAACAGCATCACATTCTACTGTTATGTCTGTTGGTAAAGTAGCTTGATCAAATACGGGTTCTGTTGGTTTGGTAAATGTATATGTTGATGTTAGGTTGAAAGTTTCACATAAATCTTCAACAGTCCATGTAATAGTTATTGATCCACCAGTACAGAAATCAATAGAGTCATTGTTATAATCGCTTGATATAACTGGAGAACAACCACCTGTAAGACTTCCACTAATTATTCCTTGTTGAGAATTATACCAAGCTGCAATATCAGCATCAAGTTCTGCTTGAGCAGTATTTAAATCATCAGTATTAAATTCACATGCATCTGAAGAATCATCAGAAAGGGCATCATAAGTAATAGCACTAGCAGGATTTACAGTATAAGTAGCCGCAACATTAATATTTTCGCAAATATCATCAATAGACCAAGTGATGGTTATAGAACCACCAGTACACAAATCAATAGATTGGTTAGTAAAGTCATGAGTTACTTCAGGAGATCCACCAGTAAGAGTACTAGTAATGATATTAGTTTGCTCTGTTACCCAATTGGCAATATTTGCATCAAGGTCTGTTTGCGCTATAGCTGGGTCATCATTATCAAAGTCGCAAGTATCTACAGTTTTGTTAGAAGGATTAGTAAAACTAATACTATCTGGTTGTGTAAAGGTGTAAGTAGCTGTGATATTATTAATAGTTTCACATTTATCAGTAATTGTCCAAGTAACGGTAACACTACCCGAAGAACAGAACGTTAATGTTTGTCCAGCATAATCATTAGTTATCACAGGAGAACACCCATTAGCTACGCTTCCATTAATTGTTGCGTCTTGTGCAGCTATCCACGCCGCAAGGTCAGCATCAAGATTAGCTTGTGCTGTAGTGGGGTCTGGGTCATCTAACTCAGAAGCTGTAACAGAATCATTAGATGGTGCTGTATAAGTAATAGCACTAGGCGGTGTAACAGTAAAAGTAGCCGTGTCTTGCCCACTTTCACATAAATCAGTCACATTAAATTCAACGCTTACAGCACCA
The DNA here is from genome assembly GCF_049132085.1 of Seonamhaeicola sp. NFXS20. Taxonomy (NCBI): domain Bacteria; kingdom Pseudomonadati; phylum Bacteroidota; class Flavobacteriia; order Flavobacteriales; family Flavobacteriaceae; genus Seonamhaeicola; species Seonamhaeicola sp. NFXS20. The sequence continues at coordinate 43 of NZ_JAFMPU010000007.1, read as the reverse complement.
CCATCACATAAATCAGGTGCAGTTAATGAACTAATATCAGTAG
>NZ_JAFMPU010000006.1:0-204154 GCF_049132085.1 Seonamhaeicola sp. NFXS20 | reverse complement strand
TCGTTGCCTTTTTTAGAAACCCTTCATAGTAATATGAAGGGTTTTTTTGTTTTCGATTTTCTCAGTTTTTTCTAATACAAAATAATGCCTGTCCCTTTTCCTATTGCATTTTAGTTGAATATTTTAGCTTAGTTTTGTCAGAATATGAATATAATTTGTAATTTCGGCTATCATGATTACAAATAAGGAACTAGACTTAGCTTGGGATTTTGTATCCAATACCAATCGAAATATTTTTCTAACAGGTAAAGCGGGTACAGGTAAAACTACCTTTTTGCACCGCTTAAAAATGGAGAGTTTAAAGCGCCTTGTGGTGGTGGCTCCAACAGGTGTTGCGGCCATTAATGCTAAAGGCGTTACAATACACTCATTTTTTCAGATGCCTTTTGGTCCTATTTTACCAGATACAGATTTAAATGCCTCTAAGGGCTTCAACAGAAAATTCAGCAAAACCAAAATTAATATTATTAAGTCGATAGATTTACTGGTTATTGACGAGATTAGTATGGTTCGAGCCGATTTATTGGATGGCATTGATAGGACTTTACGCCGTTTCAGGGATAGAAATAAGGTTTTTGGCGGTGTACAAGTGCTAATGATTGGCGATTTGCAACAACTTTCACCAGTTATAAAAGAACAAGATTGGGAGCTCTTAAAACGGGTTTATAGCAATGGTTTCTTTTTTAGTAGTCAAGCCTTTAAGCAAAGTCAGGCTATTACCATAGAATTGAAACATATTTATAGACAGGAAAATCCAAAATTTATTGAAATACTAAACGAAATACGGAACAATAGACTAAGCGAAGCTGCTGCAAAGGAATTAAATAAGCGTTTTATTCCGGATTTCAAACCCCAACCTGACGAAGGTTATATATCGCTTACAACCCACAACAATAAAGCAGAGGCTATTAACCAATCAGAATTGAATAAATTAAAGTGCCAACCATTTTATTACAAGGCCGAAGTTGATGGTAAGTTTCCTGAGTATGCCTATCCAAATAGTGAAAACTTAGAACTTAAGGTAGGATCCCAGGTTATGTTTGTGAAAAATGATAGTAGTCCGGAAAAACGCTATTTTAACGGAAAAATAGGTAAGGTTATTCATTTAGAAAAAGATGAAGTTGTAGTACATTGTCCTGAAGACGATTTCAATATAAATGTAACCCCCGAGGTTTGGGAAAATATCAACTATTCTGTTGATGCCGATACCAAGGAAATTCAAGAAGAAAAAATAGGAAGTTACAAACAAATGCCATTGCGTTTGGCTTGGAGCATTACCATACATAAAAGCCAGGGTTTGACTTTTGAAAAGGCTATTATAGATGCCGAGGGTGCGTTTGCGCACGGACAGACCTATGTGGCCTTAAGCAGGTGTAAATCTTTAGAAGGCTTGGTATTAAAAAGCAAGATCCAGTCCAACCAAATTATAAGCGACCAAAATGTTATAGCGTTTAATGAACAGGCAAAGCAAAATGCACCAGACGAAACGGTACTAAAGCATTCCCAAAAAAACTTCCAGTTGGATGTTATTGCCGAAATTTTCGATTTTTACGGTTTTTTGCACCCGGTGAACCGTATTTTGGATATTTATTATAAGAACAGAACGATTATAGAAGGCCCGATTGAGGCAACTTTTTCAGCAATAAAGCATACCATTGCCAACTTTTTAAAGATAAGCAATGGGTTTAATTCCCAGTTAAAACAATTATCCCATACCGAAGACTTACCAGAAGAAAGTAGCCTGGTTCAAGAACGGTTTAAAAAAGGGATTGCGTATTTTAAAGCCGAAACCGATACCCATATAGTTACACCGCTTAAAACCTTTGCTTTTACTACAGATAACCAAGCCGTGGGTAACGAGCTTACCAAACATTTGGGTAATTTTGAGGAGTTGCTAGCTACAAAACAATTGTATTTTAAAGGGTTAAAAAATGGCTTTGTAACCAAGTTATTTTTAGAGCTACGTGCAAAATCGGTGTTTATGGCTAAAGAAAAGCCTAAAAAAACAAGAAAAACAATTGTTGAAGGCACGAGTAATATAGAATTGTTTGAAAAACTACGATTACTTAGAAACGATATAGCCGAAGAAAAGGGCTTAGTCCATTTTCAAATTTTTGCACAAAAAACATTGTACGAAATGTGTGAAACCTTACCAACAACCAAGGAAGAATTACTTAAGGTTCATGGTATGGGTAAAACACGGGTAGAAAAATATGGTACGGCTATTTTGAAGGTAATTAGGGCCTATTGTGATGAACATGATATTGAAGTATCAAATAAAATTGAATTATTTGAACCAAGCCAAGCTAAAAGAAAACGTGGCGATACCCAAAAAATATCTTTAAAATTATTCCAATCGGGAAAAAGTATATCGGAGATTGCTGCCGAACGTGAACTGAACGAAAACACTATTTTTGGTCATTTGGCAAGTTTTGTGCCTACCGGAGAAGTAAAAGTTACCGATTTAATACCCAAACAACATTATGAAGAATTAAAGCAGATTATTCCAACCAAAACTTTTGAAAACCTATCAGATCTAAAACATCAATTGGATGATAAATATAGTTATGGCGAGTTGCGTTTGGTTTTAGACGAATTAACTGATAATTAATAAAAGCAGACAAACTTAAAAATTTGTCTACTTTTATTAGTGTTTTTTTAAATTGGGTCTTTTTTGTAGGTTAATTAAATGAGACAAAAAAAGGTATATTAACTCTTAAATATTAAATTTTACACCGCCAGCAATAACAAGTTGACCTTCGTCAATAATTACATATTTTAATTCTGCAAAAGGCGTAATACTTCCGCTAAGGTTAAAGTTTGCTCCCCCACCAATGTTAAGACCAAAACGCCCGTCGCTAGCAGAAAAATCGCCCAAATAACCATAGCTATCATCGTATGTTACTTTAACACTGGAGTAGTTAAGGCCTGCAATACCATAAACATCAATATTGTCTTCGGCCAAAAAGTAATAGTTGGCATTGGCGTTAACCTCAAACCAGTTTATTTTAATACCGCTTTCGTCTTTCGGCAGGTAAAAAATAAAGGAGGGAGAAATGGTTAATTTTTCCATAATAGGAAATTCGGCATTAGCTCCAATACCTATATTTTCAATCTCGGTACCATAGGCTAAGAAACCACCTAATTTGGTTTCGGTTTGGGCAGATATGTTTAAAGAAAACATAACTATTAATGCCGTTACTAAAGTGTAATTAAATTTTTTCATTGTTTTTGGTTTTTAATAATAATAGTTTTTTGATCAAATTAATTGTTAGTAGGTTTATTGATAATAAATAGGGAAGTTTTCTATAACTTCCTACTTTTAAATTTCAGAGCAATCTAAATTTCTGTAAGCTTCGGCTGCTTCTTCTAAATCACCATATTGTTCTGTATATTCTTGGCAATTTTGTAAAGCTTCAATAAAGTCTAGGGAGGTGTTTTTTAAATTGTTACATGTAGTTTCTGAGGGGGTTTGTTGATAACTTGTTAATGCATTTGAAAATTCAGTAGCTGAAGAAATTATTTGATTACAAACGCTTTTGGGATTGTCACTATCATCATCACTATTAGAACAACTAAAGGTTCCAAAAATTAAAGGAAAGATTAAAGCGTAAATAAATTTTTTTAGGTTAAAAATGGTTTTTGTAGCTTTCATAATTACAGTGTTAAACATTTATTTTTTTCATTTTTTAATAGAAAACTGGGAGTGTTTTTATTTGAAATAAAACTATATTGAAAAAAAACAAGCCTATAAAACATATGTTTCAAACTATACAATATATGTAACATTGTTATTTAATGTGTTGTAAATAAGATTTTTACAGGTTTTAATTTTATAAGAAATTAACAGGTGTTGAAATAAAAAAGCCTTAAGATGTATAAATAGATAAGTATGCTTTAATTTATTTTTATATTTTAGGGGTATGAGTGTAATTGAGCAATCTACTTTAAAAACCCTACAAAAATCTTCTGTTTTATTGAGCTTTCTAACGGATGAGCAATTATGTAATGTGTCTGTTCCTCCTTATCACTCTAGTATAGGAACTCATATTAGGCATATACTTGATTTTTATAATTGTATTTTTAACCTCAATGTTGATAATAAGATTGATTTAACAGCTCGAGGTAGGAATAAAGAAATTGAAACTAATTGTAGTTATGCACAGCGTTATTTAGAAGATGTTATAAAAAAACTAAATTCTACAAATTTTAATATTAAAGAAATAGTATGGGTTATTGATGACTTAGGAATGGGGAAAATAGAAATACCTTATACTTATGGCGCTTTATTGACACATGCAAATAGCCATACTATTCATCATTATGCTATTATAAATTATATTTTAAATGGTTTAAATATTGATTTTAAAGATGAAAATTTTGGATACAACCCAACAACACCTAATAATACTTTAGCTGAATAAATAATTAGGAGCTTTTATTTTTTTTTAAACATACTACCCATTATGGTTTTTATACCTCTAAAAATTAAAAAAACGGCCATAGCACTTATAGCGCATCCTAAAATTAACATGGGCAGGTAAAGTGGGTCATCTGGTTTGCTATAAGCAACACTTAAAATAATTGGGCCAATAAACAAACTGCCCAACGAAAACACCATTATTTTAATACCTTTAATAAGTTCTTTTTTATCTGTTTTGTTCTCTTTCATTTTTTATAATTTTTAATAGCCAAACGTACACTACCAAATTCATCTAATAGATTTTGGGCTTCTTTTTCAGCAATATTTAGTTCATTCATTATCATTTTAGTCCCTCTGTCAACAAGTTTGTTATTACTTAGTTGCATATCAACCATTTTATTTCCTTTAATGCGTCCTAGTTGAATCATGGTAGAGGTAGTAATCATGTTAAGAACTAACTTTTGTGCGGTACCAGCTTTCATTCTAGAACTACCTGTAACAAACTCTGGCCCCACAATAACTTCTATAGGATACATAGCTGTTTGAGATAGTGGACTTTTATGATTACAGGTAATACAACCGGTAATAATATTGTTTTCATTACAAGTTTTTAAGGCACTTATAACGTATGGTGTTGTTCCTGATGCTGCTATACCAACTACAACGTCTTTATTTGAAATTTGATGTTTTTTTAAATCTTCCCAACCTTGAGTGGTAGAATCTTCGGCAAATTCTACAGCTTTTCTTATAGCAGAATCACCTCCAGCAATTAAACCTATTACTAAATTGTGAGGTACACCAAAAGTAGGAGGGCATTCAGAAGCATCTACAATGCCTAATCTACCGCTTGTACCAGCTCCAAGATAAAATAATCTGCCTCCAGCTTTTAATTTGGGGACAATTTTATTTATTAAAGCTTCTATTTGTGGAAGCGCTTTTTCAACTGCTAACGGAACTGTTTTGTCTTCTTTATTAATGTTGTAAAGTAATTCACCAACGCTCATTTTTTCGAGGTGATTGTAGTATGAATCTTGCTCTGTTATTTTTGTGAAACTCATGCTTCAAAAATACATTATTTTATTGGACTGTATAAGTAAAAACATCTGTTTCAGTAACTCTAAAATACCCTAAAGGATAGTTGTCTGGGTTGGTTTGATTAACACAATTACCACGAACAGTAGCTGGTTGGGTTTCAAAAGGGTCTCCAGATTCATCATCTCTTTGTTGCAATAAAATATTAAAAAATTCGTAATGGCGTTCTGATATTCCAGACATTTTAATGGTTAACTGATCTGAAGATTTTAAATCTTCATGAGAGTAGTATCCAAAAATTTGATTTCCATTATTAAATTCATCATCATAAACTTCTACAGTGGTTAAGTACTGGTTATTTACAAATTGAAATAAGTAGTAGTTTTCTTCATCTTCGGGGTCTGTGTAATAAGCTTTTATTTCAATTTCATCACCAGAAAAACCACCATTGTTGTTCTGTTCAACATAATCAATACTTGTTACAGGAATTAAAGTTTCAGTGGCTGTGTAAACTTCATTTTCATAGATAATAGTTAAGTTGTATATACCGTTTATTTCAGGAATAAATGTATTATTTAAATAAACACCAGAATTACCTTGTTCTATGAAGGAGAAGGTATTGTTATTTGAATCTTCAACAGTTACAATGGCTCCGTTTGCAGGAGGTATTGTGTCATCAAAAAAAGGAGCTGTAAGTGTTAGTTTTATTACTTGTAGGTTGCCTTGTGTTCCTTTAACCCAACTTAATGAAGCATCTATAACCAATCTAGGTTCAGCTGTTTCTAAATCTACATCAATTACATCTTCGCATGATGCTAATAGAAATCCAAATATGATTATTAATATAAATTTCTTTATCATTAGAGTTTAAAATTATAAGATATTGATGGTACAATTCCAAAAATAGCTAATCTTGTAGCTTCATTTAAACCAGTATCACTATTTTGACCAAAAGTGATTGATGCTGCATTTTTTCTGTTGTAAACATTATATATGCTAAATACCCAGTGGCTTGACCATTTTCTTTCTTTTTTCTGTTTTGGGATGTATTTTAGTGAAACATCTAATCTGTTATAAGAAGGTAGTCTGTTTTCGTTTCTTGCTCCATAATTAGGAATATGAAGATCATTGTATTCATATTGACCATTAGGATATGTTACAGGTTGCCCAGTTTGAAACAAAAAATTAGCATTCACGCTAAGTCTGTTATTCCAATCATAGCTTGTGGTTATTGATATATCGTGTGTTTTGTCATAAGGTGTTTTATACCAATTTCCATTATTGATACCTATTTCATTAGCTGTTCTACCTTTTGTTTGTTGTTCTGATTTTGAAAGGGTATAGGCTAACCATCCTTTTAATCTACCTTCGTTTTTTCTTAAAAGTAGCTCTAATCCATAAGCACGTGCTTTTCCATTTAAAATTACTTGTTCAATAGCATTATTGGCAATTAAATCGGCTCCATCAATGTAATCTATTCTGTTTTTAATGGTTTTATAAAAGCTTTCAACCTCTAATGAATATTTATTGTCTTTAAAATTTTTAAAATAACCTACTGCAACTTGGTGTAAAGACTGTGGTTTTATATATTTTCCGCTTGGTGTCCAAATATCTAATGGAGTAGGTGCATTGGTGTTTGAAAGCAAATGTAAATATTGATTCATTTTATTATAGCTTGTTTTTATAGAGCTATTAGAATTTAATTGATACGCTAAAGAAAATCTAGGTTCAAGATTTATAAAGCTAGTAATAATATCGCTTCGTTTATATGTTTCTGTATCAATTGGATCTGCTTTTTCATAAATTTTAAAATCATCATTAAAAATAACAGCTTGGTCATTTTCATAAATATTTAGTTCATCTTGCCCTAGTCTTAAAAATGAGCTTAATCTTAGACCATATGATATTGATACGTTGTCAGAAAGGTTATGTTCTGCATCAACATATAAAGCGTTTTCAAAAGCGTATTTATCTATTAGTTTAAATTTGTTGATACCCGATGTTTCCGTAGTTGGGTTAATTTCTCCAGGGTTAAATTTGTAATACACACTATTTAAACCGTATTGTAGTTTGAGATTGTTTGTTAAGTAATGCTTAAAATCGTATTTTAAGTTGAAATTTTGTATCCCTGATTTCCAATCAAATTCAACAAAACTTAGTTTTAAATCATAATAGTAATCAGAATATATAAAAGATAAATTTGAAAAAAGTTTGTCTGAAAACAGATGATTCCATCTAAAATTTAAAACGGAATTTCCGTAGGTGTTTTCAAAAGTATCTTCAATTCTAAAAACATCTCTTCCAAAATAGCCCGACAGGTAAATGTTGTTTTTAGAATTTATTTTATAACTCAATTTGGTGTTTAAATCATAGAAATAGGCAATATTATCAATATCAAAAAGCGGTAAAAATAAGTGCGCATAACTAGATCTTCCTCCCAAAAGAAAAGAACCTTTATCTTTTTTTAAAGGGCCTTCTGTTAGCAGTCTACTAGAAACAAGTCCAATACCCCCATTCATGTGAAATTGTTTGCTGTTTCCTTCTTTTTGGTAAATGTCTAAAACAGAAGATACGCGCCCTCCGTATCTTGCGGGAATGCCTCCTTTATATAAACGAAGGTCTTTTATAGCATCTGGATTGAAAACTGAAAATAGCCCAAATAAATGTGAGGAATTATAAATGGTTGCTTCATCTAACAGAATTAAATTTTGGTCTGCAGCACCACCTCTAACGTTAAATCCTGATGTACCTTCGCCAGTACTGGTAACACCAGGTAAAAGCGTTATAGCTTTTATAATATCAGACTCACCAAGCACCACAGGAATTTCTTTTATGGTTGAAGCAGTAAGTTTATTAACACTCATTTGAGGTTTTTTTATGCTTAGTTTTTCTATGTTTTCTGTTATAACAACCTCGTCTAGATTTTCAAGAGAGTTAATCAAACTAAAATTTTTAGAAATGTTGCTTGTAAGTTCAACAGTTTCTGCTATTGTAGAATACCCTAAATAACTTATAACAACAGAATAAGTGCCTTTTGGTAAAGTGATAGAGTAAAAGCCATACTCGTTGGTAGTAGTTCCTGTTTGCAGACTGGGAAATATAATGTTTACACCAATTAGTGTTTCGTTACTTTTTTCTTCGGTGATAATGCCACTAAGGGTAAATTTTTCTTGTGCAATACCTTTACTGAAAACTAAAAAATAAAATAAAAGAAAACAGAACCGAAGGTTTTGCATGTAGATTGACAATTTTTTATAAAAATAAAAAAAAAGCTCCTTTAATAGGAGCTTTTAATAAGTTATTATTTTATAGAATTAACTTAATATACTGTTGAAGGTTTTGCTAGGTCTCATAACTTTATTAGCTAAATCTTCATTAGGAAAATAATAACCTCCAATATCTGCAGGTTTTCCTTGAATACTGTTTAATTCATTTATAATAGTATTTTCATTTTTAGCAAGAGCATCAGCTATAGGTTTAAATTCTTCTTTAAGTTCTAAATCTTTGTCTTGACTTGCTAACTCTTGCGCCCAATACATGGCAAGATAAAAATGACTTCCTCTATTGTCTAGCTCGCCAGCTTTTCTAGAAGGCCCTTTTTTATTTTCTAATAATTTCTCGGTAGCATCATCTAAAGCATCACCTAAAATTTTTGCTTTTGGATTGTTGTTTACTTGCGAAAAATAGTCTAAAGAAACAGCCAAGGCTAAAAATTCTCCTAACGAATCCCAACGTAAGTGGTTTTCTTCTAATAATTGTTGAACGTGTTTAGGAGCAGAACCACCAGCACCAGTTTCAAACAAACCACCACCATTCATTAATGGTACAATAGATAGCATTTTAGCACTAGTACCAACTTCTAAAATTGGAAATAAATCTGTTAAATAATCTCGTAAAACATTACCTGTTACAGAAATGGTGTCTAGTCCGTCTTTTAATCTTTTACAAGTTAAGCGTGTAGCCTCAATAGGAGATAGAATTTTTATGTCTAAACCTTCAGTATTGTAATCTTTTAAGTAAGTATTTACTTTTTTTATTAATTCTCTATCATGAGCTCTATTTTCATCTAACCAGAAAATAGCTGGTATTTTTGAAGCTCTTGCACGTGTTACAGCAAGTTTAACCCAGTCTTGAATAGGGGCATCTTTTGCTTGACACATTCTCCAAATGTCACCAGTTTCAACGGTATGACTCATTAATGTATTTCCGTTATCATCAATAACATTTACTGTTCCATTTGATGGAATTTCAAAGGTTTTATCATGAGAACCATATTCTTCTGCTTTTTGAGCCATTAAACCAACATTAGGTACGGTACCCATTGTAGTAGGGTCAAAAGCACCATTTTCTTTACAAAAATCTATAGTTGTAGCATAAACACCAGCATAACTACTATCTGGAATAACAGCTTTGGTGTCTTGTAATTCACCCTTTGCATTCCACATTTTACCAGAGTTACGTATCATAGCAGGCATAGATGCATCAATAATTACATCACTAGGTACGTGTAAGTTAGTAATGCCTTTATCTGAATTTACCATGGCAATGTCTGGTCCGTTTTTATAGGTAGCTTCAATATCGGCTTCAATTTCAGCTTTTTTATCTGCAGGTAATTCATTAATACGCTCAAGTAAATTACCTAAACCAGAATTTACATTTACGCCTATTTTTTCTAAAGTTTCTCCATGTTTTTCAAATACATTTTTAAAGTAAGCCTTTACAGCATGACCAAAAATAATTGGGTCGCTTACTTTCATCATAGTACCTTTCATGTGTAATGAAAAAAGAATACCTTTTTCATTAGCATCTGCTACTTGTTTTTCTAAAAAAGTAACTAATGCCTTTTTATTCATTACTGTAGCATCAATAATTTCATCTTTTAAAACGGGGAAGCTATCTTTTAAAATGGTAGTGTTACCAGATGTATCAGTATGAACTATTTTAATATTTGTAGCTTCAGGAAGTGTAACTGATTTTTCATTGTGAGCAAAATCATTGTCTTGCATTGTAGCCACATGCGTTTTAGAATCTGCAGTCCATTCTCCCATAGAATGCGGGTTCTTTTTAGCATAATTCTTAACAGCTTTTGGTGCGCGTCTGTCTGAGTTTCCTTCTCTTAAAACAGGATTTACTGCACTTCCTTTAATTTTGTCGTAACGAGCTTTGATGTCTTTTTCAGTATCATTTTTTGGCTCGTTAGGGTAATCTGGAATAGCAAAACCATTAGCTTGAAGTTCTTTTATAGCATCTTTTAACTGCGGAATTGAGGCACTAATGTTAGGGAGTTTAACAATATTAGCCTCTGGTTTTTTAGCTAACTCTCCTAGTAAAGCCAAATCATCTGAAACTTTTTGGATATCATTTAAAAAATCTGGAAATACGGCTAAAATTCTAGCAGCTAAAGAGATGTCTTTGGTTTCAATATTAATTCCAGAAGACTTTACAAAAGCCTGAACTATTGGTAGAAAAGATCGTGTTGCTAAAGCCGGAGCTTCATCAGTTTTGGTGTAAATTATTTTAGACATTAGTGTCAAGTTTTTATTGAATTATTTAGAAGCTAAAAACTAGATAAAATATGAAGATTTGTTTTTAGCGATGCGAATATACAAAAATAGACATTCATTACTACGTAAATGTTAAATGAAAAGTAATAAAACAGTTAAATTTATTAGAATTATAAAAAAGTGGTTTACCAATACGAATTTTGCAATAAAAGGAATAAATGAGCTAAAAAAACAAAAGCCATATCATTGCAGAATTCAATCTCCCTTGATATGGCTTTCTATGAAACAACATTACTGTTATCTATTTTAGTAGTAATACTAAACTAACTTGAATTTTCATCAAGTATTTCAATTTCAGCATTGTTATTTCAAGTGAAACAGTAATAATTTTCAAAATGTATTGACCTATTACTAGCTGTTTCGGTTAATTGTTTCTCTTGATACCATTAATCTCACTTTTCGTTTGCACGTCTAGTTTGTTAATAGTATTGCTTTGTTTACAACTTTTGCTTTCACTCCAGTTGTTTTTTAAGCTTTCAGTTACACCAGTTACCGCCTACTTGCGCGTACGATACTTTTGCAACATCATGGTTTTTTAGTTTACATGCCTACACATGATTCTTCAAAACCTCAAAAAACAATTATAATAAAGAACGTTACCTTATTAAGAAATAACACTAGTTCACTTTTAAAATGAAAACAACTCTTTAGAGATTTGTTGTTATTTCTTTGGCTAATATAAGACCACTCTTTTAAAAAACAAATTTTTTAAGGTGTTAGATATCAACTATTTATAAACGGTAGTTATTAACAAAAGTTAATAACAAAAAAAGCTTTGATATTTATCAAAGCTTTTGTAATTGTTTAATGGTAATGTTTTACTAGCGTCTTTGCTCTTTAATTCTAGCTTTTTTACCAGTAAGACCTCTAAAGTAATAAATACGTGCTCTACGTACTTTACCACGTTTATTGACTTCTATTTTTTGTAATGCAGGTAAATTAATAGGGAAGATACGTTCTACTCCAATTGAACCTGACATTTTTCTAATTGTAAAGGTTTCAGAACTACCAGATCCTCTTCGTTGTATTACAACTCCTCTAAAAAACTGCGTTCTTGTTTTGCTTCCTTCTTTAATTTCGTAATAAACAGTAATAGTATCACCAGCGCTAAATTCTGGTAAGTCTTTTTTTGTTACAAATTCGTCTTGTACAAATTTTACTAAAGATTCCATCTTTATATGTTTTTATAAATGGTTGATTCAGAACAACATTCACGATTTTCGCCAGAGGTTAACCTGAAATTGGCTGCAAAGATAATTAAAAAGTTAAAATTGAAAAGCTAAAAGCTAAAAGTTTTTTACAAGAGTAGTTGTAATTTATTTTTTTAAACTGGGTTTAGCTTTTTTAAAGTTATTGATTGCTAGAAATAAAAAACCAATTCCAAATATTAAAAATGAAAAATTTTGAAAGAATGACATGGCTATTTGTGTTTTAATCATGACGTCTGTACTACTAATTCTTGCAGCCCAAATATTTACTGCAAAGCTACTAAAATAGCAAATTAAACTAAGTGCACTACCTGTAAGTAAAAGAGCTGTTGCAATTGTTCTTTTTTTATAAATTAAAATAAAAGATGCTATAAAAATAATTAAATGAACAATTGCGTTAATAAATCCAGAAATCATAAATTGATTCTGAATGCTGTCTAAATTTTCCATATTTTATTAATCTTTAAGTAAGTCTGGTCTGCGTTCTTTAGTGCGTTCGTAAGCTTTATCTTCACGCCATTTTTCAATTTCAGGAAAGTTGCCGCTAAATAATATTTCGGGTACTTGCCAACCATTATATTCTCTAGGGCGTGTATAAATAGGGGGTGCTAACAAATTATCTTGAAAAGAATCTGTTAAAGCAGAGGTTTCATTGCCTAAAACTCCTGGTATTAACCTAATAACAGCATCACAAAGAACGGCAGCACCCAATTCGCCACCAGACAATACATAATCTCCTATAGATATTTCTTTGGTTATAAAATGATCGCGTACGCGTTGGTCTACGCCTTTATAATGACCACATAAAATAATGATGTTTTCTTTTAATGATAGTTGGTTGGCAATACTTTGGTTAAGGGTTTCACCATCAGGCGTCATGTATATTATTTCATCGTAGTCTCTTTCGGCTTTTAAAGCAGAAATACATTTGTCTATTGGTTCAATCATCATAACCATACCAGCGCCACCACCAAACTGGTAATCATCAATGGTTTTGTAATTATCAGTAGTATAGTCTCTTAAGTTGTGAAAATGAACTTCAACTAAATTAGCTTCAATGGCACGTTTTAAAATAGAGGCTTCAAACGGACTTTTAAGTAATTCTGGTAAAACGGTAATGATGTCTATGCGCATTGTTATTTTTATATTGGGCAAAGATAATTTAATTGTTGGTTATGGCTAGAATGAAGTTATATTGTTTTGTTTAACTGTATGGGGACGTGTCGTTTTAATGATTGATATTCAACCTTAAAGGAAGTTAGTTGAAAATTAAAGCAAAGTCAATTAAATAATGTTTCAACAAAATAATAAACTCATCACAGCAATATCAGCCAGAAAAATCAGTTAAAAGTATCATATTAATGCATTGTTAAAGCGCTTGCATAATAGCTTTATATTAGTATTTTTGTAGCCACTTGCATAAATTTTTAATCCATGAAAATTAGTAATTTATTAACTTCTGTATTCGTTCTTTTTATTACAGTAATTAATGCGCAATCATCTCAAAAAGAAACGCTTTTTTGGGTTGATAATGACCCTGTTACTGTTACAGAATTTTTAAGGGTTTACAATAAAAATTTAGATTTAGTTCAAGATGAATCTCAACGAGATATAGATGAATATCTTAAACTTTTTACCAGCTACAAATTAAAGCTAAAAGAAGCTAAAAATTTAGGACTTCATGAAAAGCCAACCTATAAAAAAGAGTTAGAAACTTACAAAAAACAGTTGGCAAAAAGTTATATGAAAGATGCTAAGGTTACAAATGCTTTAATAGAAGAAGCTTATGAGCGTGTTTCATATGATATCAAAGCCAACCATATCTTAATTAAAATACCACAAAATGCCAATCCTAGAGATACGTTAGTGGCTTATAATAAGTTATTAAAATTAAGAGAAAGAGCTTTAAAAGAAGGGTTTGATGAGGTTAGAAAAGAAGTACATGATGGCAAAACAATATTCGGCGAAGAGTTAGGGTATTTCTCTGGTTTTAAAATGGTGTATAGTTTTGAAACGGCAGCCTATAATACACCTGTTGGAGAAATTTCTAAACCATTTAGAACACGTTTTGGCTACCACATAGTTAATGTTTTAGATAAGAGAAAGTCTAGAGGAGAGCGTACTGTTGCTCATATAATGGTTGTTAAAAAGAAAGAAGATACATTAAGCAAACCAGAAGTTAGAATACAAGAAATTTACAGTAAATTACAACAAGGAGAAGCTTTTGAGGATTTGGCTAAACAATTTTCAGATGATAAAAGTTCTGCTTCAAAAGGAGGGGAGCTAGCACCATTTTCTGGAGGACAATTAAGAGCTCAAAAATTTGAAGAAGTAGCTTTTAGTTTAGAAAATGTAGGAGATGTATCTAAACCATTTCAATCGGCATACGGTTGGCATATTGTTAAGTTGCTAAACAAAAAATTAATACCTCCTTTTGAAGATATGAAAGGAGAATTAGAGGCTAAAGTTAAAAGAGATGACCGTTCAAAATTAATAGATGAAGCCTTATATAGTTCACTAAAAAAACAGTATAATGTAACTGATAATCAAGTAGCATTAGATTATTTTTCATCAATATTAAATGAAAACTATTTTAAAAGAACCTGGAAGTTGCCACAAGATTTTACAGCTAATAAACCTCTAGTAAAAATAGGAACAAAGCAAATTACTTATAAAGATTTTGGAGACTATTTATTAGAAAAACAAAAAGGAAGAATATATAAAAAACCTTTAAAAGCGTTTACAAAAGATAAGTATGAAGAATTTATAAATGAAAGTTTATTACAATATAAAGAAGCAAATTTAGAAACCGAAAATGAAGATTTTGCCAATATATTAGCAGAGTATAGAGATGGTTTATTGTTATTTGATTTAATGGAAAACACCATTTGGAATGCTTCTGAAACAGACTCTGTAGATATAAGAAATTATTATGAAGCTAATAAAAGTAAATATGTTGTACCAGAACAAATAGATGCTGTGGTGGCTGCTTCAAATAAAAAGAAAACGCTTAAAAAAGTGTCTAAACTTTTAGAGGAAGGAATGAGTGTTGATAATATTAAAAACCTAATAAATACTAATAGTAAAGTTGAAGTAATTTTTACTTCAGAAATTATGGATGCTTCCAATAAAGCACTTCCAGAAACCTTTCCTTTTAAGGTAGGAATTTCAAATATATATAAGCATAACGGTGGTTATGTTGTGGCAAAGGTTAAAAAAATCATACCACAAGCCCAAAAAACTTTTGAAGAAGCCAAAGGTCTTGTTATTAGTGATTATCAAACATACAAAGAAGAAAATTGGGTAAATTCTCTAAAAGAAAAATATAAGGTTGTTGTAAATAAAGACGCCCTTAAAAAGGTGAAATCTCAAATAAAAAAATAAAAGGTGCGTTTAAAATTAATCATAATAGTTGTATTTGTTACGCTGGCATCATGTGAATATTTAAAGAAACCTGATGAGCAAACCGCTGTAGCTAGAGTTAATGAATCTTATTTGTATTATGATGATATAAAAGATTTGATAAACGAAGAAACTAGCGTACAAGATAGCACGCTTATTGTTCAAAATTTCATAAACAAATGGGCTACACAACAATTGTTTATGGATGGTGCAATGATTAACTTAAGCCAATCAAAGCAAGAAAGCTTTAATAAATTAGTAAATCAATACAAAAATGATTTATACACCAAAGCCTATATTGAAGCCTTAGTAAAAAGAAGTATTGATACCGTTGTTACTAAAGATGAAGCACAAGAGTATTACAATAATAATAAAGAGGCATTTAAATTAAATGAAGAACTTATAAAATTTAGATACATTCATGTTGATGAAAAAATTATCAATTATGATGATATAAAAGAACGGTTTAAACGTTTTAATAATGAAGATAAAAAAGAGTTAGATTCTATTTCTATTCAGTTTAATTCTTATTCATTAAATGATTCTATTTGGATAAAATTAAGTCAGGTTATAGAAAAAATTCCTGTAGTAACTCCAGAAAACAAAAATGAACTGTTAAAAAAATCTAATTTTGTGCAACTCAAAGATTCATTAGGAGTATATTTGATGCAAATTAACGATGTACTATTAAGAAATAATACAGCACCGTTAGAATATGTAAAGCCTACAATAGATCAAATAGTCATTAATAAAAGAAAATTAGAACTTATTAGGCAATTAGAAAAAGATATTATTAAAGATGCTATTAAAAACAAACAATTTGAAATTTATAAATAATTTAAAGTTAGCAAGTGTTTTATTAACTTGTCTTTTTGCAGCAAATATTTTAACTGCACAGGAAATTATTGATGATAAACCAAAAGAAGTAAATTCTACTCAAGTAAGAGATACTACTTCTAATGCATTTAAAGCCACAAAGGTAGATGGCGTAGCAGCAGTGGTTGGAGATTACATAATTTTAGAATCTGATATTCCAAAAGAAAGAGAGCAAATTAAAGCTGCAGGAGGTAACGTAGAAGGTGTTACAGATTGCGAATTAATGGGTTCTAAATTAGAAAGTAAACTCTACGCACACCACGCTATACAAGACAGTATTCAAGTGTCTGATGCAGAAATTAGGCAACAAGTAGATTACCAAATTCAGCAGTTTTTACAATATTTTAATGGCTCAATGGAAAAACTATTAGCCTATTATAGAAAAGATGATGAAGAAAGTTTTAGAGATGAAATGTTTGAGATAAACAAAAGCAACCAACTAGCTTCTAAAATGCAAGCAAAAATTGTTGAAGAGGTAGAAATAACTCCAGAAGAAGTACGTGAGTATTTTAATAAGATACCAGTAGATAAAAGACCTGTTTTTGGTACCGAATTAAAAGTAGCTCAAATTGTTGCAGAACCTAAAGTAAGTGAAGAAGAAGAGCAAAGAATTATAAATAGATTAAATGAATTTAGAAGAGATGTCTTAGAAAATGGCGCTAGTTTTAGATCTAAGGTAGTACTCTATGGTGAAGATCCAGGATTAAAACAGTCTGGTTACATTTACACATTAGACAGAAAAAAACCAAGAATGGTTAAAGAGTTTAGGCAAGCTGCTTTTGCTCTTCAAGAAGGAGAAGTATCAGAACCATTTAAAACAGATTTTGGTTATCATATAGTATATTGTCAAAAAATTAGAGGGCAACAATACGATGTAAGCCATGTGCTTTTAAAACCAAAAGTTTCAGAAGAAGCTATAAAAGAAGCAAAAGAAAGATTAGAAAAAGTAAGACAACGAATTGTTGATGGTGATATAACTTTTGCAGAAGCAGCTAAAGAAGCTAGTGATGAAAAAGAAACTAAAAATGATGGCGGACAATTAATAAACCCAGAAACCCAAGATTACAATTTTGAACTAACAAGAATGGATACTGGGTTGTATGCACAAATTCAAAATTTAAAAGATGGTGAAGTAAGTTTAGTTTTAAAAGATGAAGATAATCGTGGTAACGTAAAGTTTAAGATTTTAATGGTTACCGATAGGATAGATGAACACACTGCAGATTATGCTAGAGATTTCCTTAAAATTAAAGAATTAGCTTTAAAAGAAAAACAGTTACGCGCTATTGAAAAATGGCAATCAGAAAAAATAATGGACACTTATATAAAAATTAGTGGAAAATATAGAGACTGTGATTTTACTAGTAACTGGTTAAAAAAGTAGAAATATGTCTGATGTAGCTGCTATAGAAAAATTTGTTAAAAAATATAATCAGTTAAAAGTAGAAATAGCCAAAGTAATTGTTGGGCAAGATGATGTAGTTAATCAAATATTAATTTCTGTTTTTTCTGGCGGTCATTCCTTACTAATTGGGGTTCCAGGATTAGCAAAAACATTAATGGTAAATACTATAGCCCAGGCATTAGGGCTAGATTTTAAACGCATTCAGTTTACACCAGATTTAATGCCAAGTGATATTTTAGGAAGTGAAATTTTAGATGAAGACCGTCACTTTAAATTTGTTAAAGGCCCTATTTTTGCTAATATTATTCTTGCCGATGAGATTAACAGAACACCACCAAAAACTCAGGCAGCTTTATTAGAAGCAATGCAAGAACGTGCTGTAACAGTTGCAGGTCATCATTATAAATTAAATTTGCCCTATTTTGTATTAGCTACCCAAAATCCTATTGAGCAAGAAGGAACATACCCATTACCAGAAGCACAGTTAGATCGTTTTATGTTTGCCATAAATTTAGATTATCCAACATTTTCTGAAGAAGTTGCGGTGGTTAAAGCAACAACAAACGATGAAAAAGCGGTAGTAAACGCATTATTCTCTGCCGATGAAATCTTAAATTATCAGCATGTCATTCGTCGTATACCTGTGGCAGATAATGTTATTGAATATGCAGTATCAATGGTTGGCAAAACCAGACCAAATAGTGAGTCGGCGGCAGATTTAGTAAAACAATATATAGACTGGGGAGCAGGTCCTAGAGCATCTCAAAATCTAATTTTAGCAGCAAAAACTCATGCTGCAATTCATGGCAAATTTTCACCAGATATAGAAGATGTACAAGCTGTAGCTTACAGTATACTTCGCCATAGAATTATAAAAAACTATAAAGCAGAAGCTGAGGGTATTTCGGAAAATCAGATAATTACAAGTCTATTTTAAAAATTTTAAGATTAACTATTAATACATTTGTATTTTTCGTTATAAAATTTTGAAAATATTACAATCATTTTATTCAAATATATCACATTAATTAAAACGTTTATTAAGCAATAGCAATACTTACGTTATTTTTAAAATCTTTACATTAATTTCGTATTTTGCGCTGCTTTTTGAAATAAAAAAACAACTAAAACTTATCATAATAGTAAAATAACTTTTTATAGTAAATAAATGTAACTTGTGTTCTTTTTAATTTTACTGTTATACTCATTTAGATATTGAAAATTTTAATTTATGAACTATACCGATTACATCAAGGAAATTGAAGAAAGGAAAGCTCAAGGATTACACCCTAAGCCAATTGATGGAGCTGAATTATTAAGTGAAATTATTTCGCAAATAAAAGATTCAGACAATAAATATAGAGAAGACTCTCTAAAATTCTTTATTTACAACACTTTACCAGGTACCACCAGTGCTGCAGGTATAAAAGCAAAGTTTTTAAAAGAAATTATCCTTGGTGAATCTGTTGTTCCAGAAATCTCACCTGAATTTGCTTTTGAGCAATTATCACATATGAAAGGAGGCCCTTCAATAGAGGTACTGTTAGACTTAGCATTAGGTGAAGATGCTTCTATTGCCGCCAATGCAGCTAAAGTATTAAAAACACAAGTGTTTTTATACGAAGCAGATATGGAACGTATAGAAAATGCATATAAAGAAGGAAGTGCTATTGCAAAAGAATTATTAGAAAGTTACGCACAAGCAGAGTTCTTTACAAAATTACCAGAGGTTGAAGAAGAAATAAAAGTAGTAACATATATTGCTGGAGTAGGTGATATTTCAACCGATTTATTATCTCCAGGTGCCGATGCTCACTCAAGATCTGATAGAGAATTACACGGACAATGTATTTTTGAGCATAATAAAAAGATGCAACAAGAAGTTCTAGCATTAAAAGAGCAACACCCAGATAAACGTGTTATGCTAATTGCAGAAAAAGGTACTATGGGTGTTGGGTCTTCAAGAATGTCTGGAGTAAACAACGTAGCACTTTGGACGGGTATTCCATCATCACCATATGTGCCATTTATAAATATTGCACCAGTAATTGCAGGTACAAACGGTATTGCACCAATTTTCTTAACTACTGTTGGTGTAACTGGAGGTATTGGTATCGATCTAAAAAACTGGGTACAGCAAAAAGATGAAAACGGTAATACTATAGTTGATGAAGAAGGAGAACCAATTTTAAAAGAAGTTTACTCTGTAGCTACAGGTACAGTACTTACCATAAATACTAAAAAGAAAAAGTTATATAACGGATACAAAGAGTTAAAAGATATTTCAGATGCGCTAACGCCTCAAAAAATGGAGTTCATTAGAGCAGGAGGATCTTATGCAGTAGTATTTGGTAAAAAATTACAAACATTAGCTTGTAAAATTTTAGGAATTGATATCCCTCAAGTTTATGCGCCTTCAAAAGAAATTTCTATTGAAGGACAAGGTTTAACGGCAGTTGAAAAAATCTTCAACAAAAATGCCGTTGGTAATACACCAGGAAAAACATTACATGCAGGTTCTAATGTACGTGTAGAAGTTAATATTGTAGGCTCTCAAGATACCACAGGTTTAATGACGTCTCAAGAATTAGAAATGATGGCAGCAACCATTATTTCTCCTATTGTAGATGCAGGATATCAATCGGGTTGTCATACCGCTTCTGTTTGGGATGATAAGTCTAAAGCCAACATACCTAGATTAATGAAGTTTATGAACGACTTCGGATTAATCACAGGTCGTGATCCAAAAGGTCAATATCATGCTATGACTGATGTTATTCACAAAGTATTAAATGACCTTACAGTTGATGATTGGGATATTATCATTGGAGGTGATTCACACACACGTATGTCTAAAGGAGTTGCTTTTGGAGCAGATTCAGGAACCGTGGCCTTAGCTTTAGCAACTGGTGAAGCTACTATGCCAATTCCAGAATCAGTCAAAGTAACCTTTAAAGGTCAAATGAGAAGTTTCATGGATTTTCGTGATGTTGTACATGCAACGCAACAACAAATGTTAAAACAGTTTGGAGGAGAGAATGTATTCCAAGGAAGAATCATCGAGGTTCACATTGGTACACTAACTTCAGATCAAGCCTTTACTTTTACAGATTGGACTGCAGAAATGAAAGCAAAAGCATCAATCTGTATTTCAGAAGAAGAAACACTTATAGAATCTTTAGAAATTGCTAGAGACCGTATCCAAATCATGATTAAAAAAGGTATGGATAACGAAAAGCAAATGCTTCAAGGTTTG
Source organism: Seonamhaeicola sp. NFXS20 (assembly GCF_049132085.1). Classification (NCBI taxonomy): domain Bacteria; kingdom Pseudomonadati; phylum Bacteroidota; class Flavobacteriia; order Flavobacteriales; family Flavobacteriaceae; genus Seonamhaeicola; species Seonamhaeicola sp. NFXS20. The sequence continues at coordinate 182,988 of NZ_JAFMPU010000006.1, read as the reverse complement.
GTTAATAAAGCAAATAAGAGAATTGAAGAGTTAAAAACAGGTACTAAACCAGCATTAAAACCAGATGCTGATGCAAAATATTATGCTGAAGTTGTTATTGATTTAGATGAAATTGCTGAACCAATGATAGCAGATCCTGATGTAAATAACGAAGATGTATCTAAGCGTTATACTCATGATACTATTCGTCCGCTATCTTACTACGGTGGTACTAAACAAGTAGATTTAGGGTTTATTGGGTCATGTATGATTCATAAAGGCGATATGCAAATATTGGCTAAAATGTTGAAAAACATTGAAGCACAACAAGGCAAAGTTGAGTTTAAAGCGCCATTAGTAGTTGCGCCACCAACCTATAATATTGTAGATGAACTAAAAGCAGAAGGCGATTGGGAAGTACTAGAAAAGTATGCTGGTTTTGTGTTTGATGATAATAACCCAAAAGCAGCAGCACGTACCAAATACGAAAACAAATTGTATTTAGAGCGTCCTGGTTGTAACCTATGTATGGGTAACCAAGAAAAAGCAGAACCAGGAGATACCGTTATGGCAACATCTACACGTTTATTCCAAGGAAGAGTAGTAAAAGATACCGATGGTAAAAAAGGAGAATCTTTATTATCATCTACACCAGTTGTTGTATTATCTACCATATTAGGAAGAACCCCAACTATGGAAGAATATGAAGCTGCGGTAGAAGGTATTGTACTTACTAAGTTTAAACCATCTCAAAAAGAACTTGTATTGCAATAAACAATAAATAGATTATAAATACAAAGCTCGGGTTTTTCAACTCGGGCTTTTTTTTGATTAAAATAGCAAGTATAGATTTAAATTAACTCGTTATAAGACAAGTCTATATTTTTACTTTTTAAACGGTATTCTAATTTCGTATATTAGTAAACCTATAATTGAATTATTAAAAATTTAAAATATACACTTATGGCATTTGATATTGATATGATAAAAGGCGTTTACGCAAGAATGAAAAATCGTGTAGATACCGCCCGAGACATAGTGGGTAAACCACTAACATTATCTGAGAAAATATTATACAATCACCTTTGGGATGGTACGCCAACAAAAGCTTTCACTAGAGGAAAAGATTATGTAGATTTTGCTCCCGATAGAATAGCGTGTCAAGATGCTACGGCACAAATGGCCTTATTGCAGTTTATGCAAGCTGGTAAGAGCAAAGTAGCTGTACCAACAACCGTACATTGCGATCACTTAATTCAAGCTAAAGACGGTGCCGAAAAAGATTTAAAACAAGCAAATTCTGTGAGTAGTGAGGTATTCGATTTTTTAGAGTCAGTATCTAATAAATATGGTATAGGTTTCTGGAAACCGGGAGCAGGTATTATTCATCAAGTAGTACTAGAAAATTATGCATTCCCTGGAGGCATGATGATTGGAACAGATTCTCATACCGTAAATGCAGGTGGTTTAGGTATGGTAGCCATTGGTGTTGGTGGTGCCGATGCGGTAGATGTTATGGCAGGTATGGCTTGGGAGCTTAAATTCCCTAAATTAATAGGCGTGAAGTTAACAGGGAAACTTTCTGGTTGGACAGCACCTAAGGATGTTATTTTAAAAGTAGCCGAAATTCTCACTGTAAAAGGAGGAACAGGTGCTATTGTAGAATATTTTGGGCCAGGAGCAACGGCTATGTCTTGTACTGGTAAAGGAACCATTTGTAATATGGGAGCAGAAATTGGTGCAACCACATCTACTTTTGGTTATGATGAATCGATGGATAGATATTTACGAGCCACTGATAGAGCTGATATTGCAGATGCAGCTAATGAAGTAGCTCCTTATTTAACAGCCGATGCTGAGGTGTATGAAAATCCAGAGCAGTATTTTGATCAAGTTATAGAAATTAACCTATCAGAATTAGGACCATTATTAAACGGGCCATTTACTCCAGATTTATCTACAAAAGTAGGTAAAGATATGACCAAAAAAGCCACAGAAAATGGATGGCCATTAAAAGTTGAATGGGGGTTAATAGGGTCTTGTACAAATTCATCTTACGAAGATTTATCAAGAGCCTCTTCTATTGCACAACAAGCCTTAGATAAAGGTTTGAAAACTAAAGCAGAATTTGGTATTAACCCAGGATCAGAACAAGTACGTTATACAGCAGAACGCGATGGTATTCTTCAAGTATTCGAAAAATTAGATGCTAAAATATTTACTAACGCCTGCGGACCATGTATTGGGCAATGGGCAAGATATAAAGACCCTAAAAATGCACCAAAAAACAGTATAGTACACTCCTTTAACCGAAACTTCGCAAAACGTGCCGATGGGAACCCAAATACGCATGCTTTTGTAGCATCTCCAGAATTAACTGCGGCTATTGCTATCGCTGGTCGTTTAGATTTTAATCCTTTAACAGATACTTTGATTAACGAAAATGGTGAAGAAGTAAAGTTAGACGAACCAACAGGATGGGAACTACCACCAAAAGGATTTGAAGTAAAAGATAACGGATATTTGGCGCCTGAAGAAGATGGAAGTCATGTAAATGTTGTGGTTAAAGAAGATTCTGAACGTTTACAGTTACTAACACCCTTTGAACCATTAGGAGATTCTATTACAGGAGCCAAATTATTAATAAAAGCCTTTGGTAAATGTACCACAGACCACATTTCTATGGCGGGACCTTGGTTACGTTACAGGGGACATTTAGATAATATAGCAAACAACACATTAATTGGTGCTGTAAACGCTTTTAATAAGCAAACAAACTTTGTGAAAAACCAGTTAACTGGAGAGTATGGTGGTGTGCCAGATGTACAGCGCGAATACAAAAAAGCAGGTATAAAAACAGTTGTAGTTGGAGATCATAACTATGGCGAAGGATCATCTAGAGAACATGCTGCAATGCAACCTCGTCATTTAGGAGTTGCAGCAGTAATTGTTAAGTCGTTTGCACGTATACACGAAACAAACCTTAAAAAGCAAGGTATGTTAGGTTTAACTTTTGCTAATGAAAATGATTACGATTTAATTCAAGAAGATGACACCTTCAACTTTTTAGACTTAAACGAATTTGCTCCAGACAAGCAATTAACTTTAGAGGTAGTTCATGCTGATGGAAGTAAAGACATCATTAAATTAAATCACTCATATAACGATGCTCAAATAGAGTGGTTTAAAGAAGGTTCGGCATTAAATTTAATTAAAAAGCAAAACGCTTAGGTTTTAATTCATTTATAAACAAAAAACCAACGTGGAAAGCGTTGGTTTTTTGTTTATGTTTTAATCAGGTTTATTAAGCTGATGTTATTGATTTGAATAGTAGGTTAAATGCGTTCTAACAACCAGTTTTTAAATTCAAAAAAGTTTTGAGGAGCTACACCATGCCCCACAGGAAATTCAGAATATTGGTGCTTAATATTTAAGCTTTTTAAAAAAGTAGGCGTTTGTCTTGCCCAATCTACAGGAATTACTTGGTCTACACTACCATGAGAGCAATAAAAATCTAGATTAGAATAATCTCTGCCTTCTAAATCTTTTGGAAGAATATCATGATAAACATAACCACTTAAAGCCACTATATTTTTAACTTTTTCAGGATAATTTAAGGCTACTCCGTAACTTAAAATACTACCTTGACTAAAACCTAAAAGTGTTACGTTATTTTTATTTACCGGATAGTTTTCAGTAGCTTCATCTATAAATTTAGCAATTAAATCTCTTGATGCTTCGGCTTGCTCTTTATCATTCCATTTACCTTTTTCAGCATCGAAATTAATGGCATACCAAGCATTTCCATAGGGAGACAGGGGGTAAGGAGCTCTTACTGAAATAATAAAAAAATCATCAGGTAATTCACTAGCAAACGAAAATAAATCGTTTTCATCGCTACCGTATCCATGCATCATTATTAGTAAAGGTGCATTTTCTTTTAAAATTGAAGGTCTAGTAATATGGAATAAAGAAAGTGAGTTGTTCATTGTTTATCGTCCTATATTTGAAAACCATTTTTGGAATAGCTCTCCTAAAAGAGGAACGGTTTGAGCTTTACCTATAACAGCGTTTATTAAACCATAAATAAACAATACACTAAAAAATAAATAAAATCCTGATGTTACGCCCCAGTTATCAAAGCCACTAACAACAAAGCCTAAAATATGAAACATAAGCCATAAGCCTATAGATTGTCTTAAATGAAAGGCTGTGAACGGATTGTTTTTATCATTATTTAAAAAATAAGCAACAATTATACCTATAAGGGCTAAATAACTTACTATGGCTAATCCTTTACCTTCTTTAATATCTTGTTGAGTCATTTATTAATTATTTAAAGACACTTTATTATTTGAAATAATACCGTAAACATTTCCTTTTAAACTAGCTTCTAGAAAAATGCTATTTTTAGATTTAGATAAAATATGATTTTTATTAAAAGTGTATTTACCATCTGGATTAAAAAGTGTTATGTTGGCTTTTTCTCCAATATTTATAGGTGAATAATTTACACCAAAACGTTGTTTTCCTTTAGTAAGTAAATCTATAGTTTTTTTAGTGGTGAAAATGGTTTGTAATGCTCCAAATGCACTTTCTAAACCTATGGTTCCGTAATTAGCATGATCAAACTCTACTTTCTTTTCTTCAATGTCAATAGGGGTGTGGTCACTAGTTACCATATCTATAGTTCCGTCTTTAACACCTTCAATTAAAGCATCAATATCTGTTTGAGTTCTTAATGGAGGAAGCACTTTATAATTAGAATCAAAAGATGTTAAAACGTCGTCTGTAAAGCATAAATTATGAATAGCAACGCTACAGGTAATATCTAATTTTTTCTTTTTGGCTTCTCTAATTAATGCAACAGATTTAGCGGTTGAAATGGTTGGGATATGTAGTTTGCCACCAGTGTATTCTAGCAAGAATAAATCTCTTGCTACTTGTAATTCTTCGGCTAAAGCCGGTATTCCTTTTAAACCTAATTTGGTGCTAGTTATATTTTCATTCATAACTCCTAGACCAGAAATTTTATTTTCTTGAGGAAATGAGCATACTAATCCGTTAAAATTAGAGGCATATTGAAGCGCAATTTTCATTAGGTTAGGGTTGCTAATAGACTTTTTGTAATCATAAAAGGCTACAGCTCCAGCGGTACTCATATCATAAATTTCGGCTAAATCAACACCTTTGCTATCTATGGTTAAGGCTCCAATTGGTAATACCGTTACAGCATTATTTTTTGCTTTAGCAGTAACAAAGGTAATGTGAGAATTAGTATCTAAAACCGGATGCGTATTTGGATTTAAAGCAATGGTGGTAAACCCTGATGCAGCAGCAGTTTTAAGTCCGTTTTCAATGGTTTCGCGTTCTTCAAAACCAGGTTCTCCAAAACAAATACTACTATCAAACCAACCTTGAGAAATATGTAAGTTTTCTAACTTTATTTCTTGGTAGTTGTTAGTGTTTTTAATGTTTTTTGCAATTTTTAAAATCGTGCCATTTTCAATTAAAATATCTTGAGTTAAATTGTGAAACTCACTTTTTGAATCTATTATGGTGGCAGATTTTATAAGTATGTTCATTTAAAGTATTTTAAGATGAGCATTTCAATAATTAATAATACTAGTGCAAAAATAACAAACCATTTCCACAGAACATTAACTTTTGCATCACTTTTTATGGTATTAAAAACATGGGCTATTGAATTACTCAATGTTACATTTTCTAAATTTGAAAGGTCTTGGTATATTAAGTTACTCTCATTACGATTGTAATTATAACTAACATTTTTAATGATTTCGTTTTTGTTTTTAATATTATATATGTTAGCTATATTGGGTGTTTCAGAGGTGTTAATAATTACTTTATTGTTAAAGTATTTTTGTCTTGGTATAATGCTAATACCATTATTAACAAGAGATAAAATATCATCTTGTTGTAATTGGGTTGCTACTTCAAATTCATTATTATTTCCAATGGTATAGTATAATTCTGGTGTTTTAAAGCTTTGTTTTGCAATATTATAAAGAGTTGGTACTATTAAAGGCGAATTTTTAAAATTTGAATTATCGGCATTTAAGGCCGAAGTAAAAACAAATACATTTTGGCTTTGAAAAAGAAAAGGTTTATCATCTTCATAACTTAAAATAGAGGTGAAATTATTTGAAGTTGTTTCATAAAAACTAAGCACTTTTGGATATTGAAAATTAGTTACCTGTTTTTCAAAAACACCTTTTTTGTATAAAGGGTGTGCATAGTTAATTGAGGTAATTCTTTTTTCTGCTAGAATTTGATTGCTAAAACCAGAATTATAATTTGTTAAAAGTAAATTGTAAGATTGTAGATTGATGGTTTTAGATGGAATAATTATTACAGACCCACCTTGTAATGTAAAATGTTTTAATGCCGAAACCATTGCATTTGATATAGTTTGAAGCTCATTTAAAATAACTAAATGTTGTTGGTCTATAATATTGTAGTTTAAAGCATTGCTAGACGTAGAAATTAGATTAAACTCATTAGCAGTAAAAATCTTTTTAAGAAAAACATCATCACCGTTATTAATAGCTAAAACGTTAATTTTAGATTTGTTATTTATATTAAAATACAGGCTGTTATCAAACTGTAAGCCAGTATCATCAATAATTATTTTTCCATTAATTATGTTGTTTGTAGGAATTGTAAAAGTGGTTTCTGCTTCTTTAGTTATTTCTACAGATGTTTTTGCAATTAATGTATCTCCATTAAATATTGATATGGGTATATTTTCAATGGGGTTGCCACTATTTTTTAATACAACTTTAAGTCGATGGTTAGTAGGGGTAGTTTCAGAAATATAAGCCGTATCAATAGAAACGTTATTAGTGTTTATAGGTTCTAATTTTACTAACCTTAAATTGGTAAGAGAGTCTAGTTGCGGATTAAAATCACCGGTTTGTTGCTGAAAATCAGAAACAAATACCATATTTTTTAATGTGCCTTTTTTATTGCTAAAAAGTGTTTTGCATTTTAAAAAAGCAGATTCTAAGCTTAATTGATTAGGTGTATAATCTAGCCGTAGTAAATCATTCTTAATAGTTTTAATAGGGGTGTTTTTAAAAGTATTATTATTTGTTACAACAGATATTTTGTCATTTTCAGGAGCGTTACTAATAACATCTTGAATAGCCCGTTTTAATAATTCTCCTTGACTTCCTTTAGCTTGCATACTAAAAGAGTTGTCAATATAAATTACGGTTTCTTTTTCAACTTTAAAGGTGTTATTTTTAGAGTTAAAAGGTTGCGCAAAAGCCAAAATTATAGCGGCTAAAAGCAATAACCTAGTACATAGAATTAACCATTTTTTTATTTGAGAACTTTTTCTAGAATTTTGTTTTATTTCTTTTAAAAAGGCAACATTGGTAAATGCTTCTTTTTTAAAGCGTCTTAATTGAAATAAATGAATAATAATAGGAACTAGTAGTAAAAATAAAGCGTAAAGAATTTCGGGGTTTTTAAACTGCATTCCTATTTAGATTTATCAAAACTACATATTTTTTTCAACAAAAGAATATATAATCTTTTATAGGTTTTAAATTTAAACTTGTTAAGTATTTTTTAATGTCTTTTTGGGCTTCTTTATTAGCCACAGTTACAAGACTTTGAGGATTTGTAATGTTTTTTAAGGCATTAAAATTTAAAAGTTTTTTACCGTAAATATCTTTTCCAATTTTATTTGGGTTATCGCATATCCATTCAAACGGAATGTTTTGTTCTAAGAATAATTTTGCCATTAGTTTTCCTTTGGTTCCTGCGCCCCAAATTACAGGTGTTTTAGTTTTGTTGTAATCAATATCTAAATAATGATGTACTTTTAAAGTTGTGAAATGATTTTGAGCATAATGTATATGTGTGCGTGATGTTCTGGTACTATAATCTCGCCATTTATGAATTATGGTATTACAAGGAATGCATTTAAATTGGTGTTTGTAAAACCTAAAAGTTAAATCGTAGTCTTCTGGATAAATATTGGGGTTAAAAGCATCACAAGCTATTAAATCTTCTCGATGAATCATCCAACAAGGAGAAGGAATTACACACTCTTTATAAATTTCATCATAATTGCTGCCTGTTTTTGTTAAGTTGTTAAGCCAAGTTTCATAACTTTTATAACCTTCTCCAACACCATATTTACTAAAATATTCTACTAAACCAACTGCAACATGTTTTTTACCATATTGTGTTAAATTATTGGCTAAAATTTCTAATTTATTAGGCATCATAATATCATCACTGTCCATTCTTGTAATGAACTCACCAGAGCTATTTTTAAAGGCTAGTTTTAGAGCAGAGATAATACCCTTGCCATTGTTTTTAAATAGTTTAATACGCTTATCTTTTGAAGCAAATTCTTTTACTAATTGAAAACTATTATCTGTAGAATGGTCATCAATAATTAGTAATTCCCAATTAGTATATGTTTGATTTAAAATAGAATTTAAGCATTCACTTAAATAAACTTCTGTGTTTTTAAAGGGTGTTAGTATACTTATTAATGGTGTTTGCATAGGGCGAATATACTATCTTTTAACAAAATCTTAAGACTAGCAAATGTAACATAATGGTATTTTGCAAGTCATTTAAAAAACTATAAACTCAATGTAATGAATAAAAGATTTTTTGCTGCAATTTTTGCAGTTATTTTAATGGCAAGTTGTAGTACAACTAAACAGACTGCCAATGATTTAGCAATAAATTCGCCTATAGAAACTACTATTGATTTATCAAATGTTCAAGATGATAAAGCGCCAGTAACCATCAATCCTGGAAGGTTTACACAAGAAACGGTAACGTATAGATTACCAAAAGTAATACCAGGCACTTATGCAGTTAGCAATTTTGGTAAATATGTTGAAAATGTTAAGGCCTACAATTACAAAGGCGAAGAAATGGCTGTTACTAAATTAGACGATAATTCTTGGTCTATTACAGGAGCAAAAGCGTTAGATAAAATAACCTATTTTGTTAATGATACTTATGATGAAGAAACCGAAGGAGGTATAGGTAAAAAAGTACCATTTTCTCCAGCAGGAACTAATATAGAACCCGAGAATTTTGTATTAAATTTACATGGATTTATAGGATATTTTGATTCTTTAAAAAATAATCAGTACAAAGTAAATGTAACAGCACCTGCAGACTTTGTAAGAACATCGGCATTGCAAAAGGTGAGTTCTAATACCAGTGAAAATGGTAAAAATGTAACAACAACGTATTTAGCTACTCGCTATTTTGATATTACCGATAACCCAATGATGTATGGTAATTTAGATGTTGAAGAGTTTCAGGTAGGTGATATTAAAATTGTTTTAAGTGTGTATTCTCCAAACAAACTACACTCTGCAAAATCATTAAAAGAAACCATATATAAAATGATGAAAGCTCAAAAAACTTATTTGGGCGATATTAATTCTACACCGCGTTATGATATTTACGTGTATTTATCAGAACAAAAAGAAGATTCTCCTAAAGGCTTTGGAGCTTTAGAACATCACACTTCAACTGTGGTTGTAATGCCAGAAGATATTTCAGAAGAAGCTCTTGCTGAAAGTATGATAGATGTGGTATCTCATGAGTTTTTTCATATTGTAACACCATTAAGTGTACATTCTGAAGATGTGCATTATTTTGATTATAACAATCCAACATTTTCAAAACATTTATGGATGTATGAAGGTGTAACAGAATATTTTGCAACCTTATTTCAAGTAAATCAAGGGTTGGTTGATGAAGCAGCATTTTATAATAAAATAATGACTAAAATTCAAAGAGCATCTCAAATGAATGATGCTATGAGTTTTACTATTATGAGTGAAAATGTCTTAAAAGAACCTTATAAAGATCAATACTTAAATGTGTACCAAAAAGGAGCCTTAATAGGTATGTGCGTTGATATTTTAATTAGAGAAGGAAGTAACGGAAATAGAGGTATTCTAAGTTTAATGAAAGAATTATCAAATAAATACGGTAAAAATAAACCTTTTGAAGATGATAAATTAATAGATGAAATTGTAGCTATGACCTACCCATCTTTAGCCGATTTCTTTACCACACATGTTATAGGAGATATTCCTATTAATTACAACAAGTTTTTAGAAAAAGTAGGTTTAGAAATTGGCGAAGGAAAAGTAGAAACCAATTATATTTTAATGGATGGCGCTCCTATTGTTGGTGGAGATCCAGAAAAAGGAACAATTTTCTTTACAGATAAAGTATTAAAAAATAGTTTTTGGGAAGAAAATGGTGCATTGCCTAATGATGTAATAAAAAGCATTAATGGTACAGATTTAACCTTACAAAATGCAAATAAAGTTTTACAAGATGTTTTTATGTGGAAACCAGGTATAGATATTGAGGTTAAGTTAGATAGGAATGGTGAAGAAATAGTTATTAAAACAACAACTACTAAGTCTTATACAACAGGTAAAGCTATTGTTGAAAAAGCAGATGCTACAGAAGCTCAAAAGGCATTAAGAAAAGCTTGGTTAAAGGGCTAAAATAATTTATAACTTAATATAATTAACGATTGATAAACTCTCTGTTTATCAATTGTTTTTATTTTAATTAAAACCCTTCAAAAACCCCAAGTCCAAATAAGGCAAAATCATATTTTACGGGGTCTTGTTTATCTAGTTTACGTAGAGCAGTGTCTAACTCTAATAAAGCTTTTGCATCATTCTGTTTACGTGTTAAAAGACCTAGTTTCCTTGCTACATTTCCAGAATGAACATCTAAAGGACAAGATAGTTGAGAAGGTGATATTTTTTTCCAAATTCCAAAATCTACACCAGCATGGTCTTGTCTTACCATCCAGCGTAAAAACATGTTAATACGTTTAGCTGCAGAATTTTTTAAGGGGTCGCTAATATGTTTTTTAGTACGCGGTAAATGTTCAACTTCAAAAAAAACTTCTTTAAATTTTGAAATAGCTTTTTGAAGGGAGTCTTTTTCTGCGTGTTTAGAAAATACAAATTCTAAACTATTGTATTGTTTATAGATATGATTTAATGATGTTATAAATTGAATAAAATCATCACCATTAAATGTACGGTGCACAAAAGATGAAAGTTTTTCTAAATCTGTTTTATTATGATTCATTACAAAGTCATGAGGTGCGTTATCAAGTAATTCCATCATGCGTTGTGCATTTTTAATAATCATTTTTCGGTTACCCCAAGCAATGGTTGCTGTCAAAAAAGCGGCAATTTCAACATCTTCTTTTTTATTGAATTTATGAGGTATTTGTATGGGGTCAGTCTCAATAAATCTGGGATTATTGTATTCCAAAACTTTGGTGTCTAAAAACTCTTTGAGTTCGGCTTTAGTAAGTTTTATTTGTTTATCCTTCATAATTCAACAAAAATAATTGTAATTAGTTTAATAAAAATGAGACTTAGCATATTATTAAAAAGAATAAGCATTAAATGACGAGTAAAAAAGTGGTTTTACCCATAATTGTATTATCTCAATTTTGTTGCACGTCATTATGGTTTGTAGGGAACGCCATTATTGGTGATTTGGTAATTAATTTTAATTTAAATCCATCGGCATTAGGCGATTTAACAGCAGCCATACAATTAGGTTTTATTATAGGTACTTTTATATTTGCTATGTTTACTATTGCAGATTGGTTTTCGCCATCAAAAGTATTTTTTGTTAGTGCAATTGTGGCTTCACTTTTTAATGTTTTAATTGTATATGGGTCTCAAACTTTATTGAGCTTAATAATACTTCGTTTTTTAACAGGTTTTTTTTTGGCGGGTATTTATCCTGTAGGTATGAAAATAGCATCTGATTATTTTGAGAAGGGTTTAGGTAAATCACTTAGTTTTTTGGTAGGAGCCTTAGTTTTAGGAACAGCTTTCCCACATATTTTAAAAGGAGCACCTGGTTTATTTTTTTGGAAGCATCTGCTGTATTTTACGTCTGTACTAGCTGTTTTGGGCGGTATATTAGTTGTTTTTTTTGTGCCAGATGGTCCGTTTAAAAAGACATTACAAAAATTTGATGTTGCTATTTGTTATAATGTTTTCAAAATCAAAAAATTTAGAAACGCGGCTTTTGGCTATTTTGGGCACATGTGGGAGTTATATGCATTTTGGGTATTTGTACCTGTGTTATTAAAGGCATATTCTAATTTTCATGATGCTACAAATATTAATGTATCATTGTATAGTTTTTATGTAATTGCTATTGGTAGTTTAGGTTGTGTAGTTTCGGGGTATTTATCTCAGCGTTATTCTAATAAAAAAGTTGCAGGTATGGCGCTTGCTTTATCTTGTATGTGTTGTGTGGTGTCTCCCTTATTTTTTATATTAAATTCAGAAATTACCTTTGTTATATTTTTAATGTTTTGGGGTATGGTTGTTATTGCAGACTCTCCATTGTTTTCAACCTTAATAGCTCAAAGTGTTGTATCCGAATCTAAAGGTACAGCGTTAACCATTGTAAATTCTATAGGTTTTGCTATTACCATTGTAAGTATTCAACTTTTAAATTATATGCAAACAGTGGTAGAGGTAAAGTACTTGTTTTTAGCATTGGCCATTGGACCTCTAATAGGATTGTATTCGCTTTACAAAAAAAACTAGTCTATTATATTTCCATCAACCATAGTTAGTTTTCTATCTGCCATATTAGCTAGTTCTTCGTTATGTGTAACAATAACAAAGGTTTGCCCAAATTCATCACGTAGTTTAAAAAATAAATTATGAAGGTTTTCGGCAGATTCACTATCTAAATTACCAGAAGGTTCATCTGCAAAAATTAAATCGGGTTTATTTATTAAAGCTCTTGCTACCGCAACACGTTGTTGTTCACCACCAGATAACTCACTAGGCTTATGGTTATAACGGTGAGATAAGCCTAAAAAATCTAATAATTCTTTGGCTCTAGTTTCGGCAACAGTTTTTTTAGTTCCTTTAATAAATGCTGGTAAACAAACATTTTCAAGTGCAGTAAATTCAGGTAACAATTGGTGAAACTGAAAAATGAAACCTATATGATTATTTCTAAATTTAGCTAATTCCCTATCAGAAAGTACAGATAAATTTATGTTGTTAATATTTAACTCAAAAGGATCATCTTTTGAAGCGTTATCTAAAGTGCCTAAAATTTGTAAAAGTGTGGTTTTACCAGCTCCAGAGGCTCCAACAATAGATACTACTTCACCCTTTTCAACCTTAATATCTACACCTTTTAATACGTGTAAATTATTGTAGTATTTATGAATGTTTTTTGCTTGAATCATTACTTGTGTTTCAAGTTATGAAAATACTACATTACGTGTTAATCAGCAAAATTAAACCCACTGGTTTTTTATAAGATTTTGTTATAATTGAGTCTGGTATTTTTTAACTATTTTTATTTAATAATAAAGAAATTATGCCGTACAAAAATTTAGAAGAATACCATGTTGAAATAACAGACCATATAAAAGAGCGTTATAAAAGCATTATTGAAGATTTGGGTGAAGATACCCAACGCGATGGTTTACTAAAAACACCCGAACGTGCTGCCAAAGCTATGCAATTTTTAACTCAAGGATATGAACAAGATCCGGTTGAAATTTTGAAAGCTGCCATGTTTGAAGAGTCTTATAATGAGATGGTTATTGTTAAAGATATAGAGTTGTATTCACTTTGTGAACACCATATTTTGCCTTTTTTTGGTAAGGTACATATTGCTTATATACCAAATGGAAAAATTGTTGGCTTAAGTAAATTACCAAGAGTTGTTGATGTTTTTGCAAGACGTTTGCAAGTGCAAGAACGCTTAACAGAACAAATTTTAGATTGTATTAATGATACATTGAAACCACAAGGCGTAGCTGTAGTAATTGAAGCTTCTCATATGTGTATGATGATGCGAGGCGTACAAAAACAGAATTCTACAACCACAACCTCTGGGTTTAGAGGTCAGTTTGAAAAAATTGAAACTAGAAATGAGTTTTTAAAACTTATAGGAAAGTAGAAATTGTACAATATTTTGGTATGTTTCTTGTTATCAATTTATTAAAAGTTAATTAATGAATAAATACAAAAAATTGTTTCTTAGTTTAATTTTAGATGCATTGGGATATGTATCTTTTATTATTCCGGGAATTGGAGAATTTTCAGATATTGTATGGGCACCGGTTTCTGCTTGGGTAATGACTAAAATGTATAAAGGAAAAGATGGAAAAATAGCAGGTGCTGTATCTTTTATAGAAGAGGCAATGCCTGGTCTTGATGTGGTGCCAACATTTACGTTAATGTGGTTATACACTTATGTGCTTAAATCCAAAAAAGGAAAAATTATAGAAGCATAAAAAAGAGGCTTGATTTAATCAAGCCTCTTTTTTGTTCTGTATTACAACAAATAAAAATATTCTAATTACTCTACTTCAATAGAAAAAGTTACTTCAACATCTGTACTACCTCCAGCACCAGTTGATGTACCATCATTTGGTTTTGTAGGCTCATGTTTTAATATAATTGTTAATGAACCTGAACCTGCTTCACCTGTTGTTAAGGTAGTTTCAATACCAATAGGATTTCCATCTTCATCTTCATCTTCTTTAGTAATTGTGATATCTGAAATGGTTGATGAATAGAAAAATTCGTGTTCGTCACCTTCTTCTTCAACTTCTTCAGTAATATCTTCAGCAGGATCTTCAGTTTCGTTTAATAATTTAATAGATCCAGTATAAGTTGTGTTTGCAGATAAGTTACCAGAAACAGTTGTCGTTCCATCTGCGCCACCTTCACCATCTAAATCTTCAAACTCTAAAGTAATCACGTCGTTACCGTTAGTTAAAGTGTAAGTTACTGTAGTGATAAGTTCTTCTTCGTGGTCGTGATCATCATTGTCGTCGTCGCTAGAACAGCTTACAAACACTAAACTTGATACGAAAAATAAGGCTAATAATTTTATAGTTTTCATGGTTTTTAATTTTAAATGTGTTATCATTTTTCTTTTTTTAATAATTTATTTTAATTTTTAAGTTAAAGTTTCTTCCTAACTCATCGGCAAAATATCGAAGCCTATTAAGGTATTCTCTATACGATGTATTGAATATATTTTCAATATTAAATTCTAGTTTTAATGTTCCTTTTTTAAAAGCTTTAAAGCTAGCGGAACTGTTAAAGCCAAACAATGAATAGGCAGATGGGGTAGAGCTAATATCAACATAAACGTAATCGTCAACAATAGCATCATAGGTGTAAAAATTATAATCAGGATATCTTTTTTGTTGTAATACAGTTTTATGATTTAAACTAATTGATAGTTTGTTTAAATTTTTATTGTAGTAAGATATACTATTTGTAAAATTAGTTGAAGGCATATGTATAAGCGGAATATCATCGGTTAAATTATCACCTTGTAATAAACTTATACTGCCTTGGTAATTTAATTTATTATTAATTTTCTTGTCAATATCAATATCTACACCAAAAATTCTGGCGTTAACTTGATTGTATTCCCAAACAGGGAAAGCGCCTCTTACTGTTGTAGTGATACCCACCGGAATAAGTTGAATGTAATCATTAATATAATTGAAATAAGGACTTATTGTAAAACCAAAGTTTTGATTGTTTCTTTCTAATGAAAGCATAAACTTATTAGCAATTTCTTTACCAATGGTTAATTTGCCGGTTTCAATTCTAGCAGCGCTATGGTGAAGACCGTCACTAAACAACTCTGAAGGATTTGGCATTCTAGAGGCTAAGCCGTAGTTAAAAAACAGCTCAAAGTCATTACTAAAATGCCTAGTGTAACCTAAGTTAGCAGAAAAATTATGGAATGTAAACTCTGGATAGGTTAATGTTTCAGAATTATCGGTGGTACCAGATTCAAATTCTGGGAACAGCTCATCGTAATTATAGGTTTCTTTCCAATCGGTTGTATTATACCATTTTGTAGCTTCAATTCTAGAAAAGTCATATCTAACACCTGCGCTTATTTCACTAAATAAATTGAGGTTATAATTGGCAGTGGTATAAATACCAGCATCATATTTTTCAAAATCTGGAATTAGTGGGCTTACACCTGTTCCAGAAACAGCATCGTTTTGTTGAAACCGTAAAAGAAAACCCGTGTTTATTTTTAGATTTTCAAAAGCATCTATTTGTAAATTAGGTTGTAAAGAAGTTGTAAATAGTCTAAGGTCTATTACAGGAGTGTCTGCTAAATCACCTCTTCTTAAATCGTATTCTTTACGTCTGTTAATTTGAAAATCATATTGTAAAGATAATTTTCCTAATTTTTTAAAACGCTTGTAAGCTTCAATTTTACCTAGATGATGTAAAACACTTTGTTTAGGATAACTTATATTGTATAAGAAATCTTCTACCACTCCAGGCTCTTTATTATTTATAGCTGTAACTAAATCGTTCGCATTACCAATATGCGACGCCTTTAATATGGCAAATTCGTTACTTACAATGCTGTAATAGGCATCAAAACCTTTTTCGAAACTATTAAAACCAATAGTTGCAGAGGCGTTTATACTTTCAATACCTGTATTGGTTAAATAATAATCTGGTGCTCTAAAATCTCCAAATCGTTTAAAACTTCCTTGTAATTTTGCGTAATAACCAGATTTGTAGGTTTTAATAATTTCAGAATTTACATTACCACCTAAACCATTAGTGTTAAATGATATTATAGAACTGCCAAATAAGCTGTCTTTAGCGGCATACTTTTTAGGTTTAACAAGTATTAAACCTCCAATAGCATCACTACCATATTTTAATGTATTGGCTCCTTTTATAACTTCTATTTTATTACCAGAATTTATGTCTATGTTTGGAGCATGTTCATCTCCCCATTCTTGGTCAAACAAGCGTACATTGTTATTAACAATTAAAAGTCTGCTGCTGTGTAATCCGTGAATCATGGGTTTAACAATGGTATTTCCAGTGTTTAAAGAAGACACACCACTAATAGTATTTAAGGCATCACCTAAAGATTTATCTGTAAAATTATCTATTGTTTCTTGTTTTACAGATTGCTCTATACTGGTTTTTTCTGTTCTAGAGGAGGTGTTTACTAAAACTTCCTTTAATTCCTCTAAATGATGTTCTAGAAAAATCTCTTTGTGGGTAGTACTATTAGTTATATTAATTTCAACACGTTTTGTTTCGCAACCAACATGAGATATAACCAATGTTAACGCACCACTACATAAGTTTTTAACAGAGAATTTTCCGTTAATATCTGCAGATGTATAAGTGTTAAGTGTTTCTACATGAATAGTTGCACCTGCTAAAGGTGTACCGTCATGAAAATCCTTAATTTCACCTAAAAGAGTATATGTACAGTCTTGAGCATGGGTAATGTTTATAAAACACAACACCACAATCAATAAATAATGTTTCATTGAAATTTTGTTTTAGTTTAAAAGAAGTGAAGCTTTAAACTATAACAGGAGGCCCACGTAATGAAAGGGATAGTGGTTGGTATTTATTTAAAAATTTGTAAGTAGCAATAGGAACTTGATATTGGTGAGAGATATTTAAACACTCATTAAATTCATCAGGAATTATGAAATGAGTATTTAGTTGAAATTTAAAAAACTCACATTCAAAATCTACTTGATGGAAATGAGTAGAGTTACCTCCTTTACAAACAACATGTTTATGGTGCTCAAAAATATGAGCAAATTTTATTATAGAAGGAGCCAGAAATGTTGCTATTATTGAAAGTGCAACTAACTTAAAAGCTATATGTTGTTTAAGTTTATGCATTATTCTATGAAGCGTTTTAACCCAAGTCTAGCTAACATTTTTTTTTCAAAATTCCAAAAGAAGTTGTATTGCCCAAAAAGCCAGCCTATTGCTATCAATAAAATTTGATAGAAAATAAACCCAATAAAAATATATAAAGTCCAATAAGCAAAACTAGGAAGGTTGTCTTTAGTAATGCCTATAAATTTTATAATTGGTTTTCCTATATAAACAGAGGATGATCCGGTAATTGCAAATACAAGAAAAATGCTAATAAACTCCCACCGGTATGAAACGTTCCATTTGCTTTCTAGTGACTTAAAAATGTATAAAACAAGTTTGAGAAGCAAAAAAAATAGGATAGCACTTAGTGCGATAATAAGAGCAAGGTGTTGTTCTTTTAGGAACACTAAAGATAACCTGAAAGAAGAATACGCTAAACCAATTATTCCTAAAAAAGGAAAAATTAGTTGGTAGTTTTTATTTATCTCCCAACGCTCTTTTAATCTTTTCACAAATGCAATTTAGTTGCAAAAGTATTAAAATTAAATTCTAGGAACAAATGGTCCTAGTCTTTGATTGTATTTAATTTGAAAATATATGAAGTAATTGTATAGTTTATAATTTACTTCGTAACCATAATCAATATTGGGGTCGTAATCAATTCTTAATTCATATAGATTAGGGTTAAACTTGTTAGGTTGTAATACTCTTTGGTTCCATTCAATAACGTAAATGTTATTTCTTGTTTCTAAAAACTGTTGCGAGTAGAAACCTTCTGGTTGGGCTCTAGACACCAACCAAGAGGCATAACCGGGGTCTATTATAATTATTTCATATTCTAATTCTTCATTAGCTATTTTAACAGTATCATTAACTGTAATGTTTTCTTTATGTTCATTATTTTTTGAAACTGGTTGTTTTGAAGTATTACAGCCAAAAACAAGGAATAAAGAGGTTATTGTTATGTAAATTAAATTTCTCATGATTCAAAGGTTTCAATAATATAACTCAAATGTAAATTGTAACCCCAATTTATAAAAGTATAAATGAGTTAACACTTATTTATAGTGAGTAATTATAACCAATGCTGTATTTAAATTTACAAAAATCATTCCGTAAAGTGTTGTTTTTTAATGATTTTAACAAAAAAAAGCCAAACTAAAATGTTTGGCTTCTTAATTTATATAGAAATTTTTATTTTCCACCAAAAAGCCCACCTAATAAACCTCCAAGTCCGCTTTTCTTTTTATCTCCTCCTAAAACCATGCCAGCAACATCATCAATAACACTGCCATCACCATCGGCATCTAAAATAGATTCTAAAAAGCTTTGTTCTTGTTGTGGTGAATTTCCTTTTAACAAACCACCAAGCAAACTTTCTATTCCACCTTGATTGCTAATGTTTTGTTGTTTTGATTGTTTACCTAAAACACCCATTAATATTGGAGCAGCTACTTTTAGAATTTGAGCTACAGAACCAGCATCCATTCCAGATTTAGCGCCCAGTGCATTTGTAACATTTTGTTCTTTATTACCTAATACATGCCCAAGAATTTTACTACCATCATTAAGTACATCATTATCAACGCCACCACTAAAAAGACCGCCTAAGTTATCTAATATACTACCGTCATGTTTGTTGCTTAAAGCATTCATTAAGCCTTGAGCTCCTTCAGGAGTTGAAGCATTACGTTTCATAGCTTGCATTAACACAGGTAAAGCCATTGTTAAGACATCTTGTGTTTTATTTTGAGGTTGATTGGTTTGACCCG
This sequence comes from Seonamhaeicola sp. NFXS20, assembly GCF_049132085.1. NCBI lineage: Bacteria > Pseudomonadati > Bacteroidota > Flavobacteriia > Flavobacteriales > Flavobacteriaceae > Seonamhaeicola > Seonamhaeicola sp. NFXS20. Next base: position 163,484 of record NZ_JAFMPU010000006.1, on the reverse strand, counting down.
CAACACCACTAACAATGGTTTTTCCTAGGTCACTGTTTAATAAATCTAAAATTCCAGACATAATATTATTTAATTTAAATTGAAAAAAATGGATTTAGAAGGTACAAAAAAAGTCCCAACTAATATAGTTAGGACTCAAATATAACGTTTAGGTCACATTAAAAAATATTAACCAAGAATATTAATGATTTGTGATGCCAATTCTGTACCAATTCTATCTTGTGCTTCGTTAGTAGCAGCGCCAGTATGAGGTGTTAGTGATAATGCAGGATTCATAAGTAATTGCACTTCTGGTTTTGGTTCTTTTTCAAAAACATCTAACGCAGCTCTGGCAACTTTTCCGCTTTCAATAGCTTTTACAAGTGCTACTTCGTTAACAACACCACCACGTGCAGCATTAACTAAAATAACACCATCTTTCATTATGTTAAATTCTGCTTCGTCAATAACGTAATCTTTTTGTGCAGGTACATGTAATGTAATAAAATCTGCTTGTTTTAAAACGTCTTCTTTAGAAATAGTTTCAATATCAAAATTTACTTTTTGACCATCAAAGAAGTCTAATTCAAGATTAACTTTATCAATAAACGGATCAAAAGCAACTACTTTCATACCTGCTCCTAAGGCAACTTTTGCTGTAGCTTGACCAATACGACCAAAACCTAAAACTCCTAAAGTTTTTCCTTTTAGCTCAGTTCCTTTGGCATATGCTTTCTTTAATCCTTTAAAGTTACTATCACCTTCTAAAGGCATTTCGCGGTTAGCATTATGTAAAAAACGTGCTAAACCATATAGGTGTCCAAATACTAATTCGGCTACAGAGTGAGATGATGCCGCTGGAGTATTTATAACATGTTTACCTTGTTCTCTGGCATATTCTACATCAATATTATCCATACCAACACCACCACGTCCAATAATTTTTAAGTTAGGACAAGCATCAATTAAATCTTTACGCACTGTTGTTGCACTACGTACTAGTAGTACAGTAATGTCGTTCTCATTAATGTAGTTTATTAATTGTTCTTGTGCTACGGTTGTGGTACTTACTTGATAACCTGCTTTTTCTAGGGCATCAATTCCGCTTTGTGAAATACCGTCGTTTGCTAATACTTTCATTTTTTTAAGTTAAAAGTTTTAAGTTAAAAGTTAAAAGTTTATAAACTTTTTATTTTCAACTAAAAGTTAATTTTATTTTTAAGTCTTAATAGGTTAAAATAAAAGAACCTATTAATAAACTGTTTATGCTTTTCTTTCTAGCTCACTCATAACTTCTACTACTACTTTAACGCTATCTAGAGTTAAGGCATTGTACATTGAAGCTCTATAACCTCCTACACTTCTATGACCATTTAAGCCAACAACACCTGCTTCTTTAAGCATAGTGTCAAATGTTTCTTTAAGGTTTTCATTTTCTAAAGTGAAGGTTGCATTCATTAAAGAGCGGTCTTCTTTTGTAGCAAACCCTTTAAATAATGGGTTTAAATCTATTTCAGAATACATTAAACGCGCTTTTTTTTCGTTTTCTTTTTCTATAGCAGCAATTCCTCCTTGGTTTTTTAACCACTCTAAATTTAGCATTGAGGTGTAAACAGCAAATACAGGAGGTGTATTAAACATACTTCCTTTACTAATATGTGTTTTATAATCCATCATTGATGGGATTTTTCGAGACACCTTGCCTAAACAATCTTCTTTAATAACCACTAGAGTTGTGCCTGCTGGCCCCATATTTTTTTGTGCTCCAGCGTATATAATATCAAATTGGGTAAAATCTAAAGTTCTTGAAAAAATATCACTACTCATATCACAAACCATTGGGATTGGAGAGTTAGGAAACTCTTTCATTTGTGTACCAAAAATGGTGTTGTTTGAAGTACAGTGAAAATAATCATAATCTTCAGGGATGTCATATCCTTTTGGTATATAATTGTAGTTAGCATCTTTAGAAGAGGCTACTTTATAAACGTCATCAAAAATTTCTGCTTCTTTTATGGCCTTAGCCGCCCATGAACCAGAATCTAAATAACCAGCTCTTTTTTCTAGCAAGTTAAGAGCTACCATTAAAAATTGAGTGCTTGCACCACCTTGTAAAAATAAAGCTTTATAACCTTTACCTTCTAAACCAAGTAATTCTAACGCTAAAGCTCTAGCGTTTTCCATGATGTCAACAAAAGCTTTGCTTCTGTGAGATATTTCAATTAATGATAAACCGCTGTTATCTAAATCTAAAACAGCTTGTGATGCTTTTTGTAATACTTCTTGTGGTAAAACGCAGGGTCCTGCATTAAAGATATGTTTTCTCATTTTGTGTGGTAAAATTTAAAGATGCAAAGTTGGTAATTAATTCAATAAAACATACTGAAAAATCAATAATTTTTTCATTAAATTGATAATAAAAATTCAACAGAATTGACACTATCTGCATAATCCCAAAGTTGAGGTTTCTGGGTTTGTCCAAAAGATACTTCATTTTCAATAAATCCATTAGAAACAATACATTGAATATGTTGTTCATCAGATTTTAGTTTTTCTTTAAGGTTGTTGGTGTCATCATAAAATTCATAAAACACCGTAGCAATAGGAGAGGCGTAGCTTTTATCTTCTTTTAGCATAAGAAAACCATTCTCTAACATATCAAACTCACTCATTAAATAAACCGCTTTGTTATAATCATAATTATTAGCGTATTTGGTTTCTTCAATAATTGGGTGCCAATGGTATATAGCTTTAAAGAAAGCGTCAAAATTATAATTTTTAGGTACAAATAGTTTAGAAACATTTCTACATCCAAGACCATAGTATTTAAAAATATCTTCTGAAAGGTTTTTTAAATCATCTTCTGTTTCGTTACCTGTTAAAACTGCTACAGAGTTTCTGTTGTTTCTAATAATAGATGGTTTGTCCTTAAAGTAATATTCAAAATAGCGAGCTGTATTATTGCTTCCAGTGGCAATTACGGCATCAAAATTTGCAATCTTTTCTTCTGTAAAAGAAATGTTGCCTTTAAAATTTGGTTCAACATACTCTAAATATTTTGCTAAATAAGGGAGCAATTGTTTGTCATTAGAAGATTGTTTAACCAAAACATGATGTCCGGAAATTAAAACAGAAAGAAAGTCATGAAACCCAACTAACGGAATATTTCCGGCCATTATAATTGCTACTTTTTTAGGAGATATTTCATTAAAATTGTACTTAGAAAGCCACTTAGAAAGATTGGTTTGTGTTAAAGCATTACTCCAGTTCTTTAAGGCAAAAGCAATGTTTTCTTTGGTAAACCACCCGTTGTGTTCTTCGGCTAATTTTAGTTGGTGTTTAAAACCATCAAAAAATAAATCATTTAATTCAACATTATTTTGTTTAGTAATAACTTTGTTAGAAAATTGTCCTAAAAAATCTCCTAATTTTACAAAAGCATTAATTCTTTCTTGTAAATGCATGCTTAATTTGGTTATGAATGGTTTTGGCGTTATTTTTGCGTCTGCAAATTTAAGCAAACTCAAGAGAAAAAACGGTATGGCAATTATAATAACAGACGAATGTATAAATTGTGGGGCTTGTGAACCAGAGTGTCCAAACACTGCAATTTACGAAGGTGCCGATGATTGGCGCTATAAAGATGGTACTAGTTTAGAAGGTACTGTAGTGTTAACCAATGGAGCAGAGGTTGATGCAGACGAAGCTCAAGAGCCAATAAGTGATGAGTTTTATTACATTGTTCCAGATAAATGTACAGAATGTAAAGGATTTCATGATGAGCCACAGTGTGCTGCGGTTTGTCCTGTAGATTGTTGTGTGCCAGACGAAGATCATGAAGAAACAGAGGAGGAATTGTTGGCAAAACAACGTTTTATGCACCCTGAAGATTAGTATATAACTAATAAAGTATATTTTAAATCCCAAGTTAAAGCTTGGGATTTTTTGTTTTCAATCTAAATAATTAAATCATCTAATAATCAAATCCATCTAAATAACTACATTTGCACTCGCAAAAAACCTAAATTATAGGTTATTGTCTCTTTTAATAAAAAAGTCTAAAGAAAATGAAAGCAGGAATTGTAGGATTACCAAACGTAGGTAAATCAACCTTATTTAATTGTTTATCTAATGCCAAAGCACAAAGTGCAAATTTTCCGTTTTGTACCATAGAACCTAATATAGGAGTTGTAAACGTACCAGACCCTAGGTTAGAAAAATTAGAGAGTTTGGTTAATCCAGAACGCGTTTTACCTGCAACTGTAGAAATTGTAGATATTGCAGGATTAGTAAAAGGAGCTAGTAAAGGCGAAGGTTTAGGAAATCAGTTTCTTGCAAATATTAGAGAAACAGACGCTATTTTACATGTGTTACGTTGCTTTAAAAATGATAATATTGTACATGTAGATGGTAGTGTAGATCCTATAAGAGATAAAGAAACCATTGATATGGAGTTACAGCTTAAAGACCTTGAAACTGCCGAAAAAAAGTTAGATAAGGTTAAAAGAGCAGCCAAAACAGGTAATAAAGAAGCACAAGCAGAAGAAGCAGTACTATTAAAAATAAAAGAAGGTTTAGAAAGTGGAACATCTGTTAGAGCCTTAGAGTTTAGTGATGATGATTATGCAGATTACGTAAAACCCTTACAATTTATAACAGACAAACCTGTTATGTATGTATGTAATGTAGATGAAGGAGCCGCTGTTTCTGGTAATGATTTTGTAGAACAAGTAAAAGAAGCTGTTAAAGATGAAAATGCCGAAGTTTTAGTTTTAGCAGTAGGAACCGAAGCAGATATAAATGAATTAGAAGATTATGAAGAGCGTAAAATGTTTTTAGAAGATATAGGATTAGAAGAACCCGGTTCTGCTAAATTAATTAGAGGTGCTTATAAACTATTAAATCAGCAAACCTACTTTACCGCAGGTGTAAAAGAAGTGCGTGCTTGGACCATTGATATTGGAGCAACAGCACCACAAGCAGCAGGTGTTATTCACACCGATTTTGAAAAAGGTTTCATTAGAGCCGAAGTTATTAGTTATGATGATTACGTTTCTTACGGAAGCGAAGCTAAAGTAAAAGAAGCCGGAAAAATGCGTGTAGAAGGAAAGAATTATGTTGTTAAAGATGGCGACATTATGCATTTCTTGTTTAATGTTTAAAAAGATATTTTAACATAATATTTGCTGTAATTTTTTTTCAGAAGTGACTTTAGCATACATTTTGTGTCAAAATCTATGAAGGATTTTTATTAAAATCCTTGTATTAAGAATATATGTAATTAAAAAAACAATGTATGCCAGTTATAGAGGTAGAAACAGAAATTAATGCAGATATAAAAACGTGTTTTGATTTAGCTAGAGATGTTGATTTTTATAAAAAATCTATAAAAAACACCAATGAAATTCCAGTTGATGGAAAAATGGTGGGGTTAGTAGAAAAGGGAGATTACATAACATGGGAAACTACCCATCTTAATTTTACACAACACTTAACCCTAAAAGTTACAGAATTTAAAGAACCGTTTTTGTTTGTAGACGAAATGGTAAAAGGGAAATTTAAATCGTACAAACACGAACATATATTTAAAAACCATCAAAATAAAACATTAATGATAGATAGGTTTTATTTTGAATCTGCTAACGGAATTTTTGGTAAAATAATAGATGTATTATTTTTAAAAAGACATATGAAAAAACTTTTAATTGAGAGAAACATAAAATTAAAAGCAAAAGCAGAAACTTTATAAAAACACTTTAAATTATTGCACTTTGCTTAAAAATAAGAGTAAGGTAAAAATTAATTCACATTAAAATTAACTGTTGTTAATGTGTGTTTTTTTATTTCTAATTGTTTCTTTTTTTTTTTTTTTGAATCTATAAAACTAACTACTTAGTAGGTGTAAAAAGAATGTTTATCTATTTTATACTTTATTAATCTAATGAATTTTTAATTTTGAAGCTAAATAATTTTAGTTTCAACCATAAAATTTCATGAGTTCTAAAAGCAAGAAAACAAAACTAAAAAAGGGTTATAAAATAATTTTTATCGTTTTAGGGGGGCTTTTATTGCTAATATCAATAACCCTTATTGCTGCGCCTAGTATTGTAAAAAATCAATTAGAAAAACATGGAAAAACTTGGGTGGGACGTAGTTTAAAAATAAAAGATTTATCGGTTAATTATTTCACATCTACCATAAAAATAAATGAAGCAGCAATGTTAGAGGCTAATGATAAAGATGTTTTTGTTTCATTTGATAGTTTAAAACTAGATGTAGATTTACTTAAATATTTTTCTTCAGAAGTTGTTGTAGAAGCATTAGATATAAAAAACCTAAAGGTAAATATTACTCAAAATGATACCGTTTTTAATTTTGATGATTTGGTAGCTTTTTACAATACACCTAGTAAAGATACATTAAACATAAAAGATGAAGATACATTATTTTTTAACTTATCTAATTTAAAGCTAGACGGCGGTACCCTTATTTATAACGATAAAAAAATGGGAGTTACACAAAAATTAGATAAGCTTTCATTTTTTTTACCACATATAGAGTGGGGACACGGCTCTAGTAACATGGACGCTTCATTTAAATTAAGTAAAGGTGGTGAGTTTGGAATTAACTCTAATTTTAATTCTAAAAACGGAAATTATAAATTCAATATAAATATTAATGATTTAGATGTTTCTCAATTTAAACCCTATACAGAAGAATATTTAATTGTTAGCCAAATAAAAGGTTTAGCTTCTGGAAATATAAATATTACAGGAAACCTTAATGTTTTAGATAGTTTAGCTATAAATGGAACTACAACTGTTAATGATTTTGAAATGTTAGATTCTTTAGGAAAAACATTTTTAGGTGCTAAAACAATAATTTTTCCGTTAGAAAAACTTTTGCCAATGCAATCAAAGTATTATTTAGGAGATGTTTCTTTGTTGCATCCTAAAGTGTCATTCGATTTATATAAAGATTCTAATAATTTTTATAAATCTTTTGGTTTAGATGAATCTGAAAAATTTGACAATTCAGAAAATGAAGAAAATGAAAATGAAGACCCTATTATTTATTCAGTAAACTCCATTCATTTAGAAAATGGGGAATTTTATTTTACAGATTATACAACACAGAGACGTCCGTTTACTTATGGTTTTTCTGAAATGGAAATGGATATTGCTACTATAAAAAATGATTCTAAATGGGTTAGTGGCACTACATCAATGGTTTTAAATAAAAGAGGCCAGCTTAATTCTAGCTTTGGGTTTAATCCTAATGATGCAGCAATGAATATGAAAGTTGATTATGTGATTTCAAATTTTCAACTAAGTGATTTAAATATCTATTCTATGGAATATACAGGTTACCCAATTCTTTATGGTGATATGTATTATAAAGGAAAAATGGATATTGATGCAGGTAAACTTAATCTAGAAAACAAACTAATTGTACATAATGCCGAAATAGGAAACAAACGCAAAAGTGCATTTTACAAATTGCCTTTAAAAATAGCATTGTATATTTTAAAAGACAAAGATGGCGTTATTAATATGGATATACCTGTACAGGGCGATTTAAACGACCCTAAAATTAATTTTAATAAAATTGTATGGAAAACCTTAGGTAACTTTCTTATAAAAACAACTACATCGCCTTTTAGAGCATTATCTAATTTAGTTAATGTAGATCCTAGTGATATTAAAGAAATAAATTACACATATTTAGATACATCTTTAACCGCAACAAGAGAACGCCAATTAAAATTATTAAGAAAAATAGAAACTAGTAAGCCCGATCTAGATATTGAATTAGTTTATTTTAATGATAAGAGAAAACAAAAAGAAGAAATTTTAAAAAACCTTAAAGATATAGATACTCTTAAATTAGATTCTATATCTAATGCTTTTGATGCTAAACGAGCAAACAGTATCTCTAAATTTTTATTTAATAACTATGGAGATAGTACAAGAATAAAAGTTTCTACTCCAATAAAATTTAATCCTAAAAACAGAGGTTCTCAGCCTGTTTTTGAAATAAAGTATAAAGTGCAAGATTCTACTGCATATAAATGATTTACTTAATAATGATGATTAACATGCTATCTAACAGTTTTCTTGCATTACTATTATCTTAAAAGCTATGTGTTTTAGGTATAAGTTTGTATAAAACATTCCGTTTATCGAATTTTGTAATTATTACAAAAAAAAGTTCATTTTCTAAAATTGTTTTAGCTTCAGTTTACTAAATAAAAACTAGATTCTTACAACTAATTGAAAATTTGAGTGTTATGTTTTATTTATTTGAAAACATAAAAAATAACTAACGGTAGTTCTCAACAATATAATTGTTGTATTGTTAATTACTTTGTGTAAATGCTATTTTATTTTTTGAGGCGTTGTCTTATATTAGCGTTCCATCATTAAATTTCACTCTTTTTTATGGCAGTACAATCTAATTATACCGAAGATAATATACGTTCATTAGACTGGAAAGAACATATTCGTATGCGCCCAGGAATGTATATAGGTAAATTAGGTGATGGGTCATCGCCAGATGATGGAATATATATTCTGCTAAAAGAAGTAATAGACAACTCTATAGATGAGTTTGTAATGGGGGCAGGAAAAACTATTGAAATTTCTGTTCATGGAACTAAAGTTACTGTTAGAGATTATGGTCGTGGAATTCCCTTAGGAAAGGTAGTTGATGTAGTCTCTAAAATGAACACCGGAGGTAAATATGATTCTAAAGCCTTTAAAAAATCGGTAGGGTTAAACGGTGTAGGTACCAAAGCGGTTAATGCACTTTCAAATTATTTTAGAGTAGAATCTACAAGAGATGGTAAATCTGCTTCGGCAGAGTTTGAAAAAGGAGAGTTAACCAACCAAGAACTTCTTGATAATACCACACGCAGAAAAGGAACTAAAGTATCTTTTGTTCCAGATGAAAGCATTTTTAAAAATTACAAATTTAGAAGTGAATACATTGTGAAAATGCTTAAAAACTATGTGTACCTTAATCCTGGGTTAACCATAGTTTTTAATGGAGAAAAGTATTTTAGTGAAAATGGTTTAAAAGATTTATTAACAGAAAGTACCAAAGAAACAGATTTATTATACCCAATTATACATTTAAGAGGTGATGATATTGAGGTAGCTATAACCCACAGTAAAACACAATATAGTGAAGAATATCACTCCTTTGTTAATGGTCAAAATACTACCCAAGGCGGTACTCATTTAAATGCTTTTAGAGAAGCTGTTGTAAAAACAGTAAGGGAGTTTTATGGTAAAAATTTTGATGCTTCAGATATTAGAAAATCTATTATAAGTGCCATTGCCATTAAAGTTATGGAACCAGTTTTTGAGAGCCAAACCAAAACAAAATTAGGCTCTACAGATATGGGAGGCGATTATCCAACGGTTCGTACATACGTTAATGATTTTGTAAAAACCAATCTAGATAACTATTTACATAAAAATCCAGATACAGCCGAAAAAATACTTAAAAAGATTCTTCAAGCAGAACGTGAACGTAAAGAATTATCAGGAATAAGAAAATTAGCTAGAGATAGAGCTAAAAAAGCAAGTCTTCATAATAAAAAATTACGCGATTGTAGAGTGCATTTTGGAGATACCAAAAATGAAAGAAATTTAGAAACCACACTGTTTATTACAGAGGGCGATTCGGCTTCTGGTAGTATTACAAAGTCTCGAGATGTTAATACACAAGCGGTATTTAGTTTAAAAGGAAAACCACTCAATTGCTACGGGTTAAGTAAAAAAATAGTTTATGAAAACGAAGAATTTAATCTGTTACAAGCAGCCTTAAATATAGAAGAATCTCTGGAAGATTTACGTTATAATAATGTTGTAATAGCAACAGATGCCGATGTAGATGGAATGCATATTAGATTACTATTAATTACGTTTTTTTTACAATTTTTCCCAGAAATAATAAAAGAAGGGCATTTATACATTTTGCAAACACCACTCTTTAGAGTTCGCAATAAAAAAGAAACCATTTATTGTTATACAGAAGAAGAGCGTATAGAAGCTATAGAAAAACTTAAACCAAAACCAGAAATTACTCGGTTTAAAGGGCTAGGAGAAATTTCACCAGATGAATTTAAACATTTCATAGGAAGAGATATACGTTTAGACCCTGTAATGCTTGATGATAATATGTCTATAGATGAATTGTTATCATTTTACATGGGAAAAAACACACCAACAAGACAAGAGTTTATAATAGATAATTTAAAAGTAGAATTAGATATTATTGAATAAACAAGGGGTCTAATTGTTAAATTAAGATTATTTGTTTGTTAAAATGAGAATTTAATATAAAAATAAGTTAAAATACGATTGTAATATCTTAGTTTAAACGTAAATTTGCATTAGAAATAATGTTTAATACCTGTTTTTTTAACAGGACAAAATGAAATTAAGATGTTATACACAAAAGAAAAAAAAGAAGAAAAAAAGAGAAGTTACAAATATTTGTACCAAAATAATAGTAGTGAAGAATTACACTTTTTAAACGCTAAAAAGCTTAAAAAAATTCTTAAAAGTAAACCCCATTTAAATTAAAATAATTAATGATTGAGGAAGGCGAAGATTTAAATAACAAACCAGAAGAGTCAAAAGAAACAATTACCCGGGTAACGGGTATGTATAAAGATTGGTTTTTAGATTACGCCTCATACGTTATACTAGAGCGTGCAGTACCAGCCATTGAAGATGGTTTTAAACCAGTACAGCGCCGTATAATGCATTCTATGAAAGATCTTGACGATGGGCGCTATAACAAAGTAGCAAACATTGTTGGGCATACTATGCAGTATCATCCACATGGAGATGCAAGTATAGCCGATGCCATGGTTCAAATAGGTCAGAAAGATCTACTCATAGATACCCAAGGTAACTGGGGAAATATACTAACAGGAGATAGTGCTGCAGCCTCTAGGTATATAGAGGCGCGCCTCTCTAAATTTGCTCTAGATGTAATATTTAGTCCTAAAATTACAGAATGGCAAGCTAGTTATGATGGCCGAAGAAAAGAGCCTGTTAATTTACCTGTTAAGTTTCCGTTGCTACTAGCACAAGGAGGTGAGGGAATTGCTGTAGGACTTTCAACCAAAATATTACCACATAATTTTATAGAGTTAATAGATGCTTCAATTAAGCATTTACAAGGTAAACGTTTTACTTTACTTCCAGATTTTCCAACTGCTGGAATAGCAGATTTTTCAAATTATAATGATGGTAACAGAGGAGGTAAAGTACGTGTTCGTGCCAAAATATCTCAATTAGATAAAAATACACTTGTAATAACTGAAATACCTTACGGAACTACCACATCATCTTTAATAGATTCTATTTTAAAAGCCAACGATAAAGGTAAAATTAAAATAAAAAAGATAGAAGATAACACCGCTGCAGAGGTTGAAATCTTAGTACATTTACCATCAGGATTGTCGCCAGATAAAACTATAGATGCATTGTATGCCTTTACAAGTTGTGAATCTTCAATTTCGCCATTAGGCTGTATCATAGAAGACAATAAACCACTTTTTATAGGGGTTTCAGAAATGTTGCGTCGTTCAACAGACAACACCGTTCAACTTTTAAAACAAGAACTAGAAATAAAACTAGGAGAGTTAGAAGAACAGTGGCATTTTGCTTCGCTTGAACGTATTTTTATTGAAAACAGAATTTATCGTGATATTGAAGAAGAAGAAACTTGGGACGGTGTAATAAGTGCTATTGACAAAGGACTAAAACCTCATATTAAACATTTAAAACGCGCTATAACAGAAGATGATATTGTACGTTTAACAGAAATTAGGATTAAAAGAATTTCAAAATTTGATATTGATAAAGCACAACAAAAAATTGATGCTTTAGAAGAACAAATTGCAGAGGTAAAACACCATTTAGCTAATATAATAGATTACACCATAACTTATTTTAAAAGGCTTAAAAAAGAATATGGAGAAGGAAGAGAGCGTAAAACTGAGATTAGAACTTTTGATGATGTAGATGCCACAAAAGTAGTTATTAGAAACACAAAACTATACGTAAATAGAGACGAAGGTTTTATAGGAACATCATTAAGAAGAGACGAGTATGTTTGTGATTGTAGTGATATAGATGACATTATTGTTTTTACCAAAGCCGGTAAAATGATGGTTACAAAAGTTGACACCAAAACTTTTGTTGGTAAAGATATTATTCATGTAGCTGTATTTAAAAAGAAAGATAAACGCACCATTTATAACTTAATTTATAGAGATGGTAAAAAAGGACCTTCATACATTAAGCGTTTTGCAGTTACAGCAATGACAAGAGATAGAGAGTACGATTTAACCAACGGAAACAAAGGCTCACAAATACTTTACTTTACTGCAAATCCTAACGGAGAAGCAGAGGTTGTTACAGTTCATTTAAGACAAGCAGGAAGTATAAAAAAACTTAAATGGGATATTGATTTTGCCGATATTTTAATAAAAGGACGAGCATCAAAAGGTAACTTAGTAACTAAATATACCGTAAAACGTATAGAGTTAAAAGAAAAAGGTGTTTCTACCTTAAAACCTAGAAAAATTTGGTTTGATGAAACCGTGCAACGTTTAAATGTTGATGGTAGAGGTGAATTAATTGGTGAATTTAGAGGTGAAGATAAACTACTAATAATAAATCAAAAAGGCATAGTTAAAACAGTTACACCAGAGGTTACTATGCATTTTGATGATGATATGGTAGTGTTAGAAAAATGGATTCCCAAAAAACCCATATCTGTAATATATTTTCATGGTGAAAAAGAAATCTATTACGTAAAAAGATTTTTGATTGAAAATGAAAATAAAGAGGAAAGTTTTATTCCAGATGTTCCTAATTCTCAATTAGAAATTGTTTCTACAGATTGGAAACCAATGGCAGAAATAGTTTTTGCTAAAGAAAGGGGTAAAGACAGAAAAGATAATCTAGAAATTAATTTAGAAGAATTTATAGCCATTAAAGGTATAAATGCAATTGGTAATCAATTAACAAAAGATAAGGTAAATCAAATTAATTTATTAGATCCTTTACCTTATGACGCTCCAGAAGAAGTACATGCCGATGAATTAGAAGTTGTAGATGAAAAAGAAGTATCATCAGAAGATTCAAATGTAGATAATGAAGGAACAGATGATGGACAAACGGCTTTATTTTAATTAGGTTTAACTTTTATCTAATTTTTTCATTATAAAAATGTAAAAATAATTACGTTTTCTTTAACTGCTTTCTAATTTTAGAAATGGCATTTTCAATAGATTTTTCGGGTTCTATAATATTGTATTCACCCCAAAATTCAGGATCAGAAAAACCAGAAGCTTCATCGGCCAATATAGTAGTTGGTCTTAACATTTGGTTTTTAAGTTTTACAAATTTTGAATCATGTATTTCCCAATCGGTTACAGCCATTTCGCTATTTAAGGTATATGTGCTATTAAATAGCTTACCTTTCCAATTAACTTTAAAAGATAGCAATATGTTGCTATAGGCATAATGCCATTTACCATTTTTAATACGGTAATTTATTCTATAATCTGCTTTCATTGGGTGTACATCAACCTGTCTAGGTTTTTTGCGCACAAATATTTGGCTAGAAAGGTCTTTATTCTCTACATTTAAACTGTAAACAGCATTTGTTAAAGCCAAAGTTTCTGCATCTATATAAAGCTTTCCGTAATACAATGGCACTTTTATAGAAGGGTTTTGTTTAAAGTTAACTACATAAATAAGTTTTTTATTAATGTTGGTAGCTTCTCCAAAGCTAAAGTTATAATCATCAATATCTTCTTTGGTAAAAATAAATTCTGGATACTTAACTAAATCTGTATACAGGTTACTAAATGGACCGCCTTGAAGTTTTAAAGCCAAAGTATCTAGTCTAGAATAATCTGTGTTTTTTCTGGCCCTAACTAACTCAATATTATCTTTTCTTAAATTAGTATAAGGTTGTTTATGAATTTTAACAACAGCTTCAGATAACGATGCGTTTTTTCGTCTTTTCTTAATGGTTTCTCTGTAAAATGCAGTCATTAATGTATTATCATTATTGTATAATTTACCTTTTTTCTGCAAGGTTTCTAATACCAAGGCTTTAGCATTATTAGGTCTAGAAACTAGGGTAACTGCATCTAGCGTAGTAATAGCAGAATTTAAAATAATCTTTACCTTTCCTTTTAATGAACTAATAGAGATTTCTTTTTTTTCATAACCTAAATGAGAAATAACAATAACACCATCAGCATGTTTTGTTGGTACCTTTAAAAGAAATTCGCCATCAATATTTGTAACAGTACTTATGTTTGTGTTTTTTATAACTAAATCTGTAAAAACTAAACGGTCTTTAGTGTTTTCATCAGTAACAGTTCCTTTAACTTCAATATAATTAGATGTGTTTTGTGCTATTAAAAAACTAGTACCACAAATAACAAAAAAACAAACTACCATAAACGTGCGGTAAAAAAGATGCTTATTATTCATGACTTTAGGAAGGTTAAATAATTAATTGCTAATAAGATACGAAAAAAAAGCAATAAATAACTAGTTAACTAAGAGGACTTTAGTGTAAATTTAATTCATTTAACTTTTTCAATAAAAGCATAGTTGGAGTTTTATTAAGATAAACGTGTTCAGATGCTCAAAAAACTCTTAACTTATTTTTTAGAAATTCAAAATGTAATAATATAATCGTGAAATCAAATTGTACATAATCTGAAATCAAATTGTACACAAAAATACACATTTAATCCATTTTAAAGACCATTTAAAATAGCTTTAAATGGTCTTGTGGATTACTTAAATCATAATTAGCTGTTAAGACCTCTATCTTCTTCTTACCAGGCTTACCTGTACCATTAGCCACACTGACAGACTGCTCCAATTGCTTCACATACCATCCATTAGACTTTATGTAATCAGTCAATATATCACTTGGATAACTGCTCAACAAGAACTTACCCTCAACCTGCTCGAGAGTCTTCAGAAGATCCTCAAAATCATCCTTCGTATAACCATCATAATGACCACAATCGCTATTAAAATATGGAGGATCACAATAATGAAACGCATCTTTATAATCGCGCGACCTAATCACTCGAATAGCATCTGTGTTCTCCAACTGAACATTCTGCATACGAATAGACAAATCTATTGTAAAATCATGACGCTTATTCGTAATCTTCTGACTCGTAGTGCCTCGAAGCTTATCATAACCAAATGAACCATCAAGCATAGAACTGAAACTTTGAGCCGCCAGAACCCAAACAGCCCAGGCGCGCTTAAGCTTATCAAACATATGCGGATTATTATACACAACACTAGCATCTGAATGCAACGAACGGCTATGCAAACTTATACGTATCATCTTCTCAAGCCCCACAAATTCATTCTGAACACATTCATAGAAATTAATCAACTCCCTATTGTAATCATTAATCACTTCAACTTCGCTTTTGGGCTTAGACCAAAATATAGCTCCGCCGCCAACAAATGTCTCTGTGTAGGTCGTATGATTAGGTATTAGAGGCAATATAGTGCTCACTAAGTTCTGTTTACCTCCATAATAACTTATAGGTGTCTTCATACATTATACATTTAAATTAAACCTCACTGATTTCCCCTTAAGTAACTGTTTAGTCAACTTCACATTATTCTCATATATATGCACATTACCTAAGAATAGCGTGATAGACTTCAATGGCAAATCTATCTGACGACTTATTAAATACAAATGATAGATATCGGCCGGAAGTCCTAAATTAGCATCACTACTCCTCTGATATGCCGTCAGAACCAATTCGCCTCGAGAAATCTGAAATTGTATCAAACTCAAACACGGTTGTTGATTACTCTCTGCATCTGTACTTCCTAAGAACATCACATAATTCTTACTACTTCGACGCTCCCTATTTATCTTGGATATCAATCCAGGTAATTTCTCAAAATAAGTTGGGTAGCTATTGACTAATATTGGCCCGCAATAATCCCACCACGTAATTCCAGCATCTCTATAGCTCTCTGTCAATCGCTCCCCCTTCTGGAATAGCTCCAACTCTTTCCTTAATTTATTACGCGCCAAAGCATGAGACTCGAATATATCAAGCAAATCACGAGGGCGCAATTCCAATACTTCATTCAGAAGATAGATGATATTTCCCTTCTTATTCTCCTGACGTTTCCCTTTCTTTAAAATCCTTCTCAATTCTTTGTGATACTTATTCATCATAATTGCTTTAAAATAGTTTATTCCTTATATTTGCAACCTCTCACAGTTAAACACAACAAGCCCAACAAGCACCTGAAAGACATTATGTCCTCCAGTAGCCTGTTGGGCTCGTGTTTAAATTACTGTGAGAGGTTTTTTAAAACTGGAGGGCATTTCCCCTCCAAAGTATGATTATCTATTACACCCCTACATACGTAATGTATGCCATAGTATAATATGGTGGTCTGTTTTCGTGGGGTTGGCTACCTCCTTTGCTATTTGTTGTGAAGGTATGGCTATGGTTGCCAGCAGAACCAGTTTGGGTATTTTGAAAATATCCAGCTTTTTCCCCTCCAGAACCATCGTTTGAACCTGATTGAATATAGGCGGTAATGCTATGGCTGTGTGAACCTGTGTAATTAGTATTACCACTATGGTTATGAGCAGGCATTTGCTGTTCTGTAAGCGTAACTTCTTTTGCACCACCTGGGTTGCCAATAGCATCGTAATCTTCATCATTGGGGTCGTAGCCTACAATAAACATTCCCGATAGGTCTGGGGTTCCATTAGTACCGTCACATAATTGCCAGCCTGAAGGAATATCATTAATAGACCCCCAATAAGGAATGGCTGATTGTTTAGGCACTAAACATCTTTGCAACTCTAATAGCGGATTTAAACGTTCTAAATCGGCCCAATTATAAGTTGCTACACCATCGTTTCCAAAACGGGCAAAACGAGTAAAGTAAGCATTCTTTTCGTCGCCTTGACCATCTGTTGGGTTAAGGTCTTCTAAATAGGTGACGGCTTCAATTGATTCGTCTATGGTTATTTCTGATCCAACGGCACCGCCTTGAAATGGGAGCAATTCACCATCTAACACAATAAAGCCATCGGCTATAACACCGTTATCGTCTTCACAGCCTTTAAGGATGTAATTATCGCCACCAATGGCAGCTAGTTCATGTACGGTATTTATCATATCTCGTACAAATCGCCATGTTCTATTATCGGCAGGAAAACCACTGCCTTGTACTTCTAATTTATTCATCGTTATATCTTATTTCGTAAGTTTTATCGGGGCTACGGTAAAAATCTACCAAAGCTCGTAAGCGTATCATTTCGGCATCTGTTAAGTTTATATCTTGGGGCAAAAGCACTACAAAATCTACATCTAACAGCTCTAGCTCTTCGGGTTCGTAGAAGTAAATTGGCTTTTCTTCTGCAGGTTCGTAGAAATGCACTGGAGCAGTTTCTTCGGGTTCGTAGAAATACACCGGGCTTTTATAAACACCATCTGCTATTCTAATTCTGCGCTGTCCTACGTCAAAAGCATCATTAAGCACGTTTACCATGCTGTAAACCTGTGGGGTGTGTTCTATTTTGTAAAGTGCTTCGGCACGTAAGGCCATAAACTTAGTGTACAACTCTTGTAAGGGTTTAATTTGGCATAATAACCAATGCACCATACGTGTTTTGCGCAAAACAGTTGGGAGCAAATGCACCACGTATTCGTTTAGTTTTATGTTGAATACTTTATCCATTACAAAGTTTCAGGTTTTGGTATGAAATTGATGTTCAGGTTTTCGTCGGTTACAACCATATAACCGCTATTGGCCACGTAGCTATCGTTAATAATTTGGAATGCTGGAGGTGTTAAATAATTAGCTTCACAAAGCCTTATGTAAGCCTCACGATTACTACAACCATCAACATCTTGCAAAAGGTCTTCAAGTTTTGCAATATTGAACTCACCATTAAACTTGAGATTTTTTAAGTAATCACGAACCACATCCTGTACAGGCGTGTTTGCTGTACCATCTATACGTGAGCCATTTTCATCCAACACCAAGGGGTTGTAAAAGAAATCGATATTCAGCTTTAAATCATCTGCTTGAGCAGTAAAAATGATAATTTTAGTTCCAGCAGCTTTTATACCGTTTTCGGGGTCTGAAAAATACACTTCTAAGGCTTCTTTAACTTCATCTGGTACTGGTGCTAGATTACCATTTTCATCTTCGGTAGCCACTTTAATGTATAAGTGTTTACGATTGTTTACCTCTAGCTCAATTACAGCAGCTCTTTTTACTACTTTCATGGCTTCTATTTCTTCTTCGGTATAGCCATCATCGGTATATTCATCATTAATGATTTGCTGGCCATAACGGAACTCTAACGCCTTATTCCTGTACCAAAGCAAAGAGTACTTTTTTTGCTCCTTTATTTTGGTGTTTATTTCATCTGTAAAGAGGTCGAAAAACACATACAACGTCCAGATTACCGTGGCCACAATACCAGCCCATATGCCATATATGGATACTTTACTGGTACTATTTAAAGTATCTAAACTGCTGTAATTGGCTTTTTCTGCCAATATTTGCTCTTTTATTTCTTGTTGTGTTGGGGTTGGCATTGTTTTACTTTTTATTGCTTTCTTTGGCTTTTGCTGCTTTTAATTGTTCATAATCTTGCAACTTAGCCGCTAAGGCGTCTAGGCAATTTGCTGCCATACGGCTTTCTTTTACTGTTAATGCTCCATTTCCTTTGTTAAGGGCTTGTTCTAAAAAATTTAATTCTTCCATGTGTGTATTTATTGTGTTATTAATTGTGTTTTTATGCCGGACATCCAATAATCTTGAGCTCCGTCATCCCCTGAAGCTATGAACATATAAAGCCAACCATTCTTTACTATTGGAGATATATATCCTCCAAAATGGTCCCATGCGAAATTGAATTGAGGATATTTATTGTGAAGCTGCATAGGGTTGACAATCATAGGGCTTCTAACATCATGTACCCATGAGTTACCAACTAATTTTGCTAAGCCATACTCACGGTTATTTGAGGTTGCCCAACCGCCTACATTTTCTTCTTCACTACCAATAATTAAAAACAGTGAATTTTCATTTTGTATGTATTCGGCATCGTCCATTTTTCCATTCAAATAGCCACTATCTACATTAGCATCTTGTATTTTGGTTGCTGATGGTGCAGATGATGTAGCGTTTAATAGAGACAGTAAATTAGCATCGGTATTAGATGCTGTTAATACATACTCCCAACATTCTTTATTTATATCAGTACCATTATCTCTATTATGAATAATAATTCTAAATTTCCCATCGTGATACACTAATGATAAAGGATAATGATTCGTGAAATTGAAATTAGATGAATTAATATTTATTTCTGTTGGTGATGTAGTAATGTTTAGATCTTCATCCATTATCATATAAGCAGATGTATAATTGTTATCAGGCTTTTGAACAGCTAATAAAACCAAATATTTTCCATCGTTCATTTTAAATGGATTAGATGTACTGAAGACATTTCCTGTTGTTTTTGCAAAAGAAATAGAACTTGTTTGTAGCAACAATGTATCTGTAAAAGTCCAATTCTCTAAATCTGGAGAGGTAGCATAGTATATTTTTCGTTCTACATGTGCACCATAAACCACAGGACATAACATTACATACGTGCCGTTTGTTTTCTGATAAATACCACCTGGTTGAATGTAATGAAAACTGCCACCACTTACCGTGCTTGGGTAAGGGTTAAATAATGGATTGTTATTGGGGATGTACTGATAATTTATAAATGGATTGAACAATTCTACTTTTTGACCTACCGAGAAATTTGGAGACCCTAAATAGGTTGCTCCATAATAAAGTCTATTAGTTCCTAATGAACTGATACTAGTAACTTCAACCAATATAGATGCTTCGCCACCTTGACATATAAACCAACTTTCACCTCCTGTTCCTGTAGGGTTAGCTGCCATTGCAGCATGAGCTTCAGGGCTGTTTATTTCAATATACTTATTAACCGCATCGTGAGCGGTGATAAGTATATTATTGGCTCTTGTAATGTTATTATACCTGTCACTTATCAATGCGTTTTTAAATGAATTTTCTAAATCAAAACTCACTGGCCATACTAAATCATTACCTTTATAAACTTTAGTTACCTGAGTATTACCAAGTTTTAAATTGTTAATTGCGTTATTTCCTAAATTAAGTCCCATTACACGATTATATATAAAGTTGAAGCATTCTTAGTGCCAATAGCATCATACTCTGCTTGCGTTAATGTTATTATTTTTGCAGCCTTATCAGTGCCAGTATAAGTGTCTGTTTCGTTGGTGATGATGTTGGGGGCGGTTATATTGCCTGTGAATCTACCATCTCCGCTCACATCTAAGGTGTAAGAAGGAGATACTGTATTTACACCTACTCTTTTATTAGCGCCATCAAACAACATCGCTGTATATGGAACTGTTGTATTTCTAATTTGAATATTGTTACCTAAGGGAATTAAGCTCCAATCATTACTTCCTCCTGTAAAAAATAAATTACTGGTAATAGTTAAACTACCATTCATCGTGTCACTTGTATCACTCCTTAGAAATTGAGAACTATCTAAACCATCAAGAGTAGCTGCATTTCCGCCGTCAGGAGAGGTGATATATCCTGCACCGTTGGTTAAAGAAGCATTATCTGTTGGTATTAAGGCATTTACTTCTGTTTTGGTATAAGCGTTGGTAATACCGTAACCAGCTAATGTAGTTGGCGTATTTGTAATGTCACTCCAATTATGGTTATGTCCTAACTGCGAGTAACGAGTGTCTAAATTCACAGTATTTCCGCCTGTAATACCTAAATTTCCACCGGTTAAAGATAAATCTAGAGTTAACGAACCATTTAAACCATTAACAGAAGATACGCCTCCTGTTGGGCTTAATAGCTCTTGCCAATTACTTGACACAGTTGGGTCTGGGCCTTGTAAAATATAACTTTTACTTTCATCGGTACGCACACACACATCTCCTATTTGAGCTGTTAATGCTAGCATAGATGCTTCACTTCCTTCAACAAAAGTTTCTGTAATTGTTACAGCAGGTAAATATGCTTGCGGTATTTTCCCATCACTATCTAAGGGCGTGTATCCGTTGTTAGCACCTTTATTGCTTAAAGATTCATATATGTTGGGTAAATTATCTAAAGTAGATTGCAACCCTTGAATATCACTAATTTGGTGAAATTGGGGGTGCACATAATTCTGCAAGCCATCAAGTTTGTTTTTTAAAGCCGTTGTGAAGTCTTGAGTACTTAAGCCTTTTCCTGGCACTTTATCTACTTTTTCATCTAAAGCAGATTGCAACCCTTGAATATAACTTATGGGCTGGCTATTTGGTAAGGTTGGGATGTTGATATCATGAGAGGTTTCATTGCCATCGCCATCTACAACGGTGAATCTATACCCTCCAGATACCGTAGTAATAGACTTTAAGAGCCAGCCTGAATCTTTATGCCAAAAACTATGAAGCAGGTTTAGCCATTTATTTTGTATAACAGGGTCTGTACAGGTTAGGTATGCTATTAATATGTTAAGTGCTTGTTTCATTTTATCTATTTAAAGAGTTCACATAAATTACAATCGTCGGTGTTTTCAATAAGGGTTAAATCTTCATCAGATAATGCTGTTGCCGGTTTAAGTTGCTTTTTTTTATAGTACAATTGAACATCTGGTTCTAACACGGTGATATCTGGTATTCTAAGTACAGTACCTGCAGGTATAACATCTGTACGACTCATGTTGTTTTCAAGTTCTAAAACATCTACCTCGTTAATACTACCATATTCTTGAATGGCAATGTCTAAAAGGCTTTGCTTGTATTTAACTCGAATTTCTGCCATTACTTTTCGTGTTTTTTCTTGTACTCATCAAATTCTTGCTTCAAGCTCCTGTATTTGTTTTTCCAGAGGTTTAAATTCTGTTTTAAGGACTTAATTTCGCTTTCTAAGTCTGTAAACTTCTCATCATAGCGGCTTTTTAAATCGTCTAGAGCTTCCTGGTATAGATCTACAACCGATTGATTAGTTTCAGTTTCTTGCCTTTTTAATTCCTGTTTGCGTTTAGAACGCTCAAAGCCCCAAGCCCCTAGGCCTGCAATAGCTGTTATTATCTCACCGATGTGGTTATTAATAATGTCCATCATTGTATATTTCGGTTTAATTTGATGTAATTTTTTAAGGCTTCATAGTCTTTTCCATCTCGTTGTAGATGTAACTTCACTCTAGTTTGAAGTTCATCGTCATCTACATTGCTTTTTACCATTTGAATTAAATTAGCACCCAATAATGGGTCTTCTTTTAATTCGCCTTGGTTCATTCTTAAAATCAGGCCAACGTCTTGAGTGAGGCTTTCACCTATTTTGAAATCGCCATTCTCAATGATTAAATCGTCTGTATCGTCTAATAATATGTCCTGTTCCATTAGGGCGTTCCTTTTATAATTCCTGTTCCGGTAACCGCTCCTCCAGTTGCTGATGTTCCGGTAACCGTGGTCTCTCTACCAATGGTAAATTGCGCAATAGCTTCAGCCAGCTCATTGGCAAAATGTTTACGAGCTTGAGGGATGTCAACTTCGGGATCATCACTATTATACTTCAAGGCAGCTTCAATCTTATCTGCTAATTGTGCTTGACTAATTGGCATAATTATTATTCTATTAAAACGGTGTTTAAACGCTGTTTAATAGCTGTGGTAGCAGCTACATTTATCGTGTTACCGTATATTACTTTTATCTTGTTCACTTCGTCTATATAATCGTTAAGTATCTCTTTAAGGCTCTCATTTCCTACCTTTACGGAAAAGCCCTGGTCTTTTATTTTTAGTTCGGCATCTTCGGTTGTCCATACCGCTTCTTCAAAGGCTTCACAGTCTATTAAGAAGGTGGATGCCTCTTGATTAAGAATGACACCTATTAAGCATTTGGCTCCTACTTTTGGTTTTCTGTAGAAAGAACTTAAACCTAAAAGCACATCATAGAACTCTAAATCGTCAACCATTCCCTTAACCGTCATGGTTTTGCTTTCCCAATCCACCTCAGTAACCGTTGCCCAATGGGTTTGTACTTTGGTTTTTCTGTCTAAGGTTTTGGACAGTAATTGTCCAAATTGCTCTATTTCTCTTCCTTCCTTTTTCATAATAAAGCACCTCCCAAAGTAATTTCCTGCCTGTAACCAGATTTACCAAAGTTTTTTTTAACCGCTTCTACATAGTAGGTTCCCGAACGCTCTGGATATAATCCGCTTTCAAGATTCACCTTCATGCCGTGGGCTATGGATGGCGTTCCAAAACTGGTAAAGCTGCCATCAAAACCGCCACGTTTTTTGGTTTCATAATCTTTCTCAAGCAGTTTTTGCACTTCAGCTTTAACAGCAATGTTGTAATAGGTTAATTGGTAGGTGTCGCCACCGTCTTCACCAATTTCAACTTCAATTTTTTTACCATCCTTTAGTACCGATACACCTTTTACTTTTAAAATGATGTCTTCAGCATTTCGGTAGTTCAAATCGTTGCTTACGGCATTGCGCTCTAAATGAAAGTTTACCGTATCCTCATTACTATCATCACTGTAATATTTACCACAAACCAACTGTTTGCCTTTCATGTAACTAAACAGATTGTACGGGTCTTTTTGTAGCTTATCCAAAACCGCTGCCACATTGGTTTTAGCAAAACGCACACCACCCAGTTCCACACCTTCTAAAGCATCAACCGAATAGTTTGGTGCAATATCCTCCAACAGCTTTTTAAGCGTTACCGATTTGTAACTCACGTTTACAGGCAATTGCTTGAGTTTCCACATCTCATCCTCACAAGTGATTTGAATGGGAATATTTGCCGAAACCTGAGTAACATAACCTTGAAACTCGGTAATATATTCGCCATTGTAGCCTAAAGCTATAATTACTGGAGCTCCACGACGAAACACTTCACGAACTTTATTTTTATCAAAGAACTTTACATTCCTAGGCAGTGTAATTACCGCCTTATCTGTTAACAGTTTAAAACTGCTTTCAATCTCTACTGAAGAGACTTTTTTTATAATTAACTCCTTCCGTCCATTATATTCAGGGAAGGTGATATGAGCGTTCATGGCTAGCGTCATTTCTTACGGTTTTTTGGTTTGACACGCCAAGAGATTTCATCATTAATAACATGCTTACAGATTACAGGAAATCCCAACACATCAACGCCTGTTTGGAATTCTACTATTCTGAAATTATCTTTAATTATCACGCTCATAACACTAATTCTAAAGGTTCATCACTACTGGCTGTAATCTCAAATGGAATCACGTTTTGTTTCCCTTGAGCTAGCTTAAAGTCAAAATCATCAGCTGTAATTCTGTATATGCTTTTGTCTTTAAATAACGTACCAATTACTTCAATGCTATCGGCAATTTCTTCCCACTTCAACAACTGCAAATGCTGCTCATAAGCTGACATTTCTGGTGTATCTAAACACAGCCCTCTAATGCGTATTTGCCAATCATCAAAACCATATATTTCCTTAACCGTTCCATTGCTGCCCAACACATTGGTTTTGGTAATGTTCTTGGCACGTCTAAAATCTGCTACACTAGCAAAAGGCAATTCAAAATCATTCAATCTCTTTTGTTGCAATTGTCCTACAGGAGTATAATATTGATACGAACCGCCTTTAAACTTCATGGGGAACATAACCGGCGTTCCCAGCCAACTCATTTTCTTAATCTCTTCAATTGGTTTGGTTGGAATAGATTGGTAGTTTACATCGGCACTTGGTTGTACAGAAAGATCACTAGCATACCTCACAGGAATGAAACCGAAAGCAATATTAAAAAGTTGCGATATGTCTGGTTTAAATGTGCTCATTATAAACTTATAAGTGAATCTCTTAATCTATCGTTAATTTTACCTGTCACAGCATCGGCTATTTTGTCTATGTCATTACGCCAGTTACCATCTATGTTGAAATAGTTTTTTATATCTAAGTTCATGGTCACTGTTTTGCCTGCTTCCTTACCTACTCCTTGTAATGCACTGCCTGAAGACGAACCGCTACCAGAACCAGTAACATTGCCGTCAAGAGTATTGGTAAAGTTTGCTAAACCTGTTGATGTAGTTGCTGTTTCTTCATCTTCTTCATCTTCCTTCAGTTTTAAAGATCCGCCTGCTTTTGTAAATTCAACACCTGCCTCAAGAGCTGTTTTGGCAACTTCCTTATAACCATCAACTATTGATTTTTTACGAGCTTCAGTATCGGCATTAATCTGGTCTAGCATTTTTTGGTTTTCGGCTTCATCGCCAATCCCCATAGCTATCTTAAACTTATACCACCCCTCTTTAATCATGTTAATGCCTACCATAAGACCGTTAATCATGGTGTTAAAGTTTGCTTTCACGGTAAGAACAAAAGCACTGAATAACAATTTTGCTCCGTTCCAAGTGTGTTGCCATGCATCGCCCCAACCTTCTACAGATGTACTTAACCAAACAATAGCACCTACTAAAGCTGCAACAGCAGCAATTACTAATCCAATAGGATTAGCCGTAAGAGCAGCATTCCATAACCATTGTGCTGCGGTCGCTACTTTTGTGGCTGTGGTTTGTACCCATGTAACTTTTGATAAAGATGACATTAAAGGAATAATGGAAGCAATACCAGTTACTACTGGAGACAGTTCTACAACCGAAGCTCCAATGCTACCAAAGGTTGCACTGAAGGATGTTTTTAAGTCGGCCAACCAACCTCGAATACCACTTGAAGCCGACTTTACTGAAGGTATCTTATTTATATCTAAATCAATACTACCAAGACCTTCAATCCACGCAAGACCAGCGTCTTCGCCTGCTCCCTTAAAAATATCCGCTAAAACCAATTGTTTGGCTTGAGTGGTTGCTCCTTCCATAGACTTGCTAATCATCTGCACCGCTTCAAAAGTGGTTTTATTGGCTAAATCTTCAGCTTCTAAACCTATACCTCTCAACGCATCTATTTGAGGTTGCCCAATCTCTCTTAGCGATATATCAGCCTCTTTTATAGAGTCCATAGCTTTATCGCTAAAAATCCCATCTTTACCAGCCTGTGCCATTAAAGCTATAGCTTGAGATTGGCTTAAACCTAATTGTTTTATGAATGTTGGATATTCCTTTAGCTGATCTATAAAGTCTCCATTGATGTTGGCACCCTTTTCAAATCCTGCCTCTATTAAGGCCATATTCTCCTCGTAGGTGCCGCCTACCAACTTAGTCATAGCGTTGGCAGCTTTAGCGATTTCGTCTGGAGACTCTTTAAATACAGCACCTAACTTATACGCTTTGGCTGTCAGTTCGTCTAACTGATCACCTGAAGTTCCAGAAAAGCGTTCAATATTAACCCGTAAGTCTTCAATTTCAGTAGTAAATCGCAAACCATCAATCGCCTTATTGACAAGTTCAACCGTTTGGTTGGCCACTACTACAGCGGCTCCCCAGTTGGCTTTCATTTTTTCCTGGTCTGGAGCTTTCTCTATTTCTTCAAGCTCGTTTTGCACCTCAATAAGTTGCTCTTTATAACGACGTACTTTGGTTTCGGCTTGCTTGATATCGAAATCTATTTGCCCCTTAGTTAAAGGGTCAACGGCATCTCCTAAACTGTCTAAATGGGTTTTGAGTTTTTTGATTTGATCTTCTTCTCTTTTAATTTCTGAAGACAAATCGTTGAAGCTTTTTATAGCTTGTTTTGCAGTAGCTTTGGTGGCATCGTCCATGTCATCTAAAGAAGCCGTCACACTAGCTAGTGTATCATCAACAGATTTTGTTGACTTTTCAACACCACGCATAGGAGCAGATACTTTGTCTATAAGCTCTAAAATCCATTGTGTTGTGGTACTGCTTCCTGCCATGTTATTTACTGAACATTTGGCCGAGGATGTCGGCCAATGCTTTTTTGTTTGCTAATTCTACTACCTTGAAAATGTTTTTATACTCAACCGCTTTTACATAGGCATATTCCTGGTATAGTTTTGCCCATTCATCATCTGATAATGTATTGGGGTCTATCTGGTAATGACTACGTAAAAGCGCATTGATTTTACTTATTTCATGATGATCTTCTGCTTGGTCATCGGCCTCTAAAGCATAGAGGCCTAACGCTTTTTTACGGTACTTTTCGCCTTATTTTTAAGCGCATTAAGCTGTTCTAACACTTCAATATATACTTCACCGTCTTTCTCTAATGCTTCCATATCACCGCCTAACACACAGTTAGAAATCAAAACTTTGTTGATGGCCGACACATTTTTAGCAGCGGCATATTTACCCATAGCTTCTAATACTTGACGATCTGGTTTGCGAATTACAAACTTTGCCACGTCACCATCTGACGTTTCAATCTCTAAGTCTGAAATGCGTTTCTTGCCGTATTTAGCTTCCCACTCCAGATTCATATCTGGAGTGATGTCGCTATGTTTTTGATATTCTTTTGCCATAATTTTAAATTACATTCCATTCAATGTGTGACACAATTAAATCGAATTTTATTGAAATGGTGCCGTCGTTATTCTTTACTTCAACACCATTATTGGTAAACTCACAGTTACGAATGCGATCTTTTTGAATAGAACCGTCTTTCTTTTCATACTGTACATTAATATCAAATGGTAAGATGTCTTGAAGTCTTTGACCTGTAGCTAAAGCACCTTGTAAACCATCTACTTCTTCTTTGTAGAGAGTAATAGAAGCATTAGCTTCATAATTACCTTCTCCACGGCCCACAGGATATTTCCCAGCTCCATATGCATGTTCTTTTGATACTGAATCATCGTATGATAGCTCAGTAATACCTTCAACGTCTCTGGATAACAAGTTTACAACTATGTTATTCCAACCGGTCATTTGACCGAATCTGTTTATTATTGTTGCGTCTGTAGTCATAATTATAATTCGTTAGTTAAACCAAGATCTACCTCAAACTCAAACACAATACCATCTACTAGTATTTGACCTTTAACTTTTAATGGCGAATCTTCAGCCAATACTTGTTTAGGATTTATATAGAAATCAAAACCACTAATCTCGTTATCGGTAATCATCGTTTCTAAAGCTTTGTTGAGTCTTGAGTTCCAATCTGCTATGGTAGATGATTTTATAAAACCAGTTGTAGGATCTTTTTTCACAATACCTCGTACTTTTGGCAGCAACGTATTACGTATAAGTCTAGTGGCTTTATTCCACACACGATTGTTTTCTATGTATGCAAAATCGTCTGCTTTTTCAACACAGGTAGGTGCATTATTGAAAAATACACCGCCATAGCCGTTAAAGCTTCCGGCATAGATATAGCCCGAATCGGTTAATGACTTTTGGTCGGCATTAGATAAAGTTTCAAAAGGATTACCATCTGATAGTTGAGCAGCTTCCCATGATGTTGAGCCGTCAATAGTCAATGGGTAATCTTCACGACCTTTAAAATCATCTGGCTTATTTAAAATGTCAACCGATCCTAAATTCTCATTTACTTGACGTACGGCTAGCATGCCTAAAACAGATCCTACAGCTGCATATTTAGTATAAGCTGCATCTATTGACGCTACCGATGGGTCTTGAGCTATACTTACTGATACATTAGGTGCATTTTTAGCACGTAGGTCTGGATAATTGGCTATAGGTGTTATAGCAGCATCTTCTCCTTTACCTTCTAATATTACCGCATCTATGTATCTAAACTCTGACTTAAAGTTATTCACAAAGGTTTGCACCGGTTCTACTTCGTCATCTATATCAGGTACAGTTGTAGTGGTATTCATGATACCAATTACTTTGCCTTCAGGAATATTGCGAACAGCTGTTTTAAAATCATCTAAAGCTACCAAAGCCGATGGTGTTAAATCTTCTGCACATGGTATGAGATGTAATATACCATCTGGACAATAAGTGAAGAATTCTTTAATCTCATTATACACCAGCACTTTTTCATTAGCATCGAATGCCGCATTCACTCCCAAAGCTTCAGCATCTGAAACTTGTAATAGTTCTTGAGATTTATAAGCAACCAAAGAGGTACCTGTAAGAGGCATACAAGCTGCTAAAATGAAGATATTATCTTCACTAGCATTTCTGCGTCCTAAACCACCGTTCAGTTTATTTATTATTACGCCTTTAAAACTCATTATTCAGCAGATTTTAGTTCATCAATTCGGGCATCGTAAGCAGCTATTACAGTGCTTCTATTTTTGCCTTTTGTCTCAACTTCTTTGGCAGCTTCAACTGCTTCAATAGTTTCAATGCTTTTTGCTTCGTTAATTAAAGCTTCTGCCGATTTTGGTTTGATAGATGTATCTTCTGTTTCTTCTTCAATGACATCATTAATTTCAATTACTTTGCCTTTAGCTCCGGCATGAAGGTTGGCTCTATTTTGGTCTAAAAAGAATTGGCCGTCGGTAGTGGCAAATACTTTTTTGGCTTTTGGGTAGTTTTTAAATACCGCTTGAGCCTTTTTTTCTAATTCAGCTTTGCTGTATGTTTTTTTCATGATTAAAAAGGTTTTGTTTTTATAATTATAAGTGCCACAAATAGTATTATAGCTGCTACACCTAACAAGGCTAAAGCTTTCATATACCAGGGCGATTTTGTTACTTCTACCGTATTTACGGTATCGTTATTTTCTGTTATTTTTAAAAGGGTTTCAATGATTTTATTTTGACTTTCAATAATGGCCTCGTACTTTTCTGTGAAACATTGCACTTCTATTTGGCCGTTTATCTGCCTAACCGAAGCTTTTGTTCTACCACTCTCAGAGGTTTTTGTAACGGGAGTTTCTGTCAAATCTTTTGTCGACACATATAGCTTTAGGCTATCGGCTTCAATACTTATCGTGTCTTTTTTTGGTTCAAAAGTGATTTTGGTGATAGAATCCCGTTTGACATCTTTAACCGTATTGGAACTGATGAGTTTGCCACTGCCACAACTGGTTAATAGTAATAGAATAGCTATAAAGTTCATTAATCGCATAAGTTCTTATATTCCAATGAAGCGTTAAACGATGGGCAGGCTTTGCTAAATTCAAAAGGTTCTATAATACCGTTGCCATTCAGGTCTTTTGAAAATTCTCTATGACCTAGTATTTCGGCTTTTGGGTATTTATCCTTTAACTCGCAAAGCAAATTATAAAGTGCCGTTTTTTGTTTTGGAGTCCTGGTGTCCTTTGGTGCTAAAGATTTAGACAGACCTCCAATGTAGCATACGCCAATACTCTTTGAGTTATAACCTTTTACATGTGCTCCTATGACATTTTCAGGGCGACCAACCTCTATTGTACCATCAAGCTTTACCACATAATGGTAACCAATACCTTTCCAGCCTCGTTGTTTATGCCACCGATCAATATCTCTAGCATTAAAGTCTTTACCTTCAACAGTGGCCGAACAGTGCACTACGATGTATTTGATTGTTCTCATATTGAATCCTCAAAGAGGAGCAGGCTACTTGCGGTAAGTTAGCCTGCCATATTGAATTGACTAATCTTGACTTTTACCAGAGATAATAGCTGCAGAACCTTCAATACCGTAGGCCACTATAATATGCCATACACGGAAACCAATAGTATTTTCTCTATTTTCAGGATCTTCAGATGCTGATCTAGCGAAACGCTTAACTGTTCCTACAGCTTTAGCAGTACTGCCTTTGTGAAATACCACAGATGACTTACGACCTACAGTTGCAGAACCATAAGGTAATTTCTCTAATGTAGTATCATCATACTCAGGAGTTGTTGAATCTTCATATATTTTGAATCCGTAATATTTGCTTGAGATCACACCTTCACTTTGGTTATGGTATTGGGTGTAGAACTTTCTGTCTTCTTCCAGTAAGTCAGAAACGTGGTCATCACACAAGATTAAGATTCTACCTTTTTTATTGATACCAGCTTTGTTCATTTTAGCCTGTAAGGTTCTTAAATCTTTAGTGGTTAATTTTAAACGACCTGTACCATCATTTTCTCCAGTACTTTCTAATACAAATTGATTTTCGGCTTCGTCATTTTCTTGAGGTGCCAATCCCCAGAGACCATACTCCATGGTTTCATCCTCCAAAGTCTCACGATGTTGCATTTGCACGTCGTTTACTTTCTCGTATGGCAATGCGTATAGTTCGTCTTCTGTAACAATAGTATTTTCGGTATCGAACTTATTTAACGCTACCACTACGTGGCTATCGTCTCTTTCATTTTTGATTATAGGATAATTAGTGTTATTGATCAATACCGCAGGAGCTGCACCACGTTTAGGTATTTTAATGGTGTCATTATTTACCCAGCTTTGTTTTGAGCGAATTTCACTAGCCCATGTATGTTCATAGCGCAATTGCTTTATCATCTCTTTTTCGGCTAGCTGATTTTTAACAGGCAAAGCTACAGTAGTAACTGCCATGGCAATACCTTCACTGGCAGAACCTGTAAAGGCTTGACCAATACAAGTGATTGATAATATGGCTACGATGGCCAATAAGAATTTTGAAATGTTTTTCATGATTTTAAATAGGTTTTAAATAGTGTTTAAAGTGGTTAAGCGATACATTTGGGGTGTATCTTAATTGTTCAATTTATTGTTTAGCAAAGTAGGCAGCCTCTAAAGCTTCAGCTTCTTTTGGTTTTTCTACTTTTAATTTTTCGTACGCTTCAGGGTCTTTTTCCAAGTAATCCTCTAAAGTCCATTTTGCTCTTGAAGCATCATTTGATCCATCGGCAGGCGTTAAATTGGCGCTTAATTTTTCTTTGTTTGGTAAAGCTTTTAATGCTTTTTCAGTACCTTCAAAATCGGCTTTGGCTAAACCTAACCAAGTTTCTTTTTGATCTGCCGTTAATTTTTTAGCAGTAATAGCATCGTCAACTAACTTTTCGGCTTTTGCTTCAGCTTCTTGTTTAGTTTTTTGATTGTCCGCTTCTTCTTGAGAGCGTTGTTTAAGAGCATCTACTTTCATAGCTCTTTTTGCAGACTCGATTTGCTCATCGGTTGCATCAGGTGATAGCCCTAAAAAGGCAATCAATTCTTCTTTGTCCATAATTTGAGTTTTTGATTTATTATCGGTTTTCCCTTGATTTTCGGAATTGGGTTTAGGTATAATGGGCGCACCACAGGCTTCAAGTACAGATATATCTTCTGCCGTCATAACTGCTTCAGCTTCATCATCTATAAAATCAATAAAACCATCGGCTTTTGCTTCGGTAGCACTCATCCAGTAATCACCAGATTTCCATAATTCTTCTATTTCGGCTGTGGTTTTACCTGTTTTTTTACTGTATTTTGCTAGGTAATCTTTGGTAACGTTTTTAAGTAGTTTTAAATCGGCCTGAATCTGATCTTCATTACCACTGGTGGAAATAGATGGTTTATGAATCATGATTTGGCTATTTAATGATGCTGTGGTAGGATAGCATGCAATAAAGTATGTAGCTGCACTTGCTGCTAAAGAACCAACTCTAACAGACACATTCTTAAATCTCTTTAACTGGTTATTAATTTCTGCAGCTTCAAAAACAGAACCGCCCTGACTATTGATGTATATTTCACAGTCATCATGCACCTTTACTAGCTCATCTACTTGTTTTTGAAAGTCTTTAGAATTATTGGAGTTCCAGTTTGCTATACGCCCAATAATTCTAACATACGCTTTGCCTGATTTAGACTCAGCCGTTACAATCAACTTTCTACCGTTTTCATTGCCTTGGGCAAATACTGGTTTTATCAAATTCATACCGCAAAAGTGTACACAAAAACGAGCTTGAAAAAATCGGTATTCTGAATCGGTAACTATGGGTTACCGAATTAGTAACCGTATGTTACCAATTCAGAATAGCAAATTCATAAAACCGCCCTGCTATTGGATATTTGCCTTGTAATTAAGCAGTAACCTATGGCAAAAGATAAAGAGAGAGGCATTGCTCGTATTTGGTACACAGAGCAAAACAAAACAGCTAAAGAAATAGCTGAAAAATTAAAGCTTACCGAAAAAACGGTTGGCGAATGGGTTAAGAAATACGGATGGAAAGAAGAGCGAAATGCCCGTGAAAATGCAGTTGATAAACGGATTGATAACATTAAGAGTGTTATTGATGATATTACCGAAGACCGCTCATCGGCCAGAACCCGATTGAATGAGCTGAAAAAAGACCTTAAGGAAGCCATTGCCAACAAAGACACCGATGAAGCTGCCTTGATTAGAACCATGATTTCAGATATTAAAAAGGAAATTGTGGGCTACGACGATGCCATTAGTAAATGGAATAAAACGCTGGAGAATTTCGATAAGGAAAACAAGGTATCCTTGTCTAATTACTTACATGTTATGGACGAAATCTTTAAGGATTTACAGGCCTATGACCAATCCATTTACATGTCCACACTCGATTTTCAAGAGCAGCATATTAACAAAGTAAGCGTACAAATAGGATGATATTAAAACGATTATTGAGCCTGCTAAAACACAGAGCTCCAAAACAGCAGTATTACTTAGAAATTGGCTCGTACTTCATTAGAAAAGGAACAGGATATAAAGTAGGTGATGCTTTTGAATATCAAGGCAAAAAAGGCAGTAAACAACTGCGTATAGCCAACTTGTATTACAATTTCAAACTGAACAAAATCACTTATAAACTAGACAAAAACCCCATTTTAAACCGAAGTGAAAAGAAGTGATAAAATAGCATTAGAACGCTATAAAAGGCGTTTGGAATTTGCCCGTAGTGCTGGTGAAGTCAATCCTTTTGAAACCAAGGCGGAACAAACCGAAAGGATTAATAGAGCTAAAAAGGATGTAAAATTCATGGTTGAATATTACTTCCCTCATTATGCTACTAGTGAATGTGCAGATTTTCAAATAAAATGGGCTAACAAAGTTAAAGACAATAAAGAGTTTATTGGATTTGCTAAATGGGGTCGTGGGCAGGCTAAATCAGTTTGGAACAACGTACTTATACCTTTTTGGCTTTGGATGAATGAGGGGAAAAAATACTTCGTTTTAATCGGTCAGAATGAAAAAAGGGCGCAACAACTTCTTGAGGACATTAGAGCCGAATTTGAAGGTAACCCAAGAATTATACATGATTTTGGTGAGCAGCGACAAATAGGTAGCTGGGAAGATGGTTTCTTTATAACTAAAGGCGGTTTTATTGGACAAGCTTTAGGACTTGGACAAAGTTGTAGGGGTTTGCGGGTTAAGGAAAAAAGACCTGATCATATCAATTGTGATGATTTAGAGACAAAAAAAACCATAAAAAACGAAACCATACAAACAGAGCATGTAGAGTGGTTTGAAAGTGAATTATTACCAGCCATGGATGGTGAGTTTGAACGTGCTACTATTTCTAACAACTGGTTTGCCGACAAGATGTTCATTAAAAAACTTGCTGAACGTCACGATGATTGGTTTGTACATGAAGTTGTTGCGTACGATTCCGTTACTTACGAACCTAAGTGGCATCAAAAATATAGCCCTGACTATTTCCGTAAAAAGGAAAAGAAAATGGGTAGAGCATCTGCCTTAGCAGAATACTGTCACGAGGTTGTTAAAAAGGGGACAATATTCCTTCCTGAAGATGTTCAGTATAGGATTATCCCAAAACTAAACAGCTACAAAGCTATAGTAGGTCATTGGGATGTGGCTTATTCTGGAAAACCTAAATCGGATTATAATGCTGTTAGAATTTGGGGTCTTAAAGATAAAGACTTTCAATACATTAATGGGTTTGTAAAGCAATGTAAAATGCGAGCTGCACTAGATTTTATGTGCTATATAAACAAACATCTACCAGACTCGGTTATCATTCACTGGCAGTACGAATCACAGTTTTGGAACGATGAAGTTGAAAGAACCATTGAAGAAGCTGAAGAAGCTGCTGGAACAAACCTTTTGTTATATCAAATAGACACGCCTAAATCCAAGAAATATGACAGAATAGAGTCTTTACAATCTTATTGGCAAAACGGTCGTATTTGGTGGAATGAGAAGTTAAAAGGGAATACTAGCCATTTAATTGGTTTAGATCAATATTTCGGTTTTGGACCTGGTTACAAAACCAAGGACGATGCACCTGATGCCGACCACCAAGCCATTACCAGATTAAGTAAATACATTCCAAAAGGTTCAGGAAAAGGTAAGTTGAAATCAGGCCGAATGAAGCCTAAAAACGAACGTATATGATTTACATTACTGATAACGATTTAAAAACCGAAAGTTTTGAGCGGTTTATTACCGAAAGTACCAGCGACTTTCCCACAGTGAAAGACGAAGTAGAACTCAAGACTATTGGACTCGTCAAAACATTTCTTAGCGGCCGCTACAATGTAGAGGCTATCTTCAGAGAAACAGAGCCTTTGCGAGATGAATTTCTGGCAGACATTGTTGCTAAAATAACAATGTATAAAATAATCAGCAGGAATGCAGCTCGCAAAGTGCCGAGTGATTTTAAAGACGATTACGACTGGGCCATGCAGCAATTAGAGAAGATAAATGCTGGCAAAATAAGTCTAGATTTACCTGCACCAACAGATGAAGAAGGTAATTCTAATATTAACCCAATGTGGGGAAACAACACAAATAAAAACTTTTACATATAATGAAATACCTACCAAACTTCATATATAAGCCTTTAGCAAAATATGTTCTAAAGAATACCGATGAACGTGTTTTGAGAGTGGTGGCAGCCACAAAGTCAGGAACTGGCAACAATTTATCGGACAAAACCACTCAAGAAGCCATAAGCATGCAAGCCCAAACGCTTGAAGAGTGGAAAATGGCTTTATTGTTGGCCAGCGACCCCGAAGAACCAAGCCGTGTTGCTTTAGGTGAGCTTTATAGGAATTTGAAGTTGGACAATCATTTGGTGTCTCAGTTTGAAAACCGTACCGAACCTGTACAAGGAGCAGATTTTAAGCTTGTAGATAAAAATAGCGGTGAAGAAAACGAAGAAGCCAAAAGCTTGTTTGAAACGCAATGGTACATCGATTTTATAGGTATATGCATGGCTTCAAAATGGGAAGGCACTAAAGTAATAGAGCTTTACGAGCTTGATGAAAACATGCTCTTAACTGATGTGGTTGAAATACCAATGAGCCATATCATTCCGCAAAAAGGTTTAATCCTTAAAGAAGCTGGAGGTACTCAAGGTTGGAATTACAAAGAAGGAGCTTATGCCGACCAGTACATTCAAGTGGGGAAGGACAACTTCTTAGGTATATTAGCACAATTAGCACCTATTGTATTGGCTAAAAAATTAGGGGTAGGTAGTTGGCTAGATTATATTGAAAAATATGGCGTTCCGTCCATTTTTGCAATTACCGATAGAGAAGACCAGGAACGTTTAGACCAACTCTATGAAGCGCTTTTAAACTTTAAGTCTAACAACTTTATGGTTGGGCGAGGTCAGGAAAAATTCGAGATTGGTAAAGACACTGGTAGTGGTAACTATGAAGTATTTGACAACCTTATTGAACGTGCCAATAGCGAAATGAGTAAACGCATAGTTGGAGCTACCGGCACTAGCGACGAAAAAAGTTACACAGGAGCTGCACAAGTACATGCTGCAATATTGGCCACCAAGCATAAATTGGATAAATTTTTTATTAAGGTGATCATCAACAATCACCTCATTCCAAGGTTGGTAAAACTATCTCCAGCTTATGCGGTTTTAGCGAACTTAAAATTTGAATGGGATGAAAGTGAAAGCTTAACACTTAAAGAATTGCTCGAAGCCATTAAAGACTTGAGCCAATATTACGAATTTGATATTGATGAATTAGTGAATCGTACCGGGTTGCCAATTACGGCCATTAAGCAAAGTATAGGCTTAACCACCGAAACAACTCAAGAGACTGAGACTAAAAAAAAAAGTCTGAAGTAAACGCTTTTAATAAAATAGAAGCGTATTACAATGCGCCTCGTTGTACCCATGCGCTACCAGAACCCGAGGCCATCAATTTGAAGCCCTGGAATAAAATTATTGAGCGCATTGCTAAAGAACTTCATACAGGTAAACTAAAGCCTTCAGATTTAGACCAGGAACTGATTCAAAAAACATACGACACCTTAAACAAAGGGGTGTCTGAAGGCTATGGCGCTAAGTACCACCAATACAATGCGCAAAATTCGGCTACTGTTCAGCGTATTCAGCAAAACATTTATCAGTTTTCGGCAGCTAAAACCTATCAACAATTAGCTGAATATAACGGTTATTTGGTTGATGAAAATGGTAAGGAACGTTCCTTTAACGACTTCAAGAAGTTGGTACTGGAAAAGCATCCTAAATACAATAAAAACTACTTACAGGCCGAATACCAAACTGCTAAAGCTTCAGGGCAAATGGCAGCCAAATGGGAAGGATTTCAAAGAAACAAAGCTCGTTACCCATACTTAAAGTACATGACAGTTGGCGATGAGCATGTACGTGATGACCACAAAGAGCTTCATGGTTTTATTGCGCATATTGACGATGCGATTTGGGATAGAATTTACCCACCAAACGATTGGCGTTGCCGTTGCTATGTGGTACAGACCAACCAAGAACCGACTGGAGAGGCCCCCGATTTAAGCTTTATGAAACCCGAATTTAGCGTTAATGTGGGCAAAACAGGTACGGTGTTTAACGAACAGGCGCATCCGTATTTTATCATTCCAAAAAAAGATAAAGAGCGTATGAAACTGGCTTTTGAAAGTATGAAGCTGCGTTTGGCTTATGGCAAAGCTAAATACACGGCCAATAATGGTGCTAAAGTTTATGTACATCCTTTTGCAGACCCTTCAGATTTAATTGGAAATTATCGTGCGGCTGTTAAAATTGCAAACAAGGGCATTTCTTCAAAGTTACGCCCTCACTCAAATATCAAGGGCGATAAAAATCCTGAGTTTTACATCGCAAAAGTTAAGGGTGATAGAGTGGCGCCAATATCCACTAATTTGAAGAGAGCAATATCAAATGCATTTGATTCTAAATTTGGAAAGAAAAAAGGAGTATCTGGACAGCTTAGGGATTTAAAAGATACGTTTGTGATTATTGATTTGAGTTTTTACGAGCTTACAAATAAAAAAATTGGTGATGTGACATCACAATCTTGGCAGAGATTCAATCATTATAACAACCTAAACTATTTGATTTTCATATACAAAGACAATGTAGTAAAAGTTAATAGAAGTGTTTTGAAAAAGGGATATGATGCCTATGCTAAAGAAATTTTTAAAATAAGAAAAGGAGACTAAAAAAATAGTCTCCTTTTCCTGGATCGGAGTTGGTGTAATACCGCCTCCGGAGCACAAATATACAAAAAAATGAGCAAAATTAACAAAGCACCCAATTTTATGGCTATGGCTGAGCAACTTAAAGCCGATTTACAGAGCGATGCAGAAATACAGGGCATGGACTTTATTCATAACAATTTTTATGAAGAAGGCTTTACTGATGCTGCTTTTGAAGCATGGGAGCCTAAAAAACAAAGCGACACCTACAATATACTACGGGTTACCAACTACTTGTTTAAAAGTGTTCATGTGGCCTCCAGCAGTAAAGACAAAGTAGTTTTTGAAGCCGATGCGCCTTATGCACAAATACACAATGAAGGTGGCATTTTAAACATACCAATTACCGAACGCTCCCGAAAGTTTTTCTGGGTTATGTTCAAAGCTACTGGAGACGAAAAATGGAAGTGGATGGCTCTTACCAAAAAAGACCGATTTACCGTAAAAATAGACAAACGCCAATTTATGGGCGATTCTATAACCTTTGCCAACAATTGGGATAAACACGTAATAAACGAAATTATAACACGATTTAAACAACTTTAAAACACCGTTAAAATGCAAAACTGGAAAGACCTTTACCAAGAACACGCCACTAAAATAGCCGATAACATACCCGATATTCGTTGGGTTGATTTGTGGCACAACCAAGTTAATTTTTTAACTGAAGAACATCCATTTCCAACGCCTGCCACGTTTTTAAGCTACAGAACGTTACGTACTGAAGACGCAGGTAACAAAGTGCAAAAAGTAACCTTGCAGGTTGATATTTACCTATACTACGAAACCTTTGCCGATACTTACAACGATGCTTTTAACCAAGAGAGCGCTCTGAGTTTTATTGATTTAATGGATCACATAAATACTTTATTTCACGGCAGTGAAGGCGAAAACTACAGCAGTATGAGGCGTTTGGGTTTTGCTCCTGTAGATACTGGAAACGCTGGTAATTTATACCGTATGAGTTACGAGTGCCAGCTTATGGATTACTCAGCACAAAAAGAGTTTGCAGAGCATGAAATTGATGATATTAGTATTGAACATGATACCATGCCTTATGAGATTGATTAATACCCTAATAGTTTTTTATAAACTCTTATAGCGGCTTCTTGTTTTCTAAAGAAAGTGTGCAAGCTATTGGGGTTTTCGTGCCTAGTTTTAATATGATAATTCCATCCTCTTATATCTAATAAGATGCAAAACCATAATTTAATGTAATCTATAATTAACATTAAAACTATTTTACTTTTAGAGGGAGTCATGCTAAACTCTTTCAAATATAATATCTTCTATTGTTTTAACTTCTCTAAAGAATACGCTGGCTAGTTTGCGTCTTATCCATTCATCGCTATACTTTTGCACACCATACTCAGTGACTTTAGTAAGGCGTTCATGCTCTTTACGAACAGCAGCGTAAAATTGATTTGTAGTATTTTTAGCAGCCATATTACAAAGTAAATACAAACTGCTCAATTTTGCAAAATGGGTTTTTAGTAGGCTTTCTGTGTATCTGATTCAAATTGAAGCTTACTGTTTAACATGATGTTTTTCTGTGATTCTGAAAAGCTTTCAATAGCCATAAGACTATTGGCTTTAGCATATAGGTCTTGGGCTTTATCTAAAATAGGATTTGCAAGTTCTGGATCTACCTGATACACTTGGTATGCTGCAGCATAATAATCATCGCACAACAAATATAAAGCTGAAGCTTTTGCTTTGTTACATTTTTCATGTGGTGTAACTTTACATAGGGCTTCTACTTTTTTTAAGCCTTCTCTTAATTCTTCAGTTGATGACGTTGGCTGTATGTATTGCGAAAAAATTTCTGTTAATGATTGAGCTTGAGTAGTTGTGATACTTAACCAAAAAACCGTTAATATTAGTAGTTTTTTCATGATAATTGTTTATTATGTAATTGTAAATATAAAAAACCCTACAAATTGCAGGGTTTTATTTTACAACAAATCGATTAACTACATATTTTTTTACCGTTTATCGGCTTTTTTTATTAGTAATTTAAATTAGTCCAGTGTATTATCTTACCAGTGAAACCTTTATTGAACCATGTAAAAAAATCATCAACAGAATCAAAACCATCATTAATTGCTAGCGTTTTAATTTCTGAAGCTTTAAGACTTCTGTTATCTACTATTACAGGACTTTGTATCAATTCTGTCCCTTCATATTCTACAAATCTACAATCAGGTTTTATAACTATTTTTTGTATAGACTTAACTTTAATAATTGGAGCAAACTGAAGTCTGTTTTTTGTTCTATTATTAATTACAAAATGGATCTGTTTTCCTGGTTGCCATCTGTTATTTTTATCTTCTCTAATGGTATGATATTTAGGCTTCACGTCAAGTATGCTTTTACCTGTAGAATATGGAGAATTTAGGTAATTTGATAATTCTACACTAACTTCATGATCTTTAATACCTGCCCAAATTTTTTCAGGAAAGTATGTTGATTTCCCGTTTATATATTGTGAAAATCCTAATGTCATATTACCCAATTTTAAAAGTTCCTGGTGCTACATCATAGCTCCTAAATATTTCAATTCCTCTGTAAGGGAGTGGACGTTTACCTGAAGTTGTAGCGGGATTTAAATGCTCTATAATATTGTAATCATCAGGATGCATAACTATCAGGTGAGGTAAAGAACCTCTATTGCTTTTTCTATATATAAATATTTGTTCTTCAAGTTTATCTATACGTTTTAGCTGATTCATGGTATTATATGATATTTTAAATTATTCCAAGTTTATGGAATATTAGTTTTTATTCCGTGTTTTGTTAAAAATTCTTCGTAATGTATAACTGCGTAATATACTTATAATGGTAAAGTAAATAGTTACCATTAGGTTGGTGCTTGCGGTGGTGCTCACACCAACCAATGGAAATATTAAAAAAGTACTAGCATAGCTTATAAAAAAACCAATAGCGGTATTAGTAAGGGCTTCTATGAATGATTGTTTTTTTGTTTGCATGCGTTTATTTTTTTGATTTTAAAAGCTGTAACATTTGAATTTCTGTTTTCTGCACACTGACTATTTGAGACACTACATTGCACACTGCTTGAGCTTGAGGTATATAGTCAGCATTAGTTTTCACCTTCTCTAATGTTTCAAGCAACGTTGCCTTAACGGTATCATTTTCTTTTGTAGGTTCAAATACTTTTACTTTTTCATGTGGTATTGCTATTTGCAGAGGTTTTTCTGTTGGTGGATTTAGATTTTCTAAAAAATCTGGAATTTCACTTATAAGTAAATTTTTTGGTCTGGGTATAAAAATTACCACGTTAGATACTCCAACTATTTTGTAACGCTCTATTGTGATATTAGAGCCTTGGTAATTAAATGTTTTACCAACTAAATTATCTAATTGTTCTTTAATTTTTTCTTTCATGGTTTGAGTGTTTATTAATTTGTCTTGTAATAGCAGATTTTAAATGTATTAGTTCTTTAATTGATGGTGGTAAATCATGATAACTGTTCATTTGCATAAGTTTTTTATTACTTACGCATTTAAGATTTTCTATACTGCAATTAGAAGTATCACCATCTTTAAATATTATGTTGTGTCCAGGAGGTATATTACCAAAGTGAGACTGCCAAACTACACGATGCTTGTACTGAAGTTTTCTGGTTCCTGGCACTTTAATTAAAGTGTAGTATCTTCCTCTACTATCTTTTCGTTGCACCTCAGTTCCTTCAGGTATTGCATTATGAGGTACATTTCCTTTTTTAAACTGATTAGCTTTAAACTTAGCCAATGTTTCTGGACTCATAAATTCCTCTGCTTTTTTTCCTTTGCTGTGGGGTATACACCCTGGTTTGTATCTAGATGCATGTTTTTTTTGTTCTATTATTTCTGAAAGCCCTAGACGATGACATTCTTCTCTGCAGGTTGTAGAGCTTCTTCCTAGTTCTAAAGCTATTTTCTTAATACTTTTAGTAGCAATGTATTTAATGATATAGCTCTGTTCTTTTTTTGTATAAGGCTTTTTTTTATTTGAATTTTGCCATTTCATTCTAATCTCTAAAGGAACTACCAAATTATTCCTTTTTAGAAAGTTTAAAACAGCTGATTTACTTATACCTAATGTGTTTGCTATTTTTCGGCTAGATTGTTTTAAATAGTTTTGCCGAATGTATTGTTCTATTTTTGGTGTTATTACTTTTTTTGACATGATTAATTATTAAAAATTAAACGTTTCACAACAGTTAATAAACCCCATTAAAACGGGGGTTTATTTTTGTGTTGTAAAACAATAAAACTACCCCGCACTTATCAAAGCAATTTTAAGTATTATACTTTCTATTAAGTTTAGTAGTATATTGTACATCATTGCCACTGCGAAACCTACTACTAATGGAGTCCAGTTCTTTTTTATATATTCTTTCATAATTTATCCTTTTTATCTACTATTCATACCAAACTATTTCCTACAATAGCTCTGGTATTAAACTTTAGAGAAAAACTCAAGTGTACTTCTACTATTTAAGTGATAAGCTAAATGCAGCGTATAATTATCACATTCTTTCCATTCATTATTTACTTTATGATGAGTTACGGTTATTAACCATTTATTATAATCATCTTCTATTCTTCCTGTGTCAAAAAATGTCACTATACCTTTAACTTCATCTGTATTTGAACTGCCTATTATTTCATCACCAATATCTAAAGCTTTTTGATTTTTATCTAAAAACGGACACCTCATAATTTTATCTGTATTGTGCACGTTAAAGTTCATCTAGCCAGCGTTTTTGCCTTAAATAAGTATCTGGTAAAGCCTTAGCAGTTCCTTTTAACCGCAACCAATTATCGTAACGCTTAATAAAGGCTATAGCATTGAAGCGGTCGTTTTTAGATAGTTTTTTCCATAGCTCTTGAGCTTTTATTTTCTTGGCTTTGTTGTTGTATGTATTCCAGAAGTTTTCAAAGCTTAGATCTGGATCGCCTTTTGTAACGGTAAACTCTTTAATTGCCGTCCACATTCCCATTTTATTTTCCTGTGTAGGTATGCGTGGGTAGAGCCATTTGCGTTGTCTTTCTGTTAGTGGTTCTCCTTCGTATTTAAACAGTATTAAATCACCGTTTAAATCGAACTTAAATGTTATTTGTCCGGTCTTTTTTCCTGTGACTATATATGTTGTTTCTAATGCCATTTTATGCTAATTTTTGGTCTAATTGATTAAACATTTTTTGGCCTTCATGATTGCAGCCTGTAACTTTTAAAGTTTCGTGAATGCAGTTGGCTTCATAGTATTGCAGACTCAGCTTAAAAGGCTTTGTTTTATTGGCATGACTTAATAGTTTTTTTGCCAGCTTTAATCTTACCACATCTAATAGGCTGTAGTAGTTT
This sequence comes from Seonamhaeicola sp. NFXS20, assembly GCF_049132085.1. Classification (NCBI taxonomy): domain Bacteria; kingdom Pseudomonadati; phylum Bacteroidota; class Flavobacteriia; order Flavobacteriales; family Flavobacteriaceae; genus Seonamhaeicola; species Seonamhaeicola sp. NFXS20. The sequence continues at coordinate 119,775 of NZ_JAFMPU010000006.1, read as the reverse complement.
TTTAGTTTTCTAACTTTATTTCTGTCTTCAAAAGTTAGAATAGGCTTTATAAAATCTAAAGCATTACAAACATCTGTTAGTTGAGATGCTGTGATTTTTAGTTCTATTTTGGGTATTTGTGTCATTAGCAGTTTGTTTCAATTTTTAATACTTTTTTACAGTCGTTGCATATAGTATGCACAGTTTCACAGGTTACAACGCTATTAACAACTACAAGGCTTTTATTTTTGTGAGGGCATTCCTTTTTTTTAGCATTGTTTTTGCTGAAACCTTTCATAGCTCTTTAGGTATTTGAACGTTCATAGCAGCTTCATAACCACGCTCAAAGGCTTCTTTTTCAAGTTTTATTAAAAAATGTTTTAATTCTGAAGCTAAATTCATAGCGTCATTGCCATTATGTATTGGACGTGCTGATATATCTATGAGCGTGTTTAGTTCTAGCTCTACATTGAAATTTTTTGCCATAGAATGAAGTTTTTAACCCATTACCAGAGCTTGTTTTAAACACAATAGGCCAAGTATTAATATTAATGCTAGTATTATATTTCTAATTATTTTCATGATTAAAGTATTTTGATTGTTATATGTTGCTTTTGTTTGCGTCTTTTTTAAACATTTGTTTTAGAGCATGTATGGTTTTGCTAACCTCATAAGGTTCCATATCTACTAAAGGCTTCTTTACTGGAGCTTTAGTTTGCAACCAGCCACCAAATGCATTCATATCGGCGTAATAACGTTGGTGCTCTTTATGGTAAAACTGCCAACCGTTTTGCATTAGTAGGCTCAATATATTTCTGTGAGAACCTTTGTTTCCATCAAAACGAGTCCATTTGTTGGGTACTGGCGACCCACCCAACTGCTTTATAATGGCGTTTGCCTGAGCAAAGGTGAGGTCGCTGGTACTGCTTTTTAGAGAATCGCCTGTCATGTTTACCACTAATTGTGCTTTAAACTCTTTATCGCCACGTGTTAAAATAGCTATGATTTGCTTTTGTTTAGCATCTGCTTTTATCATGACATTAGGGTTTTTAAATGTTTTTGAAAGGCTTTGTTTTCCGCTTGAGTAAGTTCTACTCTGGCAATCCAGTTGCCGTTAGAGTCTCGCTCTACGATCTTATTATTTACAAACATCTGATCGTCATTAAGTGTATTTATAATTACTGCCATATTATAAGCTTGAAAATTGAATGTCTATGTTTTGGTACTTGCCGTTTTCGTCTTTTTTCCAAACTCGATAGTAGATTGAGCTACTGGAGTATCTGGCAGCTGTAGAAAGTAAATCGCAGGCATCTTGAAATAACTTTATTTTGCTGCGATTTTTGTATGAAATAAGCTTGTTTATCTTGGCTTTATCCAACTGCTTGTTTTTGCTTTCAAAAGCCTCGTTAATCATATCTTTGGTGAAATCTTCTTTACTGGTAACATTTTCTTCCATGTACTGGTCAAACTTGATTTTTGCAGCTTCAATTGTTGCTTCATCATAGGTTGGATTTCCATGAACAGAACGCTCCACCTTAATATTTCGGTTAAAGCAATACATGGTGTAATTGCCTTTTTTGTCTGATGGATCAACTCCTTTACTTTTCATATCGGCTTGATAGCATTGTTCACAAAGTTCTGCTACCATTTTTTTGAGCTCTTTAAGTCTAGAGGCTTCGGTTGTCCATGCTTTGAAAATTTTAGCAACTGAACGTTCTATTAGGCGTTCTGTTTTTGTAATTCTATTGTATGGTATTTGCATACCGCTTTCGTCTTCCCAAATCTTGTCTTTAGCTGTTTGAATTGTTTTCATAAATGATTTTGTATTAGATGTTATTAATTCAGGTTCTATTACTTCAATGTTTTTACACATAATCTTCAGGTTTAAAAGGTTTCCATGCGTCAGTATTCTCATCGTAAACCTCTAGCTCTCTAGCATGATTGTATTTAAGCTGTGGTCGTTGCCACTTATTTTCTACTATACGCTCTGATATTTTTAAAATATAGCCTTGAGTTTCATTCACAGTTGCAGGCTCTGTACTATTCCCATGATTTAAAATAATCTCCCTATGTAGCCAGTACCTGTCTGCTATAGATAACACTTCTACTATACTGTCATAACACAATATAGATCTTAGGTGTTCTGAGTATTCGCCTCTATTCATGCGTTAATAGTTTTTATATTAGGAGATTCATCCATCTCAACTAACTTACCGGTATAGTATTTAATGCCAGATTCTATACGTAACTTTTCTGATTTTGATAAAAATGGATTATGAAGCTCTTCATTAAGTGATTTCACTTTGGCTTCAAGTTCAGTTTTAGTATATTTTCTCATTGTTTTTTTCAGGTGTTAATTGTTTTTGTATCATTTCAAATATGACTGAGGGGTAATAATTCTCGATACTCTTTGGATATGTAGCTAGTAATTCTAAATAACGATTAGGTTCATTGATGCCAGCTTCTAAGTAGTTTTTAAAATCATTTTTAAAAGCTTCTTCTACAACACCTGCCCATTGTTGGCAATACCAATCATATAATGGTTTTGAGGTTGTTAAAGATTGTAATGGCAAACCAAGCTCTGTGTAAAAGCTGCACCAACTGAAAAAGCAACTAAACCTGTAATCATCATAAGACCTATAGTCTATTTTTAATATGTCTTGAATGGTTTTCATTTTAAATTTTTATGTCGTTCCAATATTTATCTGCTCCTTCTGGCCATATTACATACGGCTTAGTCAATTGACCTCTCGATGCACGGCTCCTGGAGAATGCCTTAAAACCTTCAACATCTATCTTCACATCGGCATCATACTCGATGGTTCGGGCTAAGGCTCCAACAGCCTTCTTACCTTCAACATGACTGTTTATTATGAACACTTTCTTGGGGTTCTCAGCCTGCAATTCTTTATATTCCTTAAGTGTCATAAATGCATACTGAATAGAATCTATGACGACGAAATGAATGCCTCGAGAACGTTGCAACCTCTTACGCATTAAGTCTATTGGTTCGCGATGCAAGAAATTGATTCGTTTAGCTTCAAGAGTGCTAAGGTTTTGTTCCTTAACTGCTTCCTGCATACTTAATCGAGCGCCCTCTTCGAGAGAGTTGTACAGCACTTTGCCATACTTTGTCAGCTCCTTGACTAATTGCAACATAAAGGTTGTTTTCCCGTGTCCAGATGGCCCTTTCAGGAACCATGTTCCACTTTGTTCTGGACGACCAATAAGGTCTTTCCATCGGCCTGTGAGAGGTATTTCAATGAACTTAGTACTGAGAAGCGTATCTACAGATATTGCCTTTCTTAACTTTGCCAATTTTGAGGGATTTTAATTCTTGTTAAACCGCTGTTTTTAACTTGTATATATCTATATCTCTACGTACGCGCCTTAAATCATCCTCACTATTATTGTATATGTATGTAATCTCCTGCTCATCATTCACGCCATTGGCATTGCATATAAGTCGAACATCATTGATTGTGATAGGATCGAGTTCTATAAACTTGCGCCCTATACGCGAGTAGAACTCTTCGTAACCTATTCGCTTTTGATGTACACCTTTTAATATTCTCTTTTCCAAAGCCTTTACTCCAGATATCATAAATCCGCAGTGACCGTTAAGGTCGTTGTAGAAGTCCATGAATAGATCAAGCTGCGGGTCCTTAAGTTTATCAGCCTGATCTAATATCACTATAGGTTTATCAAGGCTCATAAGGTGTTTAATGAATCGGTTCAACAGCTCTTCGGTCTTTCCATAATTGTCTTGACCGGCAGCTGTTAACAAGGCTTTTAAATAAGTCTTTTTTGTCCAGCTCGTTTTACATTGCACATATATGGTGTTGTTAATGTTCTGCTTCCAGTAGTGCTTAAACGTCTCGCTCTTGCTCTTACCAGCTGTATCTGATATTGCCACACTTATTCCCAAGTCATTGGTAGAGTTTAGCAGTTGTGTGATGAGCTGGAAATTTGAAATTTCAACGGTATTCCAGCCAAAATCGATAAATAGCCTTTTTTGAATAATGCGCCACATCTCGTTACTAATGAGCTTCCAGTTGTTATTCAACACTTGACTAATCAATGCGGTTGATACTTCTAATAGCTTAGCCATGTGTGCCTGACTTGTTTTGTTGCACAGTTCTGTCAGTTCTTCTGCGATTAATTGTTTGTTTTCTGTTGTCATTTTGAATTGCTTTATAATTAATATGAACTACATTCTATGATAGAAGCTAGCCGCCTCGGCTTCGCTTCGTTGTTGTTTAGGGAGCTTTCCTCCAAACTTAATTTTAAGCTCCTGGTCTTTTATCAATTGTTCTGGAGTAATGCCAGTTTCTTTCTGTATTTTCTCGATTTTCTTCTTCGCGGCTGCCTCTTCAATCTTACGCACTTCATAGTCTTTCTTCCATTGCTCTTTGTCACCTTCTTTCATTAGTACAGGCACTTGTTGCTGTTTTCTAACCGGTTGCGCATCGGCTACAAATTGCTTATCGCCATCAGGTAGCTTCAAGTACAGACTTACATAATTGTCTAAGTTATCGGGGTCATACTTCACGTAGAATTTCTTATTTACCCAGCGCTCTCTAAATCTTAAATCGATATCTCCATTAAGATTATACACCTCGAAGTGATACTTCTTATTGGCAATCTGAACTCTCAGTCCATCGGCCTTGTAAGTCACTGGTTCTGGAGTGTAAACCCAGAATAGATCTATCATGTCTAGATATGTGATTTCTTCCTTCATTAATTGATCCTCGGCATACACTTCATTTCTTGACTTATTGAATTTTGGGTGCTTAGATTCATTCCATTCAGCAACACAGAGCTCCCAGGCTTTAATCAAATCCTCTTTAGTTGGCAGCTTGTGCTTATTCGCCATTATAAATTCCATATTAGGCTTATTTCTCTCAGTTCTCACGGTGATAGATTGTTTATCACTGAACCACCAGTAGTTGAGAACTTGTTGCTGCAATCTGTTGAAGATGCCTTCTACAGGCGAACTGTGCTCATAAGCAGCATGCTTGTAATGTGCGCCTCCTCTCTTCGCCACCATCTTACCATACAGCTCCTGCATGCGGTTGGAAGTATGCCCTGACTGACCATCATAGGTGAATAGATAAGGCCTTGTTTGCGCGTTATTAAATGCCATTTTAACAGCATTAAAATGATCTACATGATTCTCTGTTGTGCTGAAGGACCAGCCTAGTATCTTCTCTGAATAAACATCAATTACAGGGTCTATCTTGAATTGCGCCGCAGCACCTAGTTGATTGTCGAAGTAGTGCATCCAGTCTATTTTAGAACCGTCGATGGCCCAGTAGGCATTCGGGAACCATTGCTCTTTATCTCTCACGAGTTTGTGACCATATTTATTCTTGTATTCGTTAGGATCGCGAGAAACTAACCAGATTTTCTCTTGTTCTGGCTCGTATAACCACTTGTATATGGCCGATTCTGAAAGCTCTGGCCAATCTCTCTTAGCGGCTTCTTTAATATAAAGCATATGAAGCACTGGAACCACTATCTTATTAGGCATTGAATATTGCGCCAACAACCACTTAGCTACATCGCCTTTAATTTTTTGAGCCGCCTTATTGCCTGCATTCTTATGTACTAAGAAATCGTACCCTTCTTTAGCATAGCCTTTAGCCTTACGATCTAAGGCTCTTACATTAGATGGTAATTTATGAGGATATTTCTTTGTGTCGGTGTTTGGATAAACTTCAGTCTTAAGATCGTTAATAATGGAGGATAACTTTTTCTTTAAATCACCTACTTTAGATTTGCGACGCTGTGCTTTTATTTTAGCCTCATACTTCTTAAGTATTGAATTATACAGATTCAGTATTTCGGCCTCGCATATATATTGCTCCTGACGCTTATTGGGAATACCACGACCATCATCATATACATATGTCTTAAAGAAATCTATAGCATCATAGTCAGTTTCTAACTGATTAGTAAAGGTTTCTCTATCATTCTGAAGATATGGGTTGCCGAACTTATGAATAATAATATTCTTAAGATCTTCTGGTATTGATGCAAATTCAATTAATCCTGTACGACCACGACCTTTAGTTCTCACTCTCTTCAACTTACCGCGTTGCACCCACTTTTGAAAATTGGCGTATGACAGTACTGCTATGTGTTCATAGAACACTTCTTGATTGATGCATAGTGTATTCTGATAGGTCTCGTACATATTATTTCTTTATTTCGTCTACAGGAATGTTGTAGGCTAAATTCTTAGGATTATAGAATGTATTGTGCCATCGAAGCTTGGTCTCGAACTCAGAAATAAATCTCTCTATTGTTGGCTTACTACTCATTGCTGACATATTTTATAGATTGCATTCATAAGATTCTACTATGCGTCTGGCCGCTGCGTGTATTTTCTGAGCCTTCTCATTCTTAGGTAATTCTTTAGATCTCATAACACGACCTACCCAGGCGCTTGTACATTCAAACTCTTTTGCTAGTGCACTAGCATTTACTCTTTTAATTTGTTCGTCTGTGAGAGGAATAAATTTTTTTGTGTACATTTGGTTTAAATATTTATACAAATATATACCAAAAATGTATAAATCAAAATTAAAATATACCTTTTTTGAATTTAATCATGAAATCATTTGAAAAAATAAAGGCTTCCAGAGAGCGATTAGGGCTTAACCAGTCACAATTCGCTAAAGCCGTAGGCGTTACACAAAAAGATGTGTCACTCCTGGAATCAGGCAGGAAGAAGTTTATACCTAATAAGTATATTGACTTTTTAATCGAAAATGATTTCGATCTTAATAGTGTGTTCAACGAAGATTTAGACCTCAAAATGAATTATAACGATAATATAGATCAACTAAAAGAAAACACGACTGTATATAAATTAAGAACGGATAAAGTCACAGATATTCAATCAATACCCTTGTACAATCTAGAAGCTACAGCTGGCTTAGTAGAACTATTCAGGGATCAATCTGTTATGATTCCTGTAGATACCATTAAGATCCCCAACCTACCTAAGTGCGATGGAGCCATATATGTTACCGGAGATAGTATGTATCCGCTACTTAAGAGTGGAGATATAGTAGCTTATAAGCAAATTCAAGACTTTAAGAATGATATATTTTGGGGAGAAATGTACTTAGTGTCAGTAGAAGTTGCAGGTGAAGAATATGTGAGCGTCAAGTATGTTCAGAGGTCAGAGAAAGGAGATGATTATATACGTTTAGTTTCTCAGAACTCACATCATCAACCTAAAGATATTTTGCTTTCAAAAGTCAGAGCTATGGCTCTGGTAAAAGCCAGTATACGCATTAATTCTATGCGATAAAATCATTTTATACACTTCTTTTTATTTCTTTTTTCGAGATACAAACATCTAACTTATTGATAAACAAGTGTTTTGCGGTTAAAAACATGTTGTTTTTATTGCATTATCCCTATGTCTTATTGTTATTATTATACATTTTAAGTATATTTTTTAATGTTATAGATATATTTGTTAGCTCTTTTTATACCTTTTTTGTCCACCCTATTGTCCATCCTATTGTCCATCCTATTTATTTTTTAGTTTTTTAACGAAAAAACATATGAGACTTTTTAAGTCTAATTTATAGCTAATTAAATACGTGTTAGATTAGCCGCAAATAGTAGTTTTTTAGCTGTTTACGGCTTAAAATGGTAGTTATGTATAATATACTTATATTAGCACCTTAATTAATGGTAGAAGAATGATGCGTTAATTGTACTTTTTGTACTTTTTGTTTTTTTCAGAAAAAATAATGAAAAGCGCTTTAACCGTTTGAAAATCAAACTTTTTGCACCTTTTTTATGTTGTATATCTAATGTACTATTTGTTTTATACCCCTTAATAACTGTATATTTACACCAAAATTTAATAGCACAGTATGTCTTTAGACACTATTTCATTTAAACAAACAGGCTATTTTTCATCATTAATATGCGATTATATAGATGGAAACCCATATTTAAAACCGTTTTATAATAGATTTCCAGAAGTAGGTAATTTTAAAGCACAAATAAAGGAAAAACAACAATCTGCTTTAGTTTCAAATTCTAATAGAAATATTTTAGTAAAAGTTTTAAAAGCGCAATATAAAAATCTTAATACTTCAGATTTAACATTACAGAATATAGAAACTTTAAAAAGTGATAAGACTTTTACAATTACCACAGGGCATCAGCTTAATTTATTTACGGGACCACTTTATTTTCTTTACAAAATAGTATCAGCAATTAATCTTACTAAAGAATTAAAAAAGCAATATCCAGAATTTAATTTTGTACCTGTTTATTGGATGGCTACAGAAGACCATGATTTTGATGAAATAAACTATTTTAATTTTAAAGGAAAAAAAATTCAATGGAATAAAGAATCTAATGGGGCTGTAGGCGAATTGTCAACTAACGGATTAGATGATGTTTTAGAAGTTTTAAAAGGCGAATTTGGTCACAGCAATAATGCAGAATATTTAACAGAGTTATTTAAAAACGCATACTTGCAGCATAATAATCTTGCAAGTGCCACTAGATATTTGGCTAATGAACTTTTTAAAGTTTATGGTTTAGTTATTATAGATGCTAATAACAAAGAATTAAAGCGTTTATTCATTCCTTATGTAGAAGACGAATTGCTTAATAATACGTCTTTTAAAGCGGTTTCAGAAACTAGTAAAGAGCTATCAAAAAGCTATAATATTCAAGTAAACCCAAGAGAAATCAATCTGTTTTATATTGCATATAATTTGCGAGAGCGTATTGTTTTTGAAGACAATGTTTATAAAGTTTTAAATACCAATATTTCTTGGAGTGAAAGTGAAATAAAAAAAGAACTTGTAGAGTTTCCAGAACGGTTTTCACCTAATGTTATTATGCGCCCTTTATACCAAGAGGTAATTTTACCTAACCTTTGTTATATTGGTGGTGGTGGCGAGTTGGCTTATTGGTTTCAGCTAAAACAAATGTTTGGCAAATTCAATGTAACTTTCCCTATATTGTTACTGCGTAATTCGGTGTTAATTCAAACTCAAACTCAATTTAAAAAACTTCAAAATTTAGGTGTTTCTAAAGAAGATATCTTTTTAAAAAGAGACAACTTTATTAATAAAAAAGTGAGAGAAATATCTAATATTGAAATAGATTTTTCCGAACAAAAAAATCAGTTAAAAAAACAGTTTGAAGCATTATTTTTTCTAGCAGACCAAACCGATAAATCTTTTTTAGGAGCCGTAAAAGCACAAGAAGTAAAACAACTTAAAGGCTTAGAGAAATTAGAAAAACGATTATTAAAAGCACAAAAGAAAGTTCTGTCAGACCAAGTTTTAAGAATGACAGAACTTCAAAATCAATTATTCCCAAACGGAAGTTTGCAAGAGCGTAACACCAATTTTTCTGAGTTTTATTTAGAATTTGGTGAAAATTTAATCCCTAAACTTATAGAGCATTTAAAACCACTTCAAAGTGAGTTTTTAATATTAAAAATGTAACTAATGCACAAGATAGATATTGATTTAGTTGAAATGACTATGGATGTAATGAAATATACCATAGATAGAGTTTCTGCAACTAAAATTAAAATAGGTAAACCCAAAAAAGAACAAGAGTTAAAAGAGCTAGTAGGAGAAACAATTACTCCAAATGGAGTTGGAGGTGAATATGCATTTAAAATGTGGAAAAAACATCTAGCAAAAGCAACAGTGCCTGTAGATCATCCTAGAAATTTAGCTTTTGTACCAGCAGCACCCACAAGAGCAGCCATTATGTTTGATTTAATTACATCGGCTTCCAGTATTCACGGTGCTTATTGGATGGAAGGTGCAGGCGGAATTTTTTGTGAAAATGAAGCCATGAGTTGGATGGTATCATTAACAGGATTACCAAAAGGCGCCTTTGGAGTTTTTACAAGTGGAGGTACCGCAGCAAACCTTTCAGCTATTGTTACAGCTAGAGAATATTGGAGAGAGAATGAGGCATTTAAAGGAGAAAAAGGACTAATAATTACTTCTATTGGAGCACACTCATCAATAAAAGCAATGGCTAAAGTTGCTGATGTTGAAATTTTATTGGTAGATACTGAAGATGTTATGCATAAAGAAGAATTACAAAACTATATAGATTCTTTAACACTCCACCAACGTAAACGCCTCTTTGCTGTAGTTGCAACAGGAGGAACAACCAATGCAGGAATTATTGATGATTTAGATGGAATAGCTACTGTTTGCGAAAAAGAAAATTTATGGTTTCATATAGATGCAGCCTATGGGGGAGGAGCTTTGGTAGCAGACTCAGTAAGACACTTATTTAAAGGTATTGAAAGAGCAGATAGTATTACTATAGACCCTCATAAATGGATGTTTTCTCCGTATGATTGTGGGGCCGTAATTTATAAAAAACCCGAATTAGCAAAAAAAGCACATGCACAAGAAGGGTCTTATTTAGAAATATTTAAAGACGAAGGCGCTCATGGCTTTAATCCCTCAGATTATCAAATACAATTAACACGCCGGGTAAGAGGTTTGCCATTGTGGTTTTCATTAGCTACTCACGGTACAGAAAGATATAAAGAAGCTGTAGAACGCGGTTTAGAACTAGCACAAAAAGCAGGTGAAATGATAGATAAAAAACCACATGTAGAGTTGGTAAGAGAACCAAGTTTGTCTTGTGTTTTGTATAGAAGAAAGGGCTGGAAGCCTGAAGATTATACACATTGGACTTATGAAAATCATGAAAAAGGATTTGCATTAGTAACACCAACAAAATGGAGAACACCAAATGGTTTTGAAACCGTATCGCGTTTCTGTTTTATTAACCCAGATACTACAGAAGAAGATATTGAAGCCATTTTAGATTCTATGGTTTAAAACTTGTTAAAAAAATACGTACTCGTAATTTCTCATTATAAAATCAATTATTACTTTTGCGCATGCAACATGACAAGGTATTAATTTTAGACTTCGGATCGCAATACACACAACTTATTGCTCGTAGAGTTAGGGAACTCAACATTTACTCCGAAATACATCCATTTAATAAAATTCCAAACAATCTAGAAGAGTATAAAGCGGTTATACTTTCTGGTAGCCCAAATTCTGTTAGAGGAGAAGATGCATTGCATCCAGATCTTTCAGAAATTCGTGGTAAAAAACCAGTATTAGCCGTTTGTTACGGAGCGCAATATTTAGCACATTTTTCTGGTGGAGAAGTGGCACCTTCAAACACCAGAGAGTATGGGCGGGCTAATTTATCGTTCATAAAAAGTAATGAACCATTTTTTGCACATATTCATACAGGTAGTCAAGTTTGGATGAGTCATTCAGATACTATTAAACAATTACCTACTAATGGCGTTTTAATAGCTAGTACGCATGACGTTGAAAATGCAGCTTATAGAATTGAAGGCGAAGAAACGTATGCTATTCAATTTCATCCTGAAGTATACCATTCTACCGATGGAAAACAACTATTAGAAAATTTCTTAGTAAGTATTGCTGGGTTACACCAAGATTGGACACCAGACTCTTTTATAGAAGAAACTGTAGAAGCCATTCAAGAAAAAGTAGGTAATGAAAAAGTAGTTTTAGGCCTTTCAGGTGGTGTAGATTCTACGGTGGCAGCAGTATTATTAAACAAAGCTATAGGCAAAAACTTGTACTGTATTTTTGTTAATAACGGTTTGTTACGTAAAAATGAATTTGAAAATGTACTAAACCAATACGAAGGCATGGGGCTTAATGTAAAAGGTGTTGATGCTTCAGCGCGTTTTTTAAAAGCTCTTAAAGGTATAGAAGACCCAGAGCAAAAACGTAAAGCTATTGGTAATGCGTTTATTGAAGTTTTTGATGACGAAGCCCATAAAATTGAAGATGTTACTTTTTTAGCTCAAGGTACCATTTACCCCGATGTTATTGAAAGTGTATCTGCTACAGGAGGACCTTCGGCAACTATAAAAAGTCATCATAATGTTGGTGGGTTACCAGATTTTATGAAACTTAAAATAGTAGAGCCATTACGTGCCATTTTTAAAGATGAGGTGCGTAGAGTAGGTAAGTCTTTAGGAATTAACCCCGAACTTTTAGGACGTCATCCATTTCCAGGTCCTGGGTTAGGAATTAGAATTTTAGGAGATATTACTGCTGAAAAGGTGCGCATTCTACAAGAGGTAGACCATATTTTTATTAAAGGTTTAAAAGAATGGGGGCTTTATGATAAAGTATGGCAAGCTGGTGCTATGTTGTTGCCTGTAAATAGCGTTGGTGTTATGGGAGACGAGCGAACTTATGAGAAGTGTGTGGCTTTAAGAGCAGTAGAAAGTACCGATGGAATGACCGCCGATTGGGTAAACTTACCTTATGAGTTCCTTCAAAAAACATCAAATGATATAATAAATAAAGTAAAAGGCGTTAATAGAGTAGTTTATGATATAAGCTCTAAACCACCCGCAACCATTGAATGGGAATAATGGCGTGACATAATAAAAAAATAGCGTGTCATATAAAGCAGTAAAGTAAAAGACTTAGGGTATTTAGAACTATTTATAATTTAGTAGTGTCAACTTAATTTCACAAAGTTTCGTATATATTAACATGAGTTTATAAAATTTTTCCTTTTTGGCATACTATATGATTTAGGTAACCTATATGTAATAAAATTTTATAGATTTAACCTTTAACAAAATAAATAACAACGTTAAATGACTAAATTCTTTTCCATTTTTTGTTTTCTATGTTTTTTTAGTTTTGGCATAGTACAGGCACAAAATTACAGCACACATAAAGTTAAAAAAGGCGAAACGGTTGAAGGTATTGCAAAACAATATTACGTTACACCTTTAGATATTTACAAGTTAAATCCAGAGGCTAAAACAGGGTTAAAACCCAATACCATTTTAATAATTCCAAAGTCTAAAGTTGAAATTAAAACAACGATAGTTAAGGAATTACAAGGATTTAAAACCCATAAAACAAAAAGAAAAGAAACTCTATATAGTTTATCTAAAAAGTACAACGTAGAAGAAGCAGATATAAAAAAGCATAATAAGTTTTTATATGCTAATCCGCTAAGAAAGGGAGATAAACTTCAAATACCAATTTTTAAAACTACAGAAGTTACAGAAGCTGTAGAACCTTATAGAACTTACATTGTTAAACCTAAAGAAGGAAAATGGCGAATAGCTTATAAGTTTGGAATTACTATAGCTGAATTAGAAAGTATAAACCCAGATATGGGAGAGGTTTTAAAAGAAGGTCAAGAAATTAAAGTACCTAATATTGAAGATGAAGCAGAAAAAGTAGTAGATGAGCAATTTAGTTATTATAAAGTTTTACCAAAAGAAGGTTTTTACAGGTTAAAATTAAAACTAGGCTTAGAACAAGCTGAAATAGAAGAACTCAATCCAGGTTTAGCCGAAAGTGGCCTAAAAGCAGGTATGATTCTTAAAATTCCTTTTAATGAAGCACTTTCGGGAGAAAAGGAATATAAGATTAATTTAATAGATAGTATTTCTGATTATACTACCAAGCATATAGCTGTAATGCTGCCTTTTAGGTTAAATAGAGTAGATTTTGATTCTGTTTCAGGTATTAAAAAAGGCATTAAAAAAGACCCTTATTTAGATGCATCGTTAGACTTTCATTCAGGTGTATTAATGGCTGTAGATTCATTAAAAGCTTTAGGTATTTCACTTAAAGTTGATGTTTTTGATACAAAAAATCAAATAAGTGAAGTAGCAGATATTATTGATAATAATAATTTAGAAGAAGTAGATGCCGTTATTGGTCCGTTAACATCAAAGAACTTTGAAAAAGCGGCTTCTAAATTAAAGGCAGCACATGTTCCTGTAGTATCACCTATTGGTACAAACTTAAAATTATATGATAATGTTTTTCAATCTAGAGCATCAGATGATTTGCTTAAAAGTAGAGTTGTAAATTTTGTTAAGGCAGATACGTTATCAAGTAATATTGTAATTATTTCAGATTCAAAACACACAGCCATATCAAACAGTTTAAAACAAGAATTTATTGCAGCAAAGCAAGTGTACTCTAAAAAAAATAAAGAAGGTGCAGATAAGTATTATGTGAACAGACAAGATATTGAAAATGCTTTAAAGCCAGGTAATAATATTGTGTTTTTAGAAACTAAAAACGCAGGGTTTGTCTCAAACGTAACAAGTATTTTGGCCTCTTTAATTCAAAAAGAAGATAAAGAAAAAAGAATTGAGCAAAGAGATATTGTTTTAATAACAACCAATTTTAACAAAGCTTTTGAAGGAGATGAGGTATCTAATGAGCATTTATCTAAACTTCAATTTCATTATGCAACCACCTCTAGAAGTTATGATGAAACCAATTCTTTTGTAAAGAACTACAAACGTAAATATAATATAACACCAAATAAAAGAGCCGTAAAAGGTTTTGATTTAACAATGGATGTTGCGTTGCGGTTAGTGTCTTCTGATGATTTATTTATGTCTGTAAAAAAAGCTCCAGTTACAGAATATGTAGAAAACAAATTTGCATATAAAAAGAAAATGTTTGGGGGTTATTACAATGATACTGTATATTTAGTTAAGTATCAGGATTTAACAATTGTAGAAGTGAAACAATAAGCTAATTAGCTTTACGTTTTAAATTTGTGATTAGAATTCTTATTGTTTTTTGTAGTTTTTTGTTAATTCAAGAAGAACCTGTACTATCATGGAGTGAATCTTATAAACTTTCATGGACAGATTTTAAAGGCTCACCTAATTTACAAGACAGTGCAGCAGCGGTCACAGCATCTGGTATTTCTTTTGGATATTCCATTAAGCAAACTAATAATGAAGTAACTAACTTTTCTACTCAAGTACACGCACATTTTTATCCAGAACAATCTTGGTATAAACCAGATAGGGCAGGTATTCATGTATTAAATCATGAGCAATTACATTTTGATATTACCGAGTTACATGCTAGAAAATTAAGGTATGAGATTAATAAACTTAAAATAACAAATCATGTTAAAAGTGAGTTGAAAACCCTTCAAAAAACCATTAATTTAGAATTAAAAAACACACAGAATAAATACGATTTAGAAACCAACTTTTCTAGAAATATAGAAGCCCAGGCACAATGGAAAGCCTACATTGCTCAAGAATTAAAAAAGTTTTCTAAGTATAAATCAAATTAATATTACTAACTTTTAGATAAGTTAGATGCTTTTACCTCAAGTAAAATAGATTTATTAAAAAACTATGATTCCAGATAAAGAATTCCTTTTAAAGCTAGCACATACTAAAATGCCCTATGGCAAGTATAAAGACCGTTATTTAATAGATCTTCCAGAATATTATGTGGTTTGGTATCATAGAAAAGGATTTCCTAAAAATAAATTAGGAGATATGCTTACCACGGTTTATGAATTAAAAGTAAATGGTTTAGAATATTTAGTTAGAAAGATTAAAGAAGAATATCTAAGGTAGACTTAACTACTAAAGAAAAGGTTAAATAAAAACGGATGTTCTATTTTTTAGAACATCCGTTTTTAATACCAAACAAACAATTTAAACCAATTTTTATTCCATTTCTATAAAACCAACTACTTCATAAGCTCTGGTTCCATCTACTTGAACTTTTTCGTAAAGTACATTAGCGTATTCATAATACGTTAAACCATCTATAGTAACTTTTTCAGAATCATCAGGGAGTTCATAAACAATAGTTCCAACTTCTGGTTCTACAACTTCATATACATTGTTAACTTGAATATAAAATATACCATTAGCAAGGAAATATAGGTGATTGTTGAATCTTATACGCTTAAAGTTTTGGGGTAAAACATTTACTCTAAAACCAATTTTTGGAGGAATAGCAATGTAACGTCCTCTAGCATTTGTATAAAACCTATTATTAGAATAATAATAATTTTGTCCCTTGTGTTTTATAATGGTTTTATTAGGTAAATTCCTAACTGCTACTACTTTTCTTGTAGGCTTTTTATAAGTTACCTTAGAGCTAGGTACTCTTCTAAGTATTTTGCTTTTTGTGGTAACAACTTTTGTGTTTGATGAAGTTCTTCTGCCTTGAGCTTCAGCACTCGTAGCTGTAAAAGCAAATATTAAAAAAGCAGGCAAAACGTAAGTTTTTATTAGTGTTTTCATAATATATAAGATTTAGAGTTATACTTTATTTACTAATTATTAGACTCTGTCTAGTAATAATAGTTTAAAGGTATTTTTATTTAATATATTAATGAAAGAAGATATACGTTTGCTTAAATTTTATCTATAGGTGACTTTATTTTAATGATTTGATAAGGTTTAACCTATTTAGTTTAGATGTTTTATTAGCTTAAAAATGATAATATTCTATTTTTATTGAAGGCTCTAATAACTATTTTAAATTTAAAGTTGCTATTAATGTTTTTGTTTTACTTAATAAGGTTTTAGTATTATTTAATTGTTTTTGGGTTTCTAAAAGTCTGTCTATTATACTGTTTTGATATTTTTTGTTGTTTAGTAAGCCAGAGAAATTAGATTTGCTTCCATATTTTTTTATGTGCGTATAATTTTCGTTATCTGGTAAAATTTCAGATAGTGATACATATTCTTCTAAAATTGGTTTTATTTTATTAGAAACAATAGCTTCAACAAGGGTTTCTTGATTTTTGAAATTTTCTATTTTATGATAGTACATAGATAGCATATCTTTTAACTTTATACTACTTATTTGCTCTAGTTTGCTAGTAGTTAAAACAGAGTTTATGGTACTTTCTAATAAATTCACCTCTACATGGGCTATATTAGTAATGGTATCTTTTGCACCTTGACTTAAATCGGTTTCATTAGCACCTACATACTTTAATGTATTTTGCAAATAGGCTACCGTTTCGGTATCTAGGTCTATTTTTCGTTTTAGTAGTCGTAAATTGGCATTTAGTTCTTCCTTTAAGTTTACTTCAATTTTATTTGCTAAAATTCTACTTTTTCTAATGTCGTTTAAATCGTTAATTTTCCAAGCTATGGTTACACCAATTACTATTAAAACAATTTCACCTAAGGCATATGCAGCGTAAGATTTAAACTTACCTAAAACAATTAGGTTTCTTCTAAATTTACGGAGTAGTTTCATAATTAACGCTTTATATTTTTTTAAAGTGAATTATTATTTAAATATTTTTAATTAAGGTTTTGAGTAATATTTTATATTCTAATTCTTAGATAAAAGTATTAGGGTTTCTTATAATTAAAAAAGGGAATAGATGAACATTAAGATTTGTATCTACAAAGGTGTTTTTTTTATAGATTTTAAGAATAGCTATTAACTTAGATATTTAGATTGAATAGAATAGCTAAAGAGAGAGTAAAGCTATAATAGTTTATTTTTTTTAAAGCAAGTATAAAAGAATGTTAAAGCGAATTACTATTTATAAACTTTAAAAACTTGGGTTTATACTGTTCAGAAACGGTAATGCGCTGTTTGTTAATAATGATTTGACTGCGTTCTATTACATCTATATTATTTAACGATACTATAAACGAACGATGTACACGCATAAATTGTGTTATAGGTAATTCTTCTTCCAACGATTTTAAACTCATTAAAGTTAAAATAGGCTTAGGATTATTCTTCAACCATATCTTTATGTAGTCTTTTAAACCTTCAAAATAAAGTACATCGGCCAGTTTAATGCGTAATTGCTTGTATTCAGATTTTACAAAAAGAAATTCTTTTTCTTTTGAGATAATTTCTGGTTGGTTGGTTTTTCCTTTAAGTAATTCAAACCATTTTTGTGCTTTGTTAGCTGCGGTTAAAAACTCGGCATAATCAAAAGGTTTTAATAGATAGTCTATAGCATCAACTTTAAAACCTTCTAAAGCATAATGATCAAAAGCTGTGGTAAAAATAACACGTGTTTGTTCTGGTAATATTTTTGAAAGCTCAATACCTGTAAGATCAGGCATCTGAATGTCTAAAAATAACAGATCTACAGGATGCTCTTTAATATATTGCATAGCTTCTATAGCGCTACTGCATTTGGTTTTAAGTTCTAGAAAAGGTGTTTTTTCAATATAGCTTTCAACTAAATTTAATGCCATAGGCTCATCATCTACAGCAACACAAGATATTTTTAAGCTACTCATAATCTATACTGGTTATAATTCTATAATTTATGTTTATAGACAATAACAAATATAAGCGCTTTTTATATTTCAAATAACACCTAACCGTTTTTATATTGTTATTGGCGTTTTATTTAGAGTTAGATATTTTTATATTAATAAAATGAGTAGTAAAGTAATTTTTATATTTTTTATTCTGTTTATTTTGTAAACATGTTTTTGTTGAATTATTCTACAATTTTTATATCTATTGAAGTAATACTTTGCCAACCTGTTACATCTGTTACCGAGTAAGAACAGTGGTAATCACCTGCTTCAATATCAGTTGGTATAGTAATACTTACATTAAATTCGTATGATGTTTGTCCAGATTCTATGCTAAAGCTTTCTATATAAATAAACGGATTTGTAGGATCTTTAACAGGGTCTAAATCGCAGGTTGCAACTTGGTCATCATGCGTATGGTGATCAAAATTGTTGTGAATATCTATACTATACGAAGCTAATTCTAAATTATCTGTTACTAATGCCTTAAAATTGTATGTTTCTCCTTTTAAAAGCTCTTGGCAGCCTTGTGGAAAACCGCCATCATAATTTACAGTAATAGTTGGTTTTTCTAAATCTTTTGCATTATTATCATCACTAGAACAAGACATAATTAATAAGATTATTAAACTTGGTATTACCCTTAATTTTAAATTTTTCATAATTTTAGAAATTTAGATATTGCTATAGATCTTCTCTATAAAAAGATCTATAGCAAATTATTTAATGTATTATAAATTTATAGTTATTGGATAGTGTGCTGAAACCATTCCATTTCCGTTAGCATCACTTGTTTTTACTAAAATGTAATAGCTTCCAGATTCCCATGCATTATCACCTTCTATGTTTTAGCTGGTGTCATATTATTATCCATAGCAGCACCAACTTCAATAGATGCTGTAAAGTCAAATTCATCTGGGTCTGTAAAATCGTGTGTGTGCATCATTACAATTACTGATGAATTTGAGCCTGTTACATCGGCATCTGCTATATTGTCATCTGTTCTTACTAGAGCCACTAACATGCCTGCTAATGCTACGTTATCTGTCAAAGTTCCTGAGATACTTATTGTTTCTCCATTATTAAACGTTGCATTTTCTGCGGGACTAGAAGTAACGGTTATAACAGGATTTTCATCATCAATTAGTTCTTGAATTTCTAACTCTTCTTCAATTGAAGTTTGATTTCCTTGCATGTCGGTTACCGTAAAGTGGAAATGGTAATCTCCTGTATCTATATCATCAGGAATATCTACATGCTTATGGAATGTGGTATTCAATAATCCTGAAAATTCATCATAAATAAATTCTCCTTCCCATCCATCTGGATCGTCTTCGTTATGAATTTCTACTTCAATAATATCTATGGTTCCTTCAGCAACAACTTCTATTTCTATATGCAAATCGGAACCAAGATATGCAATATGACTATTACCAATGCCTAGTTCTATATCTGATAGTACTGGTGCTGCATAAGACGTGCCATCGTCATCACTATCGCAAGAGTAAAAAATGCTTGCAAATATGGCTACGACTGTTAAAAGTTTAAATTTTGTTGTCATTTTCATTAGTTTTAATTTTAAAGTGTTTGTTTTCATTTGTTTTTTATTATAAAGTTTGTGTTAATGCAATAGATATATTTCTACCAGCTTCAGGTACATCTATTAAGCGGTAAAAACTGGTATGATTGTAATACTCGGTATTAAAGACATTATTAAATTTCAATCTGATTTGTAATGGCTTACTATTTTTAAAGGTTGAAATTGATGTTAAAAAGGACATGTTTAATACATGATAACCTTCTGTTGTTTGCTCTGGTGGAACAATTTCGTTTTGATCTGCTGTAATTCTGTAATCAACAGTAAATTGTGGTGATTTTAATATTCTAAAATCTTTAAATTGATAATTGGCGGATAGCAATGTGGAAAATGGAGGCGAAAAGGGTAATGTGAAATCTTTTTTAGGCCCACTAGTTTGTCTTGAATACACATATTCTGCAGCCGCATTTAATTTTAAGTTTTTTAAAAGTGTTGTACTTGCTCTAAATTCGCCACCAAATCTAAGTACCTTAGCTTGGGTGTATTCATAAATTTGCTGAGTTTCGTAATAGTTTGAAGTAGGATTTAAGTAAATATAGTTTTCAAAAAAGTTGACAAAAGGACTAATACCTACACTGCTATTTTTAAACCTATGACTTACATCTATATCTAATTGATAAGATTCTTCTGGGTCTAAGTCTAAGTTTCCTTTTTCATAACGATACATGTGATAATTAACACCATCTGAAGCTAATTCATTGGCTAATGGCATTCTAAAGCTTTTACCAAAATTGGCTTTATACGTAGTATTATTGTGTATGTAACTTAAGCCTAAAGAAGCACTCAAGCTCCCAAAATTTAGTGTTTTGTTTTGTGCTCTTTGTAAGTATATGTTTGACGTTGATCCGTCGGTGTTATCAACGGTAGATTGAAACCAATCGAAATAAGATTTAGTTTCTAGGATTCCAAAATCATAACGAGCACCAGCTAAAAGATGAAAATCTGAGTTAATTTTAAAGGTGTCAAAAACAAAAGTACCAATGGTAAAACGGTTATATTCCGGAATTAAAAATCCCCAACCACCAATGTTATTATTTTGGTATTCGGTATTAATTCCTGCTACCACAGTATGTTTTTTGTTGGGCTTAAATGTGTCTTTTATGTTTAAAGAATAGGTGTTTTTAATAAACTCGCGTTCTTTGGTATTATCTGGTTTGGGCATATAACCATGCGATGTTGGTTCGGTATGTTCCTCTCTATTATTATTTTGATAGCCTATATCAATTAGTATGGTATGTTTATCAAAATCTATAGACGTGTTATTGATAACTTTAAAATGATTCACTTTATGGTATGGTAAGTCAATATCTCTATTAGAAGCATCGTAATCTATCTCAGAAACTCTAACTTCTAAACCATGTGCATTAGCAAAAAATCCATTTTTAGCATAGACGTTACTAATAAAAGTTTCCGAGGTTATATTATTAGATGTGTAACCAATACTAAAATTAGCATTAGCTTCACGTCCTGCAGTATTTCTTAAGTTATTATCATGAAGTTCAAAAATGTAATTTTCATAATTAATTTTATCTGTAGGCACTTTATAATCACCATAATCTCTATAAGTTAAGCGCGTACGATAAAACCATTTTTTATTTCGTTTTTGTAAACCTACAGAAACACCTAATAAATCATTATTACTTTCTGCTAAAAGGTTTACTTCACCATTAAAAGAGTTTTCAAGAGGAATTTTATTGGGTTCAATATCCACAACACCAGCAATAGCATCTGAGCCATAAACCAAAGAAGCAGCACCTTTTATTATTTTAATATTCTCAATACCATATTGGTCTATTTCTAATCCATGGTCATTTCCCCATTGTTGGGCTTCATGTTTAACACCATTTTGAACCACAACAACTCTATTAAAGCCTAACCCCCTAATAACTGGTTTAGATTGCCCAGAGCCAATTTTAATAGTACTAACACCTGGTATTTTACTCAGGGTTTGCATAAGACTATTTTCTCTATTAGTTTCAAGAAACTCTTTAGAAACCAACTCAGTAACTATAGGTGTTTCTTTTACAATTCTTTTTTTTGTTTTTCCAGTAACTTCTATTTCATCAAGAGAGGAGGTAGATTCATCTAACAGCACTTTAACAAGATTCATATTTGCTGTTACAGTAATGGTTAGATTTTTAGTAGCAAAGCCTAAGTGAGAAATTTTGAATGTATATGTGCCTTCTAATACATTTTTTATTGTAAATGTACCAGTTGAAGATGTTATTGAATACATATTTTCCCCAATAATGTTAACACCTTCTAAAGGCTGTAGGGTTTTAGAATTTAACACCAAACCTTTTATTGAGTAGGTGTTTTGAGCAATTATTATAGTACTAAAGCTAAGGAATAGCCATATACTTACTGCTTTGAGCATCATATTAATTTTAAATAAGATTTAAGAAAATGTTTTAGTAAGAAACCACTAAAAATCCCTATACAGTAAGTGTATGTTTTTGCATATAAAACATTTGTTTATATCAACTAAACACTATTATTAAAATTATTTTAATTGGAAGATTTAAAATTAACAATATCCAATGTATACTTTTAATACTAAAAATCGTTTTAACATACAGGTTATTATGTATAGGGTAATCTACATTAAAGAAGGAGGTGGTCTAGAAAATAATTTACTAGAGGTAATAGTGTTAGAAATTATAAAACTGTAATTTACTAAAACATGGTGGTTATTAACTATCTCAGTATTTTCTATTGAAAATTCTTGAGACTGTATTGAAAGTACTGGTGTTAAATTGTGTGTTATTGCTAATTCACATATTTTACATGATGTATCAAGATCATCATCATCATCATTATCATGACAAAATGTGTGCAACCCTACCAATTTCATAGAAAGAAAAAGGACGAGAAAAAAATAGGAGATACTATGTTTTATAGCACTAACATTCATTTATTTGCTTCTCTAACAAGAAATAATTTAATTACAATTAATTTGACAAAGATATTATAAATTTTTATTATTGCAACAAAGTTGCATTAATTTAATGCAAATAAATCGCATTAAAATGAAAAGAAGAAATACACCAACCAAGAAAGCGGTTTTAAGCGTATTGACTGAAACTGGAAAAGCAATGAGTCAAGATGCGATAGAACAAAGAATTTCTATAGATATAAATAGAGCAACTATTTACCGTGTATTAAATCGATTTTGTGAAGACGGTATTCTACA
This sequence comes from Seonamhaeicola sp. NFXS20, assembly GCF_049132085.1. NCBI lineage: Bacteria > Pseudomonadati > Bacteroidota > Flavobacteriia > Flavobacteriales > Flavobacteriaceae > Seonamhaeicola > Seonamhaeicola sp. NFXS20. The sequence goes on along the minus strand of NZ_JAFMPU010000006.1, from coordinate 96,849 downwards.
TAAAATTGTAGCAGAAAATGGAAAACAGTATTTTGCATTATATCATGATTGTAATGAACAACATAATCATGATCATTTTCACTTTAGATGTACTAAATGTGAGACTATGGAATGTCTTCCTGTAGAAGTTAATATTGCAATACCAAAAGAATATCAGGTAGAAAGTATGAATTGTGTTATAACAGGTGTATGTAAAGACTGTTCATAGCTTTGTATAAAAAAACCATGGCATTAATTATAGTATATTATTCATGAGCTAAACAGTTTCTATCTCTAAATTCACATTAAAATATTCGTCTTCTACCTTAGTGTTAAATTTATATTTACCTACGTATAAAAGTTGTAAACGTTTTTCTAGATTTTGTAACCCTATACCAGAACCACTTTTATCTTGAGTGTTTTTAGGAAAGTTATTGTTTCTTGTTTTAAACATTACCTTATTATCTTCAAGAGTCATTGTGATATCTATTGTACTATCCTGACTTGCAGATACACCATGTTTAAAAGCATTTTCTATTAATGAAATAAATAGTAAAGGTGCTATTTTAATATTACTTCCGTCTTTTGGAAAACTATAATTTACAATAGTTTTGTCAGAAACACGTAATTTCATTAACTCTATATACTTGGTCATAAATTCTATTTCCTTAGTCAAAGAAACTTCTTCTACATTAGTTTCATACAACATATAGCGCATTAGTTTGCTTAGGCTATGGATAGATGTTTTGGCTTTTTCTGGAGAAATATCTACCATCGCATAAATGTTGTTTAACGAATTAAAAAAGAAATGTGGTTGTAACTGATAATGTAAATGTTGTAACTCTGATTGTAATTTAAAATTAGCGGCTTCTTTACGTTCGGCTTCGGTTTTAACCCATCGCTTTGTTGTTTTTACTGCTATTGAAAATAGTAATGGTGCTAAATAAGAAAACATTTGTACATAAATCATCATTTTTAATGGCGGACCATCTCCATTACTGTTTCTTAGGCGACTTATATTTTCAAAAACATTACTTTCAACTTGCTCTTTTATAGTAATAGCAATAGCTATTATTAAAACATTTATAAGTATAAATAAAAGGTTTTCCTTTTTAAATAAATACTTATCAATTAATACAAAATAATTGGTGTAAAAAATAACAGCATAAAACAAAATAGGAATCCAAAAATGTGCAATTATTCTGTTAATATTTTGCTCTTGTCCATACGATAAAATATATGGAATACTAAACAATACTAACCATACTAGTATATGAGAAAATAGCGTTATTTTTTTGTTTTTATCCATAAATAAAAATGAATTTTAATCCCAAATATTTTTCAAAGATATCGCATATTTTCCACCTCCGGTAAAAAACAATGCTACAGAACCAAATGTATAGAAATAAATTAATTCGTTTTTAAGGGCGCCTTTATCAGAAATTGAAAAAATATCATTGGCATGAGCAAGAAATATAATAAATAACATGCCTAGAAAAAATGCTAAAGACGCTAATCTTGTTCTGTAACCAATAATAATAAAAATTGGTGCGATAATCTCTGTAATATATACACCATAAGCCATAAGTTCTGGTAAACCGTTAGAGGATAACATATTTTTAATACCATCTATATGACCTAATTTTGCAAATCCGTGAAATAGCATTAAACCTGCTACTGTTATTCTAAGGATTAGTAATCCTAAATCTGCGTTTTTTTTCATTTGAATTATTTTTATATTCTAATTTAAGATTTGTTTTAAGTTTATAATACTAAAATATAAGTTTGTATCTTTTTACTATATGAATTGTATTATTTTATAGATAGAAATTGGCCTTCAATTTTATTTTCTTTAAGCTAATTAATTTAACCAACCTCCACCTAAAGCTCGGTATAATTGAATAATTGCCTGTAATTCTTGTTGCTTGTCACTTACGCTATCTAATTGTGCAGATAACAAATCGTTTTTAGTTGTTAAAACATCTGTGTAATTAGTTGACGATGTGTATTCTAAAAGAGCTTCGGTAAACTCAACAGATTTTTCTAAGGCTTCTATTTGGTATTTTCTTGATGTTTGTTTCTCTTTAGCCTTTGTGTAAAGAAATAAGGCGTTAGATATTTCTTTGCCTGCGGTTAACCATGTAGATTTATATTCATAAAATGCCTGTTGTTGTACAGATTGGTTTATTTTTAAACGTGCTTTATTTTCACCATTAGAAAAAATTGGTTGTGTGAGACCACCTACTAAATTAAAGAATATGGAATTATCGAAAAAATCGGAAACATTTAAAGATGATAAACCTCCATTGGCAGTAATATTGAATGATGGATAAAAATAAGTTTTAGCCATATTAACATTTTCAAAAGCACTTCTAAATGCCATTTCTGCTTGTCTAATATCAGGTCTGTTATTTAAAAGTTCTGATGGAATGCCTGTTTTTAAATTGGTAAATGTAGTTTGTTCACCTAATGTAGAGCGTTCAATTTTTCCAGGGGCTCTTCCTAATAAAATAGAAAGCGTATTCTCTTCTTGTAAAATCTCTAATTCAATATCAGGAATTGAAGTTTCTATGGCATAGCGGCTTGCTTCACTTTGTACCACAGCAGCACCATCAACTATTGCAGATTCTTTTAGATATTTCATGGTTTCTTGATCTTCAATACGATTTTGTAAAGTTGCCTGTGTTATTTTTAATTGCTCATCTAAGGCTAATAAATTATAATAACTAACTGCAATATCTGAAATTAACTGTGTTTGTACCGCTTTTGTTGCTGCTTCAGTTTCTAAAAAAGATGCCAAAGCAGAACGTTTATTACTTCGTAATTTACCCCAAACATCAAGCTCCCAACTACTACTTAATTGCCCAACGTAACTTGTGGTATTTAAATTAATACCACTTACACTGCCTAAGTTTAATGAAGCTTCAGAAGTTTGAGATCTAGTTACATTCGCAGAACCTTCTAAACTAGGTAAAAACTGAAGTTTTGCTTCTACTAAATTGGCTTTAGCTTGATTAATATTTTCAATAGCTACTTTTAAATCCAGGTTGTTTTGTAACCCTTCTTCTATTAAATTTTGTAAAATACTATCAGAAATTATTTCTTGCCAAGGTAAGGTAGCCATAGAGGTACTATCTTGCATTAATGAATTTCTGTAATTTTCATCAAGTCCTGCTTCTGGTGTTACATATTTTTTATTCATGATACCACATGAGGTCATCATTAAAATAATTACGGTAACAGGAATTATATATTTTAGAGATTTAAATTTCATAATATTTAGTTTAATTTTAGGTTGTTGTCTTCATCATCTTCTCCCCAATCGTGATTAGGAACTCCCACTAATTTTTCTTGAAGTGTTTGGAAAATAATATAAAGCACTGGTATTACCAATACACCTAATATAGTACCGACTAACATACCTCCAATAGCTCCCGTACCAATGGCACGGTTACCTACAGCACCTGCGCCTGTTGCGATCATCAGGGGAAGTAATCCGAAGATAAAGGCAAATGAGGTCATTAAAATAGGTCGGAACCTGGCAATGGCACCGTCTATGGCCGATTGAACAATGGTTTCTCCCTCGCGCCTACGCTGTATGGCAAACTCCACAATTAAAATGGCATTTTTAGCAAGCAAACCAATAAGCATTACCAAGGTAATTTGTATGTAAATATTGTTACTAATACCAAATAAATTTGCAAATATAAGTACCCCTGATAGTCCTGCCGGAACAGACAGTAATACGGAAATAGGAAGTATAAAACTCTCGTACTGTGCAGACAATAGGAAATAAACGAATATAAAACACAGCATAAAGATATACACCGTTTGGCTTCCTGCAGAAATCTCTTCACGCGTTATCCCAGAGTATTCGTAACCATAGCCTGTGGGTAAGGTTTGTGCCGCAACTTCTTCAACGGTATTAATAGCATCACCAGAACTATAGCCGTCATTGGGAGCACCACTTATTTTTGCCGCTGTAAATAGGTTAAAACGGGTTAAACTTTGGGGTCCGTAAACCCTTTTTAAGGTTATAAACTCGGTAATGGGCGCCATGACGCCATTACTGTTTTTAACTTTTATGGCATTTAAACTTTCAAGGTTGGCCCTAAAGTTAGGTTCCCCTTGATAGATAACACGGTATTGCTTTCCAAATTTATTAAAGTTAGAAGCATACACGCCACTTAAATAGCCTTGCATGACACTTAAAACCCCTTCTACATCTAAACCTGCTAGTTTGGTTTTATCGACATCTACCACCACTTCGTATTGTGGAAACGTTGGATCGAAGGTTGTGTTGGCATACTGTATTTCTGGGCGTTCACTTAAGGCCTGGATGAAATCTTGACTTACCTTATAAAGTGCATCTACAGTACCACCACTTTGGTCTTGTAACTGTACTTCAAATCCGTTACTTAAACCAAATCCTGTAACCGTTGGTGGCGCAAAGAATATCATTCTAGCATCTTTAATGTTAGCTGTTCTTGCAAACAACTGACCAATGATGTCTTGTACACTTTGCCCTTCTCCTTTACGCTCATCCCAAGATTTTAGTTTTAATATAAACATTCCATAATTAGATCCCTCACCACTCATAAATCCACGACCGGTGGCTCGTAAAAAGGCATTTACTTCTGGTATATCTTCGACAATCTTCTGTAATTCATCCAAAACTTCATCTGTTCTTTCAAGAGAGGATGCTGCTGGCAAACTTACATCGGCAAAAACAGTACCTTGGTCTTCATCGGGCACGAAGCCTGTTGGCGTGGTATTCATTAGGTAAACGAACACCCCAATAAAAATAACGATAAGACCAACGGCAATAGCCTTTTTACGAATTAGAAATGATATTGCCTTTTTATATTTTGAAGTTGTTTTTTCAAAGCCTACGTTAAAGGCTATATAAAAACGTTGCAGATAACTTTTTGATTTATGTTCTTCGTGCGGTTTTAATAAAAGGGCGCATAAAGCAGGACTCAAGGTCAATGCGTTAACGGCCGATAAAATGATGGCAATGGCAAGGGTTATACCAAATTGTTGGTAGAACACCCCTGAAGATCCACTAATAAATGTTACCGGTATAAACACTGCCGACATAACCAGGGTAATGGAAATAATGGCCCCTGAAATCTCACCCATGGCGTCCAGACTCGCTTTTCGGGCCGATTGATACCCCGAGTCCAGTTTGGCGTGTACGGCCTCTACCACCACAATGGCATCATCGACCACAATACCAATGGCAAGCATTAAGGCAAATAGGGTCAATAAGTTGATCGTAAAACCGAACAGGCTTAGGAAAAAGAAGGTACCCACCACGGCCACCGGTACAGAGATGGCTGGAATTAAAGTGGAACGCCAATCTTGTAAAAAGATGAAAACAACAAGGAACACCAGTAAAAAAGCCTCAATCAAAGTACTAATCACTTTAGAAATAGACGCATCTAAAAAGTCATTGGCATTTACCATTTCTGTATATTTTAGACCTTCAGGAAAGTTTTTAGAAGCTTCCTCTAAGGTTGCAATAGATTGCGCAACTACCTCTTGCGCATTCGACCCTGCAGATTGCGCTATTGCCACACCTGTCCCAGGTTTACCATTAATAGTAGTACTAGAACTGTACGATTGAGACCCTAACTCTACTCTAGCAACGTCTTTTAAACGTAGGATTCGTCCATCGTCAGTAGTTTTGATAATGATGTCTTCAAAATCGGTAGCATTTTGTAATTTACCTTTATACTTTAGGGTATATTGATAGGCTTGATTTCCTTGTAAACCTAGTTCTCCTGGTGCGGCTTCAAGGTTTTGGTCAGCAAGTGCAACACTAATATCCGATGGTTCTAAACCATAATTTGCCATCACATTGGCTTTTAACCAAATACGCATACTATAATCTCTAGAACTAAATGCCGAGGCACTACCAACACCGTCTATCCTCTTTAATACAGGTATTAAATTAATTTCGGCATAATTCAGAATAAATTCCTCATCATAATTATCATTTTCACTGTACAGCCCAAAAATAAATACATTACTACTTTGTTGTTTTTTTGTAGTAACACCCGCTTGTATAACCTCAGAGGGCAATAAGTTGGAAGCCGTTGATACACTGTTTTGCACGTTGACCGCAGCAATATCTGGGTCGGTACCTAATTCAAAATACACCGTGATACTAGCAGAACCACTAGTAGCTGTAGAGGTCATATACGTCATCCCTTCTACACCATTAATTGCCTCTTCTAAAGGAACAATCACACTATTTAATACAGCTTCTGCATTGGCACCGTCATAAGAAGCAGTCACTTGTACCGTTGGTGGTGCAATATCTGGATATTGAGATATGGGTAATGTGGTGATTCCAATAATCCCTAAAATCAATATGATGATAGAAATTACCGCCGAAAGCACCGGACGCTTTATAAATTTATTAAACATAATGTCTATGATTTTATAGGTTGGTAGATGTTACTTTTTCGGTGATTTGCTGTAATGCGGTTATATCACTCTCTTTTACTTGAACCGGTTTTATTTCTTTACCACTTGATAAGCCTGAAATACCTTCAAGAACTACTTGGTCGCCATCTTTGAGTCCGTCGGTAACTATATAAGCTTGTCCCGAATTTGTACTAGTTACCGTAATTTTAGTTGATTGTACTTGGGATTGTTCGTTTACCAAATACACATAAACACCACCTTGAATTTCATAGGTTGCCGATTGAGGAATTAAATAAGCCCCTTCAATAGTTCTAGGCAATTGTATGGTAGCACTATTCCCTGTTCTCAATAAATTATCGGGGTTGTCAAAAATAGCGCGTACATTAAACGAGCCAGTTTCTTCATCCACCTGACCACTAACCGTTTGAATTTTTCCTTTTTGGTCAAAGGAGGTATAATCGGGAAGTAGCAGGGAGACCTCGTTCATGTTGCTCAACACGCCTTCTTTTGTGAACTCCAAATATGTTTTTTCGTTGATGGAAAAATAGGCGTACACCTGTTTGATATTCGACACCGTGGTCAAAGGTTCGCTAATATTGCTATTTACCAGACTCCCCAATTTATAGGGCAAAGAACCTATATAACCAGAAACCGGGGCCGTAATTTTGGTATAGCCAAAGTTGGTCTGTGCATTGGAGTAATTGGCCTGTGCCTGCTCCAAGGCCGCCTTGGCGGCGGTAAGTGCATTTTCGGCGGAAGTTAACTCGAACTTGCTGATAATTTCCCGCTCAATCAAAGGCTTTGCTTTTTCAACATTGACCTCTGCAGAGCTTACATCGGCCTTTGCACTGCTGATCGCGGCCTTGCTGCTCAAAAGCTCCTGTTCATATTCAGGGGCGTTCAGTAAAAAAAGTGCTTGTCCTTTCTGCACATATTCTCCTTCGTCTACAAGCACTTTTTCTATAAACCCTTCAATTTTAGGATAAATTTCTATGTTTTCGGTACCCTCAATAGTTACTGGAAATTCTCTATATAACCCAATGTTTTTTGGTGATACGGTTAACACCTCGTAATCAGCTACTGCATTTCCGAATTCAGGTCTCTTTTCATTGTTATTACAGGATGTTAAAAACAAAGCCATAATAAACCCGATATAGGTAATCCTTAAATTATTTTTTTGATGTATCATTTGAATTTTAATTAATTTTTATTTGTTAGTGTAAAATTATCTCGTATTATTTATAGTCTCAATACGAATAGACTAATCCGCCAAACACATCTAGATATAGTATGATTTTATAGATGGTTTTTTTTGTTTCTTATGTATTTACTGCATATTTTTTTACGATAAATAAGGACACTATTGCGGCAATACCATCGCTTACTGGAAAGGCTATCCAAACACCTGTTAAACCATAATAATGATTAAGTAGATATGCGATTGGTATAAATAAAATAATGGGTCTTAGCAATGCTAAAAACATAGCTAATTTATTTTTTTGAAGGGCTTGAAAATGTCTTGTAATTATTATTTGAACCGCATAAAACGGAATAGAAATTGCAAAAATTCGCAACGCTATTTTTGTGATATTAATTACATTTTGGTTACCACTACTATCTATAAAAATACTGGTTATTTGTGTTGGGAATAATTCCAAAATCAACAGACCCAAAATAGTAAATACACTTACTATTTTTATAGCTATTTCTAATGTTTCACGAGTCCTATCAAATCGTTTTGCACCAAAATTATAACTTACAATAGGCTGCATGCCATCACCTGTTCCTAAAGCTATCATCATAAAAAAGACGTTTACTCCAAACAGTATTCCCATGGCGGCAACACCATCTGTACCTCCAGAATTTAATAATAAGTTATTAGCAAATACATTTTGAAAACTAATAGCTAAATCCATTAAAAATGGTGCTAGTCCTACGATTAATATAGGGAAAATAATTGATTTTTGTAGTCTTATTTGTTTCCATTTTAATTTTACCAAACTTCTTCCGCTTATATAATATCGCATTAAAAGTATGGCATTGGTAGCTTGTGCTATTATGGTTGCTAAGGCAGCACCACGAATACCGAGGTTAAATATTTTCATAAAAACATAATCCAAACTTATGTTTATGGCACATGAGAGCACAATAAGTTTTGCTGGTAATTTTGGATTTCCTTCAGCTCTGCATGTAAATTCTAAAGCAAGAAAAAAACTAAGTGGAAAACCTAAAATGATAACTAATAAGTACTCCACAGACAAATCTAATAAGGTTCCAGTAGCTCCAAACGCCTCTAATAAAGGTTTGTAATATATAAGACCAAGCAATGTAAATAGTAATGTTATTAGCAAAATACCCGCTATAGCATTTCCTAAAACACGACTGGCTTTATCTGGTTGAGCTTCACCTAAATATTTAGCAATTAAAATACCTGCACCACTACCAAATAATAACACAAATGCAAATTGCAAAAGATTAACAGGAAAGACCATAGTAACTGCAGATAAGCCTTCTACACCAACAAATTGCCCAACAAAAATACGGTCTACAAAATTGTAAAGCGCATTAATTAGCATTCCTAAAACTGCAGGCCCAACAAAAATTAATAACAGTTTTAAAACACTATCTTCTGTGAGTGAATAGGCTTTTTTTTCTGGTTTATCGACATCTGAAACTGTTTTGCCTTTTATGAAATACTTTATTTGTTGAAATTTTAATTTTAATGTACTCATTTCAATCGTTATACGTTCTTTAATGCAAAAATAGCTCAGCCAAAAACCATAATGAGTATTATAATTTGTGTTAAATGCATTATAATTTAAGTTTTAAGAAGGTTTTAGTATTAATTTTGAAGAAATAGATAGTTTCATGAAAGTATATAGCGACATCAATTCTTATTTTTTAAACGGTACACAACCCGCAAATGATTATGCTAACAGTTTTTTTATAAGAAAAATTGCAAAAGAAATGGATCATGTGGAACCCGATGATGAGTTTTGGGAACCCCATAAGCGCGATTTTTTTGAGATTGCTATTCTTCAAACAAGTAATACCAATATTCAAATTGGTAATCAAACCATGAATCAGTTAAAAAATAGCTTAGCTATCGTTTCTCCTTTTCAGGTCATTCATTATAGTAAAGTACCTCCCAATGATGACTATGGTTATATTATTTATTTTAATGCTTCGATTTTTACCAATTTAAATCAGTCTTATGGCCTACAAAACGAATTTCCATTTTTTAAAATTCATACGATGCCACTTTATCAACTTTCAGAAAATGATTTTAATGGTATATTGCCTATAGCTCAAGAACTATATAAAGAATCTAGAAGTACAGCGTTACATAATTTTGAAATAGTTAGGTCTCTACTACTTATTTTACTGTATAAAGTAAAGCGTTCTACACAAAATAATAAAGGTATGGTTACCACCAATAGGTTTGATACTATTATGTCTAAATTTGAGCAGGTCATTTTATCTAATAATCATCATTTTTTATCTGTAAATGATTACGCTTCTAAAATGAATATTAGTCCTATTTATCTCACCGAATGTGTAAAAAAAGCTACTGGAAAAAGCGCACAAAAGGTTATTATAGATTATAAAATACTCTATGCAAAGACCTTGCTACATCAAAACGATAATTCCGTAGCCGATGTAGCCTATGCTTTAGACTTTAATGAAGTAGCTAATTTTAATCAGTTTTTTAAGCGAAATACAGGAATTACGGCAACGCAGTTTAGAAAAAACAAATAAGGTTACCTGCTAAAAATAACAAGTAACCCTAATGTTTTATAACAAAATATATATTAATCTACATTTCTAACCAAACGAACATAATTGTAGTTGCGTTCTCCGCCTTCACCTGCTAGTCCGTTTTCGTGTTTGGTGTCAAATCTTACAGCTCCTGCACCATGAGAGTCTAAACCGCTTTTACTTACAGCTCTACCAAATGCTACGTACCATGCATAGTAATAAGGTTTTCCTTTTTGAAATCTGGCAGAAGTACTTGTCCAAAAATATGGATAATCTTTATCGCCATTTTCATTAGTAATTTCAGAAATATTGAATAACGGATTAATTGCAGCTCTATCTTTAGAAGCATCTTTGGCTTCGGGAGCAAAATTATAATCTACGATTCCTTGTAATTCTTTTACATTTGGTAAACGCCAATCGGAATAACCAGCTAGTTCGGAATTTTCGGCATAATAAAGTGCATTTTTCCAATCTAAACCTTGTTCACTATCATTCTTAGCCCACATTAATCCTGTTGCATTATCAGTAATAGTACCATCTCCATTATCTTTAAAATCATTTTCTCCATAAATGCTTCCTCTTACTGCACGTACATGTTTTAACATTGGGTTACCCATTGGTCTTTCGCCATTGCCAGGTGGTGGTGGTCTATTCTCATTTCTATTGTCACCTTCTTGTCCGCGTGGTTGTTGGTTATTTGGTGGTGGGCCTTTTCTATCTTTTCTATCTTTAGGTGCTTCGCCTGGATATGCTTTTATATGTCCAGTGGCGTGATTAACACCAAAAACAGCAGTGTATTGTCCTTCTTCGGTGTGCCCAAGGTACTTATTAGCTGTCCAATATTGTTCACTTTTATCTACATGCTTATTATTAACTAATGAAAAATAAGTAGTATCTAAATAGGGCCAACCTTCACTAAAATCGCTTATAGAAAATAATTCTTTAGCCGTTGGCAGTCTCCAATCATCATAACCACCCAATTCTAAATTTTCTACATAATCCTTGGCGCCTTGCCATTCGAAACCTTCAATGGTTGGGATTTCTTCCCACATTAAACCTGTATTGTTATCGGTTATTGTGCCATCGTTATTTTTTTTGAAGCTCATTTTTTTACCTTTTAAATAATGAGCATCCTGACCGTAAAGTGAATCACCAGGTTTTAACTCTGAAACCACATTGCCATTTTCATCATAAGCATTAATTTGCCCTGTTGCCACTTGGGTGTAGTTTGCTTTAGTATTTGTAACACTTGTTTGGGTGTTTTTATCTTTACAAGACTGTGTAGACATTAGTACAATTACCATGAAAGTACTAACTAATATATTGTTGTGTTTTATTGTTTTCATTTGGAAATATTTATAAATTTCTAACCAAACGCACGTAATTTTTAATTCTTAAGGAATCTGCTGCATTTACAGATTCCATTAAATAATCTTCAATTTTACCTGCTTTAGGGTCGGAGCGTTGTGCTCCTGCACCATGCCAATCGTAATAATCTTTTACTTTACTGTTGTCCTTGCTATACGCCTTACCAAAGGCTATGTAGCAAGCGGTGTATTTAAAATCGCCTTGTGTGGTACTTGTCCAGAACCAACTATCTGGGTTTGTACATTCAAAATAATTTTCATCAATTGCAGGAAATGTTTTCTTATCGTAATCTACAATACTTTGTAGTTCTTTAGTATTTGGTAAACGCCAATCATTATAATTTGCTAGCGCACTGTTTTTAGCATATTCAAGTGCATCCACCCAATTGTAAGTATTACCATCATCTACTTTTTGCCACATCAATCCTGTAGCCTTATCGGTAATTGTGCCATCGTTATTATCAACAAAATCGTTAACACCGTAAACATTTTCTGTACCACGAACGGCACGCACATAATTACCTGGATTTCTTACACCACTTTCTCCGTTGTAATACAAACCTGTTTCATAAGCTTTTATATGTCCATCGGCAAAATTGAATCCAAAAGCACCTTCCATTTTAATATTCTGTAATGGTCCTTTTACATATTTTGTACTAGACCAATATTGACCAGCATAAGGCATTCTTTTATCATATTGAAAATCGAAATAATCGGTGTCTAAATATGGTTTCGACTTACTTAAATCTTCAGGAAATAGCTCGCCATTAGAATTTAATAATGAATACAGTTCTTTTATGGTTGGTAATCGCCAATCATCATAACCACCAATGGTTAAGTTATCAACATAATCAAAAGCATCATAAAAATTATGACGTTTAAAGTCTGGTGTTTTTTGCCACATTAAACCAGTATTTAAGTCGGTTATTGTACCATCACCATTATCTTTATATGATGAAACTATCCCTGTAAATTGTGCATCTTGACCGTAGTAATCATCATCAATGTTAGGTGTCTCAATTTGGTTACCATCGTTGTCATAAAACTTATCTTGACCTGTGTCTGATAGTACAAACTGAATATTAGCATTTGGTTTAGTGTCTTTTTTTACCTTCGCTTTGTTTTTACAGTTTGAAAACAGTAGTAGAACACTTAATCCTCCTATTATTAATAAATTATGCTTCATTTTTAATTTTTTTAGAAATTAGTAGTTACTCGTAGCGCAATGCAGTAATTGGGTCTAAAGCTGCAGCTTTTCTTGCTGGATACCACCCAAAAAAGATACCAGTTATTGCACAAACCGCAAAGGAAATTATTATTGAATATAGCGCAACACTTGTTGGCCAGTTTAAGAATTTTTCTATGAAAACCGTTGCGCCTAAACCTAATGCCACTCCTAATACACCGCCTGTTATGCTTATTAAAATAGCTTCAATTAAAAATTGCATTAATATGTCAGAACCCTTGCCACCAACAGCCATACGCAAGCCAATTTCTTTGGTACGTTCCTTAACCGAAACATACATAATGTTCATGATGCCAATACCCCCAATTAAGAGGGAAATACCAGCTACGGCTACTAAAAGTATGGTAAGCATTTCACTTGTAGAACTAAATGTTGAAATTAATTCTTCCATAGAACGTACTGTAAAATCATCCTCTTCATTATCTAATAATTTATGTTGCTCCCGTAAAATTTCAGAAATGATTTCAACAGCTTCAGGCGCATCATCTTCACTAACTGCAGATGCCATAATTTGATTTAAATAATCGATAGCCAAAATACGCTTTTGTACTGTGGTAAATGGAGCTATTACTATATCATCTTGGTCTTGCCCAAAGGTATTTTCACCTTTTTCTTCTAAAACACCTATTACTTTAAATGGAATATTGTTAAAACGAATCATTTGTCCGACAGGTTCTTCACCATTAGGAAAAACATTATCTACAACCGTTTGCCCAATAAGTGCTACTTTGGCTGCGGTTTTTACTTCGGCATCCGTAAACATACTTCCGCTTTGTAAACCAACCACTTTAATGTCTAAATATTCTGGATATACCCCAAATATGGTACTCGGCCAGTTATTAGAACCGTTAATTACTTGTCCGCTACTATTAACAACAGGTGTACTGTTTGATAATAAATCAACCTTTTCGTTAATAACGTTGTAATCATCTAAAGTGAGTGTTTGCACATTACCGCCACTTCCTCTAGCAGGACCTCTATCGTCTGCGCCAGGTCTTATAGTAATCATATTAGAGCCCATATTAGAAATGGTAGAGCGAATGCTCTCTTTAGAGCCTTCACCAATAGCTAACATAGCAATTACTGAAGCCACACCAATGATAATACCTAGCATGGTAAGCAAGGTTCTCATTTTATTTAGAATAATAGCTTTATAGGCTATTTTTATTAAGTTTAATAGTCTCATAATTAATGATTTTCTACAGGTAATTGTGCTAATTGCTCTGCAGCCGATTGTACGTTATGATTTTTATAATCTTGCATTATTTCACCATCTTTTAAAACAATGGTTCTGCTACTAAATGTGGCAATATCTGGCTCGTGTGTTACAAAGGTGATGGTAATACCTTTTTTGTTTAATTCTTGAAATAAGGTCATTATTTCATACGATGTTCTAGTGTCTAGGTTTCCGGTAGCTTCATCTGCCAAAATCATGACAGGATTGTTAACCAAAGACCTTGCAATAGCGACACGTTGTTGTTGTCCTCCTGAAAGTTGCGAAGGTGTGTGATACAATCTGTCGCCCAAACCAACCATCTCTAAGGCTTTAATTGCACGTTCCCTTCGCTCTTCAGAAGTTACTTTACTGTTGTAAAGCAAGGGTAATTCTACATTCTCTATGGCGGATGTTCTTGCCAACAAATTGTAGGATTGAAAAATGAAACCTATTTTTTCGTTTCTAATAGTGGCAAGTTCGTTTTTACTTAAGTCTTTCATTTTTACCCCATCAATTTCATAAGTGCCGGAAGTAGGCTTGTCTAGGCAGCCTAAAATATTCAACATGGTACTTTTTCCCGATCCACTTGAGCCCATAATGGTTACAAACTCGCCTTCTGTAATACTATACGAGATGCCTTTTAGCGCATGAACTGTTTCTGAGCCCATGGTAAAATCACGTTTTAAATCTTGTATTTTTATAATTTCTTTTGACATAAGCATTATTTTTTAGCTCCTGGTCGTTTTGGCATAAACGGACTTTCGTTAGAGCCTTGTGGTGCTCCTGATGGTGTAGCACTTCCACCTTTAAGACTGTAAACTAATTGTTCGCCCTTAGAAACACCTTCTAATATCTGTACGTTAACGCCGTCACTAGCCCCTAATTTTACAGGTTTTGGTGTTATGGATTTATCATTATTTAATACCCAAAGCATTGTGGTTTCTTCATCTGGTTGTTCGTTGTTGTTTTCTGGACCACCATTTTGAGGACGCTCTGGCATTGTTAAGTTATTTTGTTCTATATACTGTGCCATTATTGCTGGGTCTGGTTTAAAGTTTACTGCTTTAGCTTCAGTAGTCAACACATCTTTCAACTCTAAGGTGTAGATAGAAATGGTAGCTGTTAATCCTGGTTTTAATTTTAAATCTGGATTGTGTGCTTTTATAACTACGGTATAAGTTACAACATTTGAAGTCTCTGTTGGGTTTAACCTTACTTGCGTAACTTTGCCTTCAAACGTTTCGCCTATGTAAGCATCTACTGTAAAAGTTACGCGCTGTCCTTCTTTAACGTTTCCTATATCAGCTTCATCCACATCAGCTTCAACTTGCATTTCCTTTAAATCTTGTGCAATAGTGAATAACGTTGGTGTGCTATAACTGGCAGCAACGGTTTGTCCTTCGTCTATATCTCTGGATAACACTACACCATCTATTGGCGAATAGATATTGGCATATTCTAAATTGGTTTTTGCAGTTTGAAGTAAAGAATAACGTTGTGTTACAGTATTTTTAGCAGTTTGATAATCATATAGAGCATCATCAAAATCTGCTTTACTTATTACTTGATTATCATAAAGTGTTTTTTGGCGATTATAGATTGTTTCTGTATATATTTTTTGACTTATTGCACTGTCATAATTAGCTTGAGCTTCAACTACTGCTGCTTTAAGATTAGTTTTGTCTAGTTCTGCAATAAGTTGTCCTTCTTTAACTTCGCTGTTATAATCAACATATATTTTTTCTACCACACCAGACACTTGTGTACCAACATCTACTTGTGTTATTGGCTCAATAGTACCTGTAGCAGTAACTAAAGTGGTAACATCTCCCGTAGTAACTTCGATAGTTTTTGCTTCTACAAGAACCGTATCGTTTGTTTTAAAAATATTGTAAAGTACCAGTGCTAATATGGCTACAGAGATACTTGCTATGAGTATTTTTTTATTTTTTTTCATAATATCTATAGTTAAAGTGTTATAGCGTTACCTTGATAGAATTGTAACAATTGGTTATATAAAATGTTTAAGTATTTTGCTTGTAAATAATTTAATTGTGCGTTAGTAAATGTATTTTGGCTAACTACTAAGTCGGTAGTACTTAAAGCTCCTAAATCGTATTTCTTTTGCGCCAGTTTATAAGATTCTTCAGCAGCTTTACTGGCTGATTTTGCTGCTTCTAATTGCTCTTGAGATGACAAAGCATTTTGGTAAGCCGTTGCTACATTTTTATAAATTTCTTTTTGAAGACTTATAATTTCTAACTTAGACTGATCTATAGCTATTTTAGCTTTTTGTACTTCGGCTTTTGTTTGAAAACTATTAAAAATAGGTATTGTTAATGACAGGCCTAAGGTTTGATTTAAATTACCATCAAGCTGGTTTGAAAAACTCATGTTTTGTGTACTTGTGTAACCTGTACCAAAACTACCTGTTAAAGCAAGCGTTGGTAAATAATTACCTTTAGCTATATCTAGATCTTTTTCTGTTACATCTACATTTAATTTTACTGCTTCATATTCTGGTAACATTCCTAAAGCAGCTTCATAAACTGTAATTTTGTTTGGTAAAATTGGTGCTGTGTAAGTTTCGTTATTAGGAGCAACAATATCAAATTCTACTTCAGGTTCTAATTCTAGTAATTGTTTTAAAGCAATAATTTGTTGTTCGTAATTATTTTTAGCTTCAATTAAACTGTATTTATTTGTTGCTTCTTGAGAAATAGCATCGGTGTAATCTTGCATAGCTATACTACCGGCATCTAATCTAGCTTTGGCTTGTTCTACCTCTTTAGTAGATGCTTCCAAAGTTTTTTCTGCTACAGCAATACCTTCTTTGGCATATAGAGCTTGTAAATAGGCTTGAGTTAAACTTAATTTTATACTGTTTTTTGCTTCTTCTAAATACAGACTATTTTGGTCTGCAAGTAATTTGTTTTGTTTAATTTTATTTTTAATTTGATTTCCTTGAAATAGGTTTACTGAAGCATTTATGCCAAAGCTAGTAGTGTTAATTTGCTCATCTACAAAATCGCTTGTAATGGGATCTATAGATTGTCCGTTTTTAAAACCTTGAGAAGCATTTGCGCTTACTGTTGGTAACCTGCTATCTTTAGATTGTTGAAGTGTTACATTAGCTGTTTCTGTAGTGTACGCCGCATTTTTTATAGTAATATTATGTTCTATGGCATATTCTAAGCATTCTTGGAAGGTCCATTGTTTTACTTGGCTTTCTTGAGCTATTAAACTCAAGCTGCCAAGTGTAAAACAAATAGTATATAAAAATTGTTTCATTTTTAAAGTTTTTAATTTGATACTTCAAAATTGAAACAATTAGTCCTTATATAATAAGGTAATGGAAGTTTGTAGTTATTGTATCGACGGAAATTGAAATTCTATCTATGGGATTTTTTCTTTTATTATAATAGTTTTTATACTAATTCCTCACAATAAATACCTTTTGCAGAGACTTGTTCTATAATGTCATTTTTATCTAGTGTTTGGTTGGTTTCAACTCTTAAAACCTTGTCAATATCTTCTAAATCTACAGACCACTTTATAATACCAGGATGCGATTTAAAAAGTAATTTAATGGTATTAATTGCAACTTTAGTGTTAATATCTGTTTTAAGTATATGTATTCTAATATTTTTTTTTCTGTTGTGATAAAACGGACTAATCATTGTTTTCTTCTTTTTTAGTTTTACGTTCTATATAAGCTTCATAAGCTTGGTTACCTTCTTCTTTCCAGAAATCGTCGTAATGTTTCCATTTAGAAAATTCGGTTTCACATTTTTTATCTTTTTTATGTGATTTGGAAGATTTTTTGCCAGAATCTCCAAAACCTCCACAGCCGCCAAGTAATATTTTAAAGAGAATAAAAATACCTACTGCTTCCCAAAAGGTAAGAGTTGTTAAGCCAAATATCATGGGCATTAACCAATTCCATAACCACATAATTATAAAGCCAAAAAGTATGGCTAAACCGGTTATAGCAATAATTCCAAAAAGTATCATTCCAGCAATCTCTCCGGGAGATTTACCGCGCATTTTGTGTTTAAAGTAATTAGACATATCTGTGTTTTTTAATAATTAATTTCTTTTTTTAGAGTTTTGTATAATTGAGAAATGGCTCTGTGGCGTCTAGACATTAATGTGCCAACAGGAATTCCTGTTTCGTTTGTTATTTCTTTATATGTGTAGCCTTCAAAATCTATGGCTAAAATTATATTTCTGTAATCTGGTTTTAGGTTTATTATGGCAGTTTTTAAGGCATCTTTCATTTGTTCAGGGTATGAATTATCGGCAGATTCATAAATAATAGAAGCAAATTCAATTAGTTTATTTTCGTTTTGGGTTTCATAATTAATTCTATTGTTTTTTGATGTTCTCATAACATCAATAACCTTGTTTTTTATGGCTCTATAAACAAAACCAGCAACATTATTTATGGGCGAATACCTATCAGCACTAGCAAATAGTTTTAATGCAACATCTTGTATGATGTCTTCAGCATCTTTATTTATGCTAGCTTTAAGGTTTGAGCTTACATAAGTTTTAAGAGAAGCGTATTCCTCACTAAAAAACTTATTAAGCTTTTTACTGTTTTCTGATTGATGATTCATTTAAAAACACTTTTAAAGGTGCTTCAATTATAAAGACGCAACTTTTTTAATCTATTGCATTTTTAATTTGTATTTTTTATTAGGACGACTGTGAAGAGAAAATGTTTCAAAAAAAAATCAATTAAATTTTTATGAAAACTTTTGATATTCAAGATATTATTTAGATAATAGCTTTTAAAGCAAGCAAACCAAAAAAGAAAGAATTTTTATTAACTTTTTTGTTAATAAGAAACCATAAATAACTAAAAAGTTATTTACTTATAACTATATTAATTTTGTAAATTTGCCTGCGTTTATAAGCGCAATATGACAAGTACAAAATACATATTTGTAACCGGAGGGGTTACATCTTCTTTAGGAAAAGGCATTATAGCAGCATCTCTAGCTAAACTTTTGCAATCTCAAGGCTACCGAGTTACTATTCAAAAATTAGACCCATACATTAACGTAGATCCGGGTACATTAAATCCTTATGAACATGGTGAATGCTACGTTACTGAAGATGGTGCCGAAACAGATTTAGATTTAGGACACTATGAGCGCTTTTTAAATGTTCCTACAAGTCAAGCTAATAATGTTACCACCGGACGCATTTACCAAAGTGTAATTCAAAAAGAAAGACGTGGTGAATTTTTAGGTAAAACGGTACAAGTAGTTCCTCATATAACTGATGAAATAAAACATCGTATTCAGCTTTTAGGAAATTCTGGTGATTATGATATTGTAATTACCGAAATTGGCGGAACTGTAGGTGATATAGAATCTTTACCATATATTGAAGCAGTACGTCAACTACGTTGGGATTTAGGCGAAAACAATGGTATAGTAGTACATTTAACATTAGTGCCATATTTATCAGCAGCAGGTGAGTTAAAAACCAAACCAACGCAACATAGTGTAAAAACCCTAATGGAAAGTGGGGTACAAGCAGATATATTGGTTTGTAGAACCGAGCACGATTTACCTAAAGATTTAAGAAGAAAATTAGCATTATTCTGTAATGTTAAAGAAGAAGCTGTTATACAATCTATAGATGCATCAACCATTTATGATGTACCAAATTTAATGTTAGAAGAAGGCTTAGATAAAGTAGTTTTAAAAAAGCTTAATCTTGAAAGTTCACAACCAAATATAAATAGATGGAATGAATTTGTGAAGCGTCATAAAAACCCTAAAACAGAAGTAAACATTGGTTTAATTGGTAAATATGTTGAGTTACAAGATTCTTATAAATCTATTTTAGAAGCTTTTATTCATGCAGGAGCAGAAAATGAAGTAAAAGTAAATGTAGAGTCTATTCATTCAGAATATTTAAATAGTGATAATATTGAAGTAAAATTATCGCATTTAGATGGTGTATTGGTGGCACCAGGATTTGGAGAACGTGGTATTGAAGGAAAAATTGATGCAGTAAAATTTGTTAGAGAAAACAACATTCCTTTCTTAGGTATTTGTTTAGGTATGCAAATGGCAGTTATAGAATTTGCAAGAAATGTTCTTAAAATTAAAGATGCAGATTCTACCGAAATGAATCCAGAATCTAAAAATGCAGTAATAGATTTAATGGAAGAACAAAAATCTATTACAGACAAAGGAGGGACTATGCGTTTAGGTGCTTGGGCTTGTAATTTAAAAATAGGAAGTAAAGTAAGAGATATTTATAAAGCAGAAACCATTAAAGAGCGTCATAGACACCGCTATGAGTTTAATGGTAATTACAAACAACAAATGGAAGAAGCTGGTATGATTGCTACAGGATTAAACCCAGATACTGGTTTAGTAGAAATTGTAGAAATACCAGAACATCCTTGGTTTGTTGGTGTACAATATCACCCAGAATATAAAAGTACGGTGGCTAATCCGCACCCTTTATTTGTTGCGTTTGTTGCTGCAGCTCTAAAATATAAAAGCAAGCAAAAAGGTGTCAGTATGGCACAAAATTAAAATTGGATAGTTTATTGATAGGCTATAAATCATTCCTGCTTTAGCAGGATTTGTTTTTAATTAAAAGATAACATGGAAGAAAAAAAGTTAGACATAAACTCAATAATTGGTTTTGTACTTATATTTGGGATATTAGCGTATATGCTATGGCAAAATCAGCCAACACCAGAAGAACTTGAAGCACAAGAAAAAGCAAAACAAGAACAAGTTGAAGCAGAACAAAAAGCTAATCAACAAGATCAAACCAATACCGCTACAGTTTCAGATTACGTTATTGGAAACCAAGCAGATTCACTTCAACAAATTGCTTTAAAAAATAAGTTAGGAGCATTTGCTTATTCAGCTTTAAAAGCTTCAGACGAAGAAACTATTGTTGAAAGTGACTTACTAGCTTTAAAATTTAATAATAAAGGCGGATACCTCTCAGAGGTTAGACTAAAAGAATTTGTAGATTTTAGAGAACAACCCATTTACCTTATAAAAGATAACAACGCTTCTTTTAATATTAATTTCGGAACAACCGATAGTAGAATTTTAAACACCCAAGATTTGTATTTTGAACCTACTATTACAAAAAATAGCAATATCACGGTGGTTTCTATGAAACTAAAGGTATCTGAAAGTAAATTTTTAGAATATAGATATGAGTTGAAAGATGGTGATTATATGATGGATTTTACCATCCGTTCTCAAGGGCTAAGTGATGTTATAAATGGTTCTCAAGAAATTAATTTAGATTGGAAACATAAAGGATATCGTCATGCCAAAAGTATTTCATATGAAAATAGATATACCGATATTCATTATGAATATGAAGGCGGTAAAGATGATTACACAGGTATGCGTGATGCCGATGAAACTCTTGAAGATGTTACTTGGATAGGGTATAAGCAACACTTTTTCTCTTCTATTTTATTAACAGATACACCATTTAAAACAACGCATATTACTTCAAAAAATTTAGTTGAAGATGAAGCAGTTGATACCATTTACACAAAACAGTTTACATCAAAAATTCCATTAGAGCTAAAAGGAGGTGAACTTAATTATAATATGGATTGGTACTATGGCCCAAGTGAGTTTAAAACCTTAAATGCTTATGATAGGAATTTAGATGAAATGGTGCCACTAGGTTGGGGTATATTTGGTTGGATAAATCGCTATTTATTTATGCCCTTATTTAGCTTTTTGGGAAGCTTTATGCCATACGGAATTGCTATTGTAGTTATGACTATTTTGGTAAAAATATGTTTGTCTTTTGTACAGTATAAACAATTCTTATCTCAGGCAAAAATGAAAATTTTAAAACCAGAGTTAGATGCTATACGCGAGAAGTACAAAGACAATAAAATGAAAGCGCAACAAGAAACTATGGCCTTACAAACAAAGGCAGGTGCAAGTCCGTTAGCAGGTTGTATCCCAGCTTTAATTCAATTGCCAGTATTCTATGCCTTATTTCAGTTTTTCCCATCGGCATTTCAGTTAAGACAAGAAAGTTTCTTGTGGGCAGACGATTTGTCATCTTATGATACGGTTGCAAACCTTCCTTTTAATATACCATTTTATGGAGACCACGTTAGTTTATTTCCTTTATTAGCATCTATAGCAATTTTCTTCTATATGCGTTTAACTACGGGTCAGAATGTACAAACAGCACCACAACAAGAAGGTATGCCAGATATGGCAAAAATGATGAAATACATGATGTATTTCTCTCCAATAATGATGTTGTTTTTCTTTAATAACTACGCATCAGGATTAAGTTTGTACTATTTTATTTCTAACTTAATTAGTATTGGAATTATATTGGTAATCAAAAACTATATTCTTGATGAAGATAAGATTCATGCTCAAATTCAAGAGAAAAAGAAAAAACCAAAAAAAGAAAGTCGTTTTCAGGCTAAAATGAAAGAAATGATGGAGCAAGCCGAAAAACAAAAACAAGCACAACAAAAAAGAAAAAAATAATTTAAGGCTGCCTTTTGGCAGCTTTTTTGTTATATACAATTTCAAAATATATATTTCGTTTTGTATTTAATAATTAATAATGAACTTAAATTTATAACCATTTAAACTTGTTTTATGAAGCAATTACATTTGATTATAATTTTATTTCTTTCTTTTTCTGTATTAGCACAAAATATTAATCAATTTGATGAAAATGGTAAGCGCCATGGTGTTTGGAAAAAGAATTTTGAAGACACTAAAGTACTTCGTTATGAGGGTGAATTTAATCATGGAAAAGAAATAGGAACCTTTAAATTTTATAAAAATATTAGAGGTAAAGCTGTATTAACAGCCACCAAAGAGTTTAATGAAAATAATAATAAAGCATTAGTTAAGTTTTTTACTTCTAAGGGTAAAATTATTAGTGAAGGAGAAATGGATGGTAAAAAGTATATAGGAACTTGGAAATACTACCATAATACTTCTGACAAAATAATGACCTTAGAGAACTATAATGAAAATGGTAATCTTGATGGTGAACGTTTTGTTTATTATTCTAATGGAAAAATAGCAGAAAAGAAAAATTATGTTAATGGTAAGTTAGAAGGAGAAGCTATCTGGTATTCAATTAATAATGTTGTTTTAAAACGTTTTGTATATGAGAATGATGAATTACATGGAGCGTCTAAAATTTACAATACTAAAGGCGAGTTAATTATAGAAGGAACTTATAAGCATGATAAAAAACACGGCATTTGGAAATATTACGAAAACGGCAAATTAGTTGAAGAAAAAGATTTTACTCCAAAATCGAAATATGAAAAGAAAAAGCTTCCTAAGTAGGAAGCTTTTATTTATATAGACAATTTAATAGAGAGATAAAATATAGTCTATAACAACTAACCAAATGTATTTTCTTTTTTTATGATGGTGGCAACTTTAAATATTGTTTTTGGTTATACAATTTTATTACATTAACAGCGAGATAATGTTTGTAAATTGTACGTGTCATTTAAAGTTGCTTGTACCATCATATTATTTATGTCGCTGTTTTAATTTTATTAATTATTACTAGGTAACAATACTTTATCTATAACATGTATAACACCATTTGTTGCTAAAACATTTAATAGACTTGGTACTAAACCAGCCGCTGGATTAGAGCCTGCAGCATCTTGTACAGATAAATTACTAAGGCTAATAGTAACATCTTGATCGTTTAACATGGTTACATTACCATCTACTAAATCTGTTGAGAAAACATTTAAATTTGCCTTAACAACATGATGGGTTAGTATGCCAGCTACTACCGAAGGCTCTGAAGCATTTATTGTTGCTAAATCTAATCCAGCAGCTTCAAAAGCAGCATCTACAGGGGCAAATACTGTGAATGGACCATCACCTGCAAAAAAGTCTGCTAAACCAGCTCTTGCAAGAGCCGCAGCTAAAAGAGTAAATTCAGCAGGATTACCACCTGCAAAATCACCTACTATTTCGTTTATAGTTTGGGTTGGAGGTATTAAAGTTCTATCAATAACATGTACTACACCATTAGAACCAACTATATCGGTCAATACAACAGTAGATATTCCGTTTATAGATACATCTCCACCAGCATTTGTTATATGAATGTTTTCGCTTCCTAATGTAGGTACGCTAGCAGCAGCACCTGTTGTAGATGGTAGCATTGAAGCCATAATTGTACCATCAATAACATGATATGCTAAAACAGCATCGGCACCATTAACATCTGTTATTCCAGCAGCTTCAAAAGCAGCATTAGTTGGAGCAAATAAAGTTAAGCCTTCATCACTAGAACCATTACCTAAGAGTAATCCTAAAATGTCTGTGTTTGCATTTTGTACGGCAGCAATTAATGTTGTAAAATCTTTATTAAAATAAGCAGGAGCTACAATAGTGCCCACTATAGGTAATATAGAAGGCGGAACTATAACATTATCTATAATATGTACTATACCATTTGTTCCTTCAACGTCTGCAGTGGTAACTGTTGCACCATTGATGGAAACACCATTGTTTTCGGCTAATAAATCTGCTTCTTCACCATTAGCCATAGAGATAGAACCAGTTGTAACAGCACTTGCTTCTACTGCAGCTGCTGTAAATACGTGATATTGTAAAACGTTTTTTAATACATCTTCAGGAATGTCATCAATGGAAGTTTGTCCAATGGCAGTTAACAATGCATCAAAGGCATTATTATCTGGTGCAAAAACTGTGTAAGTTCCACTCTCACTTAAAAGGGTTACCAGGTCAGGATATTTAATTAAAGCAGATACTAAGCTTGATAGTTGTGGTGTTGCCTGTGCAAGTTCTACAATGGTATTTGTTGGTTCTGGATCAACAATTACTGTGTCATCATCATTATCACAAGAAAATGATAGTAATGTTATCATAACTGATAACATGATGTTTGTTAATGCTGTTAATGTTTTCATAATA
The DNA here is from genome assembly GCF_049132085.1 of Seonamhaeicola sp. NFXS20. Lineage (NCBI taxonomy): Bacteria > Pseudomonadati > Bacteroidota > Flavobacteriia > Flavobacteriales > Flavobacteriaceae > Seonamhaeicola > Seonamhaeicola sp. NFXS20. The sequence continues at coordinate 71,871 of NZ_JAFMPU010000006.1, read as the reverse complement.
TTCATAGTTTTATTTGTTTTGTTTATCAAATATATAAAAAAGTTAAACAAAAATAAAAATTTTGTTTCATTAAATGTAAAAATAATTAAACAAAATAGTTTTGCTTTACTTGTTTTAAAGCACATATTCTATGTAATATATGTATCTTTGTGCCTTAATTTAATTATCATGAAACGTGTTATAGTAGGACTTTCAGGAGGAGTAGATTCTAGTGTTGCTGCTTATTTATTAAAGGAACAAGGGTATGATGTTATTGGTTTGTTTATGAAAAACTGGCATGATGATTCTGTGACCATATCAAACGAATGCCCTTGGTTAGATGATAGTAATGATGCTATGTTAGTTGCGGAAAAATTAGGTATTCCATTTCAAACGGTAGATTTAAGCGTGCAATATAAAGAGCGTATAGTAGACTATATGTTTAAAGAGTATGAAAATGGAAGAACCCCAAATCCAGATGTGCTTTGTAACAGAGAAATAAAGTTTGATGTTTTTATGGATATTGCTTTAGAATTGGGAGCAGACTATGTGGCAACAGGACATTATTGCAGAAAAGGAACTATAACAAAAGAAGGGAAAGAGATATATCAACTTCTTGCAGGCGCAGATAATAATAAAGACCAATCTTATTTTTTGTGTCAGTTATCACAAGAACAATTATCTAAGGCTTTATTTCCGATAGGAGAATTAACAAAACCAGAAGTAAGAGAAATTGCAAAAAAACTAGATTTGGTTACTGCCGAAAAAAAAGACTCTCAGGGGTTGTGTTTTATTGGTAAGGTAAAATTACCAGACTTTTTACAACAACAATTAAAACCAAAAGAAGGAGTAATTGTTGAAGTAGCTGCAGATGAGCCTTTATATGAAGAGGAAATACATGAATTTAATTCTAAAGAAGAAGAACTGAGTTTTTTATCAAGAAAATTGAATTATTCTTTAAATAATGGTAAAGTGGTAGGTAAACACCAAGGAGCACATTATTTTACTAAAGGACAACGAAAGGGACTAGCGGTTGGTGGTACACCAGAACCATTATTTGTTATAGAAACCAATGTTGAAGACAATATAATATATACAGGGCAAGGTAAAAATCATCCTGGGTTGCTAAAAAAAGCACTCTTTATAACTAATGAAGAATTGCATTGGATTAGAGAAGATTTAACCTTATCTACAGATGAAACAATGGATGTTGAAGCACGTATCAGGTACAGACAACCATTACAAAAAGCAAAGCTGTATAAAGTAGATGATGGACTTTATATTGAGTTTGAAAACTTACAATCTGCCATTACCGAAGGGCAATTTGCTGCATGGTATATTAATAATGAATTAATAGGTTCTGGAGTAATTTCGTAAATTGCACTTAATCAAAAACGTTAAAATGGAAAAGAAATTACTTTTTTTAATACTACTGTGTGCTCAAAATATACTTATATCTCAAGAAGATGCCTGGGTTTATTTAATAGATAAAGAGAATGTTCAATCATCTATTTCTAATCCAATTTTAATCTTAACACAAGAAGCAATAGATAGAAAAAATGCCCATGGTGTAGCTATTGATGAACGCGATGTCCCTGTAAACGAATCTTATATCACCCAACTAAAGAATGCTACAGGAATAACCGTGATGGCAAAATCAAAATGGTTTAATGCAGTACATGTTAGAGGTACAGAACAAGATATAAATAACCTAAAAACTACATTTTCTTTTGTAGATTATATAGATTTTGCAGACAAAAGTTTAAATAATAAGAAAGAAACAAAACAAAATAAGTCTGATAAACTTAAAACCGTTTTAACAGAATTTAATTATGGCAGTGCCTTAAATCAAATTCAAATGATTAATGGAGACAAACTACATGAATTAAATTATACGGGAACTGGTGTGAAGATTGCGGTTTTAGATGCAGGATTCCCTAATGTTGATAATATGTCTAGTTTTGACCGTTTAAATAATGCAGGAAACGTTAAAGAGGTGTATGACTTTGTAGATAGAGATACTGATGTTTACAATAGTTTAGAAGATAACCATGGAACTTTAGTTTTAAGTGCTATGGCTGGTTATGTTGAAAATCAATACGTAGGAACAGCACCAGATGCAGAGTATTATTTATTTATTACCGAAGATGCTGGAAGTGAAAACCCCATAGAAGAAAGTTATTGGGTAGAAGCAGCAGAACGCGCCGATAGTTTAGGCGTAGATATTATAAATACGTCTTTGGGATATACAACATATGATAATTCAAATTATAATTACACGACATCTCAAATGGATGGTAATACAGCCTTTATAACCAAAGGAGCTAACATTGCATTTGAAAAAGGTATGCTGTTAGTAACTTCTGCAGGTAATTCAGGAGGTGACAGTTGGGGTATAGTAGGGGCACCTGCTGATGCTTCAGGAGTACTTTCTATTGGAGCTGTTAATTCTTCAGGAACTTATGCATATTTTAGTTCACTTGGTAATAGCACGCAACCCTCACAAAAACCAGATGTTGTGGCTCAAGGGGAAGCAAGTGCTGTAATTAATGAGAATGATGTTATTTCAACAGTTAATGGTACATCTTTTAGTTCACCCATTATGGCGGGGGCAATTGCTTGTTTATGGCAAGCTTTACCAAATAAAACTAACGCTGAAATTATGCAGTTAGTCCGTGAATCGGCATCACAATATACTACACCAGATTATTATCTAGGGTATGGAATACCAGATTTATTATCAGCATATAACTCTCAGGTGTTATCTGCAGATAATGAAAACACATATCATTACAGTTTACATCCAAATCCTGTAAAAAATAAAGTCTTTATTAATAGTAATTTTGATATAAAATCACCACTAACTGTTTCTCTGTTTAACATCTTGGGTAAACATATTTCAACTTCGCATATTACAAGTCAAAATAATTTTATAGATATGTCTTCATTGTTAGCAGGTATATATTTAGTAAAAGTTGAATCTAAAGTCTTTAAAATAGTTAAACAATAATGTCCAATAGAATTACAGATTTGTTCCAAATTGAATACCCCATAATTCAAGCAGGAATGGTTTGGAATAGTGGTTGGCGCTTAGCTTCGGCAGCTAGTAATTCAGGGGTTTTAGGGTTAATTGGTGCGGGGTCTATGTACCCAGAGGTATTGCGAGAACATATTCAAAAATGTAAAAAAGCTACCAATAAACCTTTTGGTGTTAATGTGCCAATGTTATATCCAAACATTCAGGAGATTATGGATATAATTATTGAAGAAGGAGTAGAGATTGTGTTTACTTCTGCAGGAAATCCTAAAACGTGGACGCATTGGTTACAAGAAAGAGGAGTCACGGTTGTACATGTAGTAAGTAGTGTTAAGTTTGCACTAAAAGCACAAGAAGCAGGAGTAAATGCTATTGTAGCCGAAGGTTTTGAAGCAGGAGGACATAATGGTAGAGATGAAACTACAACGCTAACATTAATACCTATGGTGAAAGAGCAAATACAAATCCCGTTAATAGCGGCAGGAGGTATTGCAACAGGTAAAGCAATGTTAGCATGTATGGTTTTGGGAGCTGATGGTGTGCAAATTGGTAGTAGGTTTGTAGCTAGCAAAGAAAGTTCTGCACATATTAACTTTAAAAATGCAGTTGTTAATGCTAAAGAAGGAGACACTCAACTAACTCTAAAAGAACTGGCACCTGTAAGATTAATAAAGAATAAGTTTTATAATGAGGTTCAAGAGTTGTACAAAAAAGGAGCTACGGTTGATGAACTTAAAACACTTTTAGGAAGAGCGCGAGCAAAAAAAGGTATGTTTGAAGGCGATTTAGATGAAGGTGAACTTGAAATAGGACAAATTTCTGGACTAATACATGATATTAAACCCGTTAATAAAATAGTAAAAGAAATTATTACAGAGTTTGAAGAAGCTAAAAACCAATTGCATAATTTAAAATAAATTTAACGTCTATATAAAAATAAAAAAGGAGGAAATTATTTCCTCCTTTTTTATATCGAAACTTCATAAGTAATATTTAATCCCTAATAAAATAAAAACCTTCAGTTCCTCTAATATAATAGCTGTTATAGCTGATTTGGGACGGGCAAATGTAAGAAAAATAAATACCTGCAAACTATAAAGTTTCCTTAACTTATTAACATATGTTAATAACATATATTTTCAATCTAAATCTTAAAGTTGGCTAATGCAAAAGCTAAAGAGTACTTTTGCAAAATGCAATTAAAAAACTACACAAAAGAATTTAGGTACAATTGGCAATTAGCAGCACCAGTTATGTTAGGTATGTTGGGGCATACCTTTGTTAGTTTTGTAGATAATATTATGGTAGGGCAGTTAGGAACTGCAGAATTAGCAGCTGTATCATTAGGGAATAGTTTTATGTTTATAGCCATGTCTTTAGGAATTGGTTTTTCAACAGCAATAACACCTTTAATTGCCGAAGCCGATGCAGAGCAAAACTTTTCTAAAGGAAAATCTTCATTCAAAAATGGGCTTTTTTTGTGCACAGTATTAGGAGTGTTTTTATTTCTAGTACTATTTTTTTCAAAACCACTAATGTATTTAATGAAACAACCACTTGAGGTTGTAGAGTTAGCAATTCCGTATTTAGATTTGGTAGCATTTTCATTAATCCCATTAATTGTTTTTCAAGCATTTAAGCAGTTTAGTGATGGACTTTCTATGACCAAATACCCCATGTATGCTACAATTTTAGCTAACATTATAAACGTTATATTAAACTATATTTTAATTTTTGGAAAGTTTGGTTTTCCTGTAATGGGTATTGTAGGTGCTGCTTATGGAACGCTAATTTCAAGGTTTATAATGGTTGGTTATTTATGGCTTCTTTTAAGAGGCAAAGAAAAATCTAAAGCTTATGTAACAAATATTAAGTTTTTAGTTCTTAATAAATTGATGATTAGAAAGATTATTAATTTAGGTACACCCAGTGCTATGCAAATGTTTTTTGAGGTAGCTATTTTTACTGCTGCTATTTGGTTAAGTGGTCTATTAGGTAAAAATCCACAAGCAGCAAATCAAATAGCATTAAATTTATCGTCTATGACGTTTATGGTGGCTACAGGATTAAGTGTAGCCTCAATGATAAGAGTAGGAAATCAAAAAGGGCTTAAGAATTATGTTGAGCTTAGAAGAATTGCCTTTTCAATATTTTTATTAGGTGTAGTATTTGCCTTTTGTTTTGCCCTTTTGTTTTTAGTTTTACACAATTATTTACCCAAGTTGTATGTAGATTTTAATGATGTTAAAAACTTAGCAGATAATACCGAAGTAGTTGGTATAGCTTCTAAATTATTGGTTGCAGCCGCTATTTTTCAGGTAAGTGATAGTATTCAGGTTATTGTTTTAGGAGCCTTACGTGGTTTGCAAGATGTTAAAATACCAACCATTATTACATTTGTATCCTATTGGTTAGTAGGATTTCCCGTTAGTTGGTTTTTAGGAAAATCTGCAGCTTATGGTAGTTTTGGTATATGGTTAGGCTTATTATCAGGTTTATCAACAGCAGCTATTTTGTTGTATATTAGATTTAATTATTTAACTAAAAGATTAATTTTGACTAAAGAATAGAAATTATGTCCTTACCCAAATTTATACTTGGTGATAATACAGATTATCCAAATGCTATTTATGTAATTCATACAGAATTTCCTAGATTTATAATCAATCTTGAAAATGATGAGGTTGAGTGGTTTGAAGATTTTGATGCCGAAGACCAAAAAGAACTTGAAACAGAAACTCAAAATGCTATCAAGTTAGCTACCGAGTTTTATGATAAAGAAATTGAAAAATATGATGAATAGTATTTTAATGTTATTTTTATGTTAGAGAAAATTTTAAAGTATGATACAGAGTTATTTCTATACTTAAATAATTTAGGAACAGAAAGTTGGGATTGGCTTTGGTTGCTTATTACAGATAAGCTTACATTCATTCCGCTATACGGATTATTGCTATTTTTACTGTATAAAAAATATGGATTAAAATCATTATTAGTTTTTGTAATTGTTGTAGCCCTAATGATAACATTTACAGATCAAATAACAAATGTATTTAAGCGAGGTTTTGAAAGACCTAGACCATGTAGAGATGAAGCAGGGTTAATAGACCAAATGCGTTTTATAGCAGTACGTTGTGGTAAATATGGGTTCTTTTCAGGGCATTCATCAAACTCTATGGCTGCTGCGGTTTTTGCAGGTTTATTACTTAGACCATATTATAAAAATGCTATTTTCATTCTATTGTTTTGGAGTGCTGTAGTTGCTTATAGTAGAATTTATGTAGGAGTACATTACCCAACAGATATTATTTGTGGCTTAACCTTCGGAGCTATTTCTGGGTTTATCTTTTATAAATTATCTAAATATTTATTAAAACGTTACGTAACTACTTAGGTATTTAAGTTTAGCAAATAATCAGCTGCGGCAAAAGGCGTTGTTTTATTATTTCCAATAAGTTTTAATTGTTTTTGTAATTCCTCCTTAATTTTAGGATTATTAAAAAAATCGGCTTTTAGTTGTTGTTCAATAGTTTGAATAAGCCAGTATTTATTTTGCTCATTTCGCTTTGCATTAAAATAATTGTTTTTTGTAGTTGTTTTAACATAATCTGAAATAATATTCCAAATACTACTTATACCTCTATTTTCAATAGCACTACAAACGGTAACTTTTGGTTGCCAGTTTGATGCTTTTTCAGGGTAGAGGTGGAGTGCTCTGGTAAATTCAGTTTTTGCTAGTTTTGCCGCTTTTAAATTATCACCATCTGCTTTATTAATAACAATAGCATCGGCCATTTCAATAATACCACGTTTAATACCTTGTAATTCATCGCCAGCACCCGCAAGTTTTAGTAATAAAAAGAAATCTACCATGCTATGTACGGTGGTTTCACTTTGACCTACACCAACAGTTTCAATAATAATAACATCAAAACCTGCCGCTTCACACAGGGTAATGGTTTCTCTAGTTTTTCTGGCAACACCTCCTAAAGAATCTCCAGAAGCAGACGGACGGATATAAGCGTTTTTGTCTCTTACTAAAGCTTCCATACGTGTTTTATCTCCTAAAATACTTCCCTTTGTAAGAGAACTACTTGGGTCTATAGCTAATACAGCTACACGTTTTCCTAAGTTGGTTAAGTGTTTTCCAAAGGTTTCTATAAACGTACTTTTTCCAACACCTGGCACTCCTGTAATACCAATTCTAACAGATTTATTAGCATAAGGTAAACAGGCTTTTATAATAGCATTAGCTTTGTTTAAATGTTTAGGGTTTTTACTTTCAACTAAGGTTATAGCTCTACTTAAAGCAGCTATATCTTTATTTAAAATAGAAGTAATTAAGGCTTCAGTATCAATATTGGTGTGCCTTTTTTTATTGAGTTTTTTTATAGAATCTTTATTGGTAATTTCTGAAATAGAAACACCATCTGTTTCTTGTAGTGCTGTTTTTTTTGATTTTGCCACTAGTTTGCAAATGTTTCTACTAAGATAAGCAATTCAAAAAGCTAATGTATTTAACTTTTTAGGGGAATAGCAATTTTAACATCATCCCAAGCCATGGTTAAATATAAATTATCGGTAGAGTTGTCAAAAGCTATGGTAAATTGCTCTACTACAGTTTCTAGTTTTTGAACAGGAACTTCAACATTTATAACGTCATAATTAGGATCCCACATTGGGTTCATTTCAGAATCTACACCCCATTCGTACTGTTTAGAGTTAAACATTACTGTCCATGTAGAATCTTTAGGTACCGTCCATAACGTGTATTTACCAACAGGTAAAACCATGTCATTAATTTTAAGCGCTTTATTGGTTTCAAATGTTGTAGCTTCATTTGCTCCTGTTCGCCATACCTTATCATAAGGAACAAGAGCCCCAAAAATTTCTCTGTCTTTTTTATAAGGTCTGTTATAGAAAACTTTAAGTCTTAAATCATTCAGTTCAAATTTTACAGTATCTTTAGGACTTAGGCGTTTTTCAAAAATATTTTCAACAAAAACAGAATATAAAAATAGACCTAAAGCTATTATAGAAAGTAAAATTAATACACGTTTTAAGAAGGCGTTCATAGAGAGCTTTTTTTTCGACATAAATATACTTTAAAAACTTATAATTACTATAACCCTAACGTTTAATTAACCAGTTTTAATATTTATTTAAGAAAAATTTAATTTTTTGCAACACTTCAATTTTTTAATCGTCTTTTAAAACGAACTAACTTAGACCAAAAGAAACATTAGTATGTTTAAAGTTAACATTATTGAGCAATGTAAACAAAACAACCGAAAAGCTCAATTGCAGTTATACAACCAGTACTGTGATGGTATGTATATTGTAGCTAAAAGGTTTTTAAAAGATGCTAATGATGCTGAAGACGTAGTACAAGAAGCCTTTATTAAAGCTTTTTCTAAACTACATCAATACAAAGCAGAAGTTACTTTTGGGGCTTGGTTAAAACGTATTGTAGTTAACAAGAGTATAGACTTTTTAAAATCTAAAAAACAACAACTTGTTGAATTAGAAGAGGTGCACCTAAAAGTAATTGATACTCCCGTTAACAACAAATGGTTAGTAGATGATGTCATTACAATTAATGATGTAAAACAAGCTATAGATAAGCTACCAGATAAATATAAATATGTAGTTATGTTGTATTTAATTGAAGGCTATGATCATCAAGAAATATCAGAAATTTTAAACATTTCTGAAGTGGCATCTAGAACGCAATTATCTAGAGGAAAAGTAAAATTACAAGAACTATTAACACTTAAAAATCATGGCACAAGATATTAGAGAGTTATTTAAAAATGATAAAATAACAAAAGAAGAGATGCCTAAAAACCATCAGGAACGTTTTATTAAAAAATTAGATAAAGCATTTCCAGAAACCAGAAAATCAAGTTTTAGATGGTTGCAGATAGCGGCAAGTATAGTAGTGGTTATTGGTTTAACTTTTGGAGGTTATAAGTATTTTACCAAAAAGAATATTGAAGAACCAACAAAAGTTGTAGCAAACAAAAGTATTGAAACCAAAACTCTAGGAGATATATCACCAGGTTTAAAAAAGGTTGAAGACTATTATTTAGCAAGTATTAATTTAGAACTTTCTAAAATTAAATACACACCAGAAACTAAAGACCTTTTTGACGGTTATATAGAACAATTAGCAGAACTAGATAAAGAGTATAAAAGATTGTCTTTAGAATTAACAGAATCTGGCCCCAGTGAGTTAACTGTTAATGCCTTAATAGATAATTTAAAATTGCGTTTAAACTTATTATATCGTTTAAAATCTCAATTAAAAGAATTAACATCTTCTAAGATAGCAACAGAAGGCGTTAAACAATCAATCTAAAAAAATCAAAAAATGAACAGATCACTTATAAAATTTAAATTGTTAATAGTAACCTTTTTTACCGTTGGTAGTTTATATGCACAGAAACAAACCAAAGTATCACAATCTATAAAAGTAGATAAAGATGTAACAATACATTTAAATACAAGTTATTGCAATATTGTTTTTGATACTTGGAATAAAAATACTGTTGAAATTGAAGCCTATGTTGAAGGTGAAAATTTAAGTAGTGAAGAATTAAAAAACGCTATAAAAAACTGGAATGTAGATGTAGATGCATCAAGCAATGAAATAGTAATTAATGCCATAGGTTCTGGCAATGCTAAATGGGTATATAGAACAGCACCTCATGATTATGATGCCATTAATGCCGTATTAAGAGAATTAAAATATGAATTGGCAGAAATACCAGAGATAAATTTTAGTTTTGAAATGCCTGAAGTACCTCAGGTTCCAGAGTTGCCAGAAATACCAGAAATGCCAGAGTTACCTCCTTTGCCTGAAAATGTAAAAAGTTTTCAGTTTGATTATGAAGCCTATAAAAAAAATGGTGAAAAATATTTAGAAGAATATACTAAACAGTTTGAATCTGCTTATGGTGAAGACTATGCAAAACAAATGGAAGCATGGGGAGAAAAGTTTGGAAAAGAATGGGGAGAGAAATACGGAAAAAAAATGGAAGAATGGGCTAAAAGCTTTGAAAACAATTGGGACAGTAAAGCGTTTGAAGAACGTATGGAAGCTTGGGGAGAACGTTTTGCAGAACAAATGGAAAAGCAAGCAGAACAGATTGAAAAACACCAAGAAACAAGAGAAAAGGCACTTGAAAAACGTGAAGCTATGAGAGAAAAACTCTTAGAAAAGCGTGAAATAGAAAAAGAAAAGCGCGAAAAATTAGCAAAAGAAAGAAAGGTTTTAATTGAAAAATTAGTTAATAAAGATACCAATTCTAAAGTTAAAAAAACTATTAAGATTAAAATGCCAAAAGGCGCTAAGTTAAAGGTAAATGTAAGACATGGTGAAATTGAATTTGCATCGAATATTGATAATTTAAGGGCAGACTTAGCCTATACCAAACTAACAGCTAATAGCATTAATGGAGGGACAACTTCCATTAGTGCTTCATATTCACCAGTGTATGTAACTAACTGGAATTTAGGAGAGTTAAATTTACATTATGCAAAAACAGTAGAGTTGAATAATGTAAAACATCTTGTTTTAAATTCTAACTCATCTAATGTTACTATAGATAATTTGTTAGGAAATGCTATTATTGACGGCAATATAGGAGATTTAAATATTTTACGAATAGATGATGATTTCACTAATTTAAATGTTATTATTCAAAATTGTGATGCTATTATAGCACTACCAAAAGTGAATTATAATTTGCAGTATAAAGGAAATAGATCGCGTATTAGCCATCCGCAAAAAGAGAGTTACAATACATCAACTTTTTCAACAGGAAATTTAAGTAGCGGAAAAAGTATTGTGGTTAATGCTAAATACAGCAATGTGATTATGAAATAGAATTATCCTTTTTCTTTTTTACCATTAACGGTGTTTTATTTAAATCAAAAATTTTAAAATATTTGATGACATTTTAATAGAATACCGATACTAGATTAAATAATAAAAATAAATTATGAAAAATCTAGTAACAATTAACAAACTCCTTTTAACATTTTCTGTCTTTTTACTCATTATTATATGCTCTTGTAAAAAAGATGATGGTGTAGATAACGATGAAACCCAAGATTTAAATGAAGATTTAACTTATACAGAAATCAATGTTATTCTTCCAGATGGCTCTAATATAACTACCCAAGACTTAACTGTTATTTCAAATTTAGAAGATTCAAGTATTTCTAGTGGAGGTAAGGTGTCTATACCGCATACCAGTGAAAATAGATCCTTAGCTATTTTAGTAAACCAAGAAAAAAAACCTGTTTTAATTGGGTTTATACATGAGGGTAATTCTGAAATATCGGTAGCGTCAACATTAGAAGCTTTATATTATTATGGTTTAGGCACATATTTTTTAAATGAACCAGTAAAGGATGAATATTTTAAACAATCATCATCATTAAAAGACTTTGAAAATACTGTAAATGAGTTTGAAGAAGCTTTTAAAAACAATTCAAACTTTTTAAATTCAAATGAATTCTTTGTTTGGTTTGAAGAAAAACTAGAGCTAATTAGAAACGATGACATTGAAAACATGGCAATGCGAAGTGTTTTAGTTGATGCTAACGATGTTAGAAGTGGCATTCAAGTATTTGAAGATACCGGTTTGAATATAAAAATTGCTAACGATTTTAGAAGAAGAGCCCACGCTTTTTTATATAAAACCAAGGTAAAACCATATGAGGATACTGAACAAGTTATAATTTCTGATATTGTTTCAACTAATGCTGCTGCAGTAAAGGATATAGAAATAAAACCTATTAAGGCAAAAAGAGAGTTTCTAGGTATTATAGGAGATTGGGCAAGTGGTGTTGGTGTAGAGTTTTTCAGAACAGAGACAGAACCGTTAGAATTAAACTTAGAAGATCATGAAGAATACGCTAATTATAAAGTAAGAGTTGTAGGGCCTGCCTATGCTATTGTAAATGAAAAAGAATTTACCTTAACTGAAAGAGAAAAACTAGATGAAGTTATTTATGAAACTTTAGCTTTAGATTATATTTTACCTGCTTTTATGGATCTTGTTGGTGAAGCAAAATTACTTGATGAGGTAAATGAAAAACATTTTGAACATTTTACAAAAACATTAAATACTATTGTTAATTCAGTACCAGCAACGTTTGAAGCTCTTAAAAAAGGAGATTATAAAACCGCAGTTTCAAGTTTCTTTGAATCATTTTATGGTAATGCAATTGGAGAGTTAAAAGACGATTTAATTGAAGCGTTTAGAGATGGTTTATTAAACTATAAAATAAGTATTTCAAATGGTAATAATCTTGCTATTTTAAAAGACTCACAAGAAATAGTAAATAAATTTAATGGACTCAATAAATATTTAGAGTGGACAGATAAAATTTTAAAATTATCAGATTATTTAACTATAATAGCTGGTACAGCAAAAAGTAACTATTTAGAAGAATGGGATGTAAAAGCAAAGCAAGACCCAGTTACTCTAGAACCACAAGAACCTATAGCCTTTCCGTATATTAAAACATATATTGAGGCAATTGTAAAGAACAAATCATTAGCTAGTGGAGAGGTTTATGTTTATGATTGGGAGGTAACAGGAACTTATGGTAAAATATTTGATACTAAAGGACATGAAGGATCTAGTTTTCAAAGTAGTGATAAAGAAGTATATTATTTATCTGAAATAGATGATGATGATTTACCAGAAAATGCAGAAGAAACTTTAATTACCAAAGTATATGTTAAGCAGGGAGCTAATTTAGATTTAGTAGGAAGTGATACTATAGCAATGAAAGTACTTCCGTATAAATACCAAATACTTCCAGATGGAGCTACAATTAATGGAAATTCTAGTTTAAATTTAAAGATTTTAAGACCAGATTATACAGAAGATGTTACTAACAACCCACAGTTAGATTATAAAATTGTATGGAGAACCTCTGGTATTTACGGAACATTTTCAGGAGGCGATAAAACAATAACAACCTATAATAGTAATGTGATAAACTACAAAGCTTTAGATGAAGATGTTGAACATGGTGTTGAAAGTGTAAGTGCTCATATTTATGGTAAATTAAAATCAGAACCCAATAGTGGTTATGAACTATATGATGAAATATCTGCAGAAGTAAATATTAAAAACGATGAAGAGAAACTATATTTTGTTGTTCCCGCTGAGTATATATCTTGGGGGCCAGAAGTTGGAGATCTTTATACAAGTTGTGGCTCTTATGTGGTATTTAAAGTAAATGCTATAGAAAATGCTATTAATTATCAAGCAACAATTCTAGAATATAGTCATCGTACAACACCTTCAGTAATTGGACGAAGTGAATCTTGGACTCCTGAAAGTAGAGAATTAACATCAGAAGGGGTGTATCATGCCTTTGAAAACATTAGGTTTCAATCTATAGGAACACCAAATCATTTATTTACTGGTTGTCCAGAAAGTCCGTTTGCTTCCTTAAAGGGAGCAGCACAAATTGTAGTTACTGTTAAGAAGTAATTTTCAAAATAAAGAGAAAAACACATTTTTAGGTGTTTTTCTCTTTATTTTAAAATTTTTTGAAAGTTCTTCAAGATCTACTTATTTGCCAAAAAAACATTTTTCTCCTTAATTTAAACCCTAATTTTTTATACAAATTTATCGGCCCCAAGTTGGTTTCGTCTACATGTAAAAAAGGGATTTTATCTTTTTCTAATATTTTTTTTACAGTATGTCCAATTAATTGTGTTGCATAGCCATTTCCTGTATAATTTGGGTGGGTAATTACTGCGCTAATTTCGGTAAAATGTTTTGTTTTAAATCGTTCTCCTGTAACAGCAACTAGTTTGTTTTGTTTATAAATTCCGTAATATCGACCTAATAAATTTGTTTTCTTTTTAAAAAAATGTGGGTATACTAAACCTACCAAATCTATCAAATCTTTATAATGAGTTTCACTTAGCTCAACAATATTTTCTATGATAGGTATATTAATTTCATTATAAATAATCATTTGTAAACCTACATATTTCTTAAGGTTAAATGTATTTGGTAGTTTAGGTTTATTACCAACTATAAAAAAATTATCTAATAAATGTGCATGTTTTTCTATAGCATCACTAGTATCTTCATTGTTTATAAAAGCCCCAAAGGGAGTAAAGTCTGGGTGGTAAAATTTTACATTTCCGTAGTTAATACATTCATTATAGTGTGTGTCTGATAATGCAAACCAAACGGGATTATCTAAAGGCGCTTCAGAATATGACATTATTTAAGCAAAATATTTAATTCTTCAATAATATTTTCAATTGGAGATTGGTAATCAAACCACAAGGTATCTTCATTTTTTTTAAACCAAGTGAGTTGACGTTTGGCAAACCTACGGGTGTTTTTTTTGATTTCAGAAACTGCAAAATCTAAAGTCCATTCGCCATCAAAATATTTAAAAAGTTCTTTGTAGCCAACGGTATTTAGAGCGTTTAAGTTTTTATAAGGAATAAGGGTTTCCACTTCTTTTAATAAGCCCATTTTCAGCATAATATCTACACGTTGGTTAATTCTGTTATAAATAATTTCTCTATCGGCTGTAAGCCCAATAGTAATAGTTTTAAAATGCCGTTTTGCTTTGGCTTTATTTAAAAATGATGAATAGGGTTTGCCAGTACCAATGCAAATTTCTAAAGCACGAATTACTCTGTGCGGATTATCAATTGCAATGGTGTTGTAAGAAGCTTTATCTAAATTCTTTAATTGATTTTGAAGTGTTTCTAAGCCTTCATTTTTTAGTTTTTCATTTAAATGCTCTCTTATAGAGCCATTAACATCAGGAAAATTATCTAAGCCTTTTGTAACAGCATCAACATACAAGCCAGAGCCACCTACCATAATTACAATTTGGTGTTTTTTAAAAAGGGTGTCTAATTTTTGTATAGCTTCTTTTTCAAACGTACCTACACTATAATTTTCTTGTATAGATTTATTATGAATAAAATGATGTTTAGCGGCTGCCAATTCCTTATTAGTAGGCGCTGCTGTACCAATTTGCATTTCTTTAAAAAACTGTCTTGAATCTGCAGATATTATTTCAGTATTAAAATATTGCGCTAGCTTAATACTTAAAGCAGTTTTGCCAATAGCTGTAGGGCCTATTACAGAAATTAAGTAATTAGTCATGATGTAATTTATAACCACATTTATAACAGAATTGTGCGTCGTCTCTATGAGATTGATTTAAGCAATTAGGGCAACATTGGGAGTTGGTAGAAACACTAGTTTTGTTATTTTCAGTACTTTTTTTCTCATCAGGTTTGTTTGTGTTGCTTTGATTGGTATATTCTGCCGATACTATACCTGTAGGAACAGCTATAATGCCATATCCTAAAATCATAACTAAAGAAGCTAAAAGTTGTCCCAAAGCTGTTTGGGGAGCAATATCACCAAAGCCAACTGTAGTAAGGGTTACAATACACCAATAAACGCTTTTAGGAATATTAGTAAACCCATTTTCTTCACCTTCTACTAAATACATAATGGTACCCAATATAATAGCTACAATTAAAACGGCAAAAAGGAATACAGATATTTTAGCTCTACTAGCTTTTATGGCGTTAACTAATTTGTTAGAAGCCCCTAAATATCTGGCTAGTTTTAATATTCTAAAAACCCTTAACAAACGTAATGCTCTTAAAGCAGCTAAGGCATGAACACCTCCTATTAAAAGCGAAATGTATTTTGGTATGGTTGATAGCAAATCTATAATACCATAAAAGCTAAAAATGTACTTAAAAGGTTTTTTAACTGTAATAATTCTAATAATATATTCTATGGTAAATAGTATGGTTATAATCCATTCAGAAATATTTAAAAACGTATGGTATTTAGCGTCCAAGCTTTCAACACTTTCTATCATTACCAGTATTATACTAGCTATAATTACAAATAGTAGTATAACGTCAAATAGCTTACCTTCTTTAGTGTCTGCTTCATAAATAATTTCATGAAGTTTAGATTTCCAAGGTGTTTTTGTGGAGTTTGCCATATTCAAAAATAAGAAACTAAATTACTTTTTCTTTAAAAGTATTAGTGAATTGTTTTGAATGTTGACAATTTTATTCATGAAATTTTTAAGGTATGGATAATATTCTGCAGGATAAATAGCTTTGTTAAAGTTTATTTTTATGGTTAAAGACAGTTCATTTTCAAAAACTGATGATGATAAAAATAGTTTACCTGAGTTGTTTGGTAAATTTGCTATTAGGGGGTTAGGTTTTTCTGCAACTTCATATTTATTTCCTAAGTTAAGTTTTAAAGTGTAATAATAAGAATCTTCATAACCAAAATCAATTGGGTAGCTTCTTTCTTGAAGTTTAAAAGGGTTTTCTGTAAAAAATTTAATGAAAAAAGGATTAAGGTAAATGTTTTCGCCTGTTTCTTCTGAGGTATATTCTATTTTATAGTTTTCATTAAAAATAGGAGAGGTAGGTGAAGTATCAGTAGTTTCATAGTCTAATACTATTAGGTTTGTAGATTTGTTTTCTAGGTTTTCTACATAAGCACTGTTATTTGTAAAATAGGCTTTTCTTTTTTTATAGGCATGATAACCTGTTGTTTTAGATTTAATAGTGCCAACAATTTTTTGGTTTTCTTTAATCTGCATTTTGGCTTCATACATAATACGTGATTTTTTAGGAATAATATCAAACCACTCACTTGCCAAATCAAAATCTAAAAGCCTACCATAAGAGTTTAAACATTTAAAAGGAAGTTCTCCAAAACTTAAATATTTATCGGTTGCATCTAATAGGTATGTTTTATTGTTAATAGTTGCATGAACTACTAAATAGTTAAATTCTGAAATTACCGGATAAATTTTTGTGGCAAATCCATTTTGTCTTGTTGATAATAATAATGGTTTTACTTTAAAGCCACTCTCTTCTAATATGTTATGCAGTAAAATATTAATAGAACCTACATTTCCTGATTTGTTTTTTAAAAGGTTTTTAATAGAAACATTTTTAAAAATTCTATTTTTCTCATTCCAAGTATAATTTTTTTGAACATACTCATAAATAGCTTTAGCTTTTTCTAAATCATTTGATGTTAAAATAATTTCTGTAGGAAGTAAGTCTTCTAACTTAACTGACTTTGAAAGCTGTTTACCAATGTTTGGATCTGTTTTTAATTCTTTATCAACATCTTTCCACGTTTTTGTATAATTTTTTACAGTACCATCAAAACCATTAAATGTTTGTAATTCGTATTCAATTCTAGATAAATAATTTGCTCTAGTGGTCATATAATTTTCTTCAATAAAAGCAGGAATGTCTTTCATGGCGTAAACTGTTTCTAAGCAATGAGCACTTGCGCCTCTTGGACCTTCTAAACAATTTTTTTTAACATTGGCAGTGTTGGTTACAAGTTTTTTACCTCCAACTAGCTTTATATTATAAATCCAATTACCAGGAATACTAGTTTGATATTCACTGTAAAGGGTTGGTATATTGTGCTGAAATTGCCAATCATAATATTTCCACATTAAATATTGCGGAGAGATTATGGTGTAGCTATACGTTATTACAGAGCCCTCTTTTACATTTGGTAATGTAAATTTTACAACATCATAATTTTCGTTATGGTTTTCTTTAAATATATCTTTTTTTCTTAGCTGCGTTTTCTCTACATTGCCATTTGTTAAATTATATGTGGTTGCAAAAATGTCTTCTATTTTTTGATAATTATTGCCATCTTTTTTATGTAAATAAATGGTAACAGTAGCTTTATCAAAACCTTCTTTATTTAAAATTTTTACTTTGTGCTGTTCTTCAGTATGAAGTTTATAGTCTGCAGCACTTAACCAACTTTTACCTTTTTGATAGATTATTAAAGCATTAGCAGTAGAGTCCTTTTCATATGTATTAGTTTTAATATCGGCTAAAGAAACCCGATAAGATTCAGAGTTGAATGATGTTTGAGAGAATAAACAGAGTGATGGAAGTAATAGCAAGATTAAGGTAATTCTCTTCATGAATTTTTATAATATTATTTTTTTTATTCTTTTATTCTTTCTTAAATAACTTTGAATAATATGTTGCGTATCTCTATTGTTATTCATTGGTGTTATAATAGATTTTAAAATATCTATATTGTTTATTTGATAATTTAGATTGAAATAACCAACCCCTTTAAAAATGCCGTTTTCAATTAAAATAGCGCTACGCTCATCTACATCACGCCCTTTATCTATAATTACCATGTTTTTATTAGAATAACTGTTTTTAGATATGAGTAATTCTACACGTTTGTTATAAACTTCAAAAGGTTCTTCATTAACACAAGCACCGTTACAAGCTTTTATATCATAATTAAAACAGCTTGTTTTTGTTTTATAAATACCTGTAAGTTTTTGGCATAATTGATATTTTTCAATTGCATTTAAAATAAAACTTTTACCACTTTGCCGGTTACTAAAAGTTGTAATGGGTTTTTTTCTACCATCTGCAACATCAATTTTTAAATTGATGTAATTGTTTTCATCAACAAAACTATACAAAGCATGGGTAAAGATAGTTCTGCGTAAAGCTCTGTTAAATATTGGTCTAATGCGCTTTATTTCTTCACTTTCTTTTAAAAGAGCCACTAATTCGCTACCTGTAGCTTCATAGGTTACAGACCTAACTAGGGCTTGAATTTTTTTTGATTTTGGGTTGGTATTGGTAAAGTGTTGGTTTATGCGTTTTTTTATGTTTTTGCTTTTACCAATATAGATAATTTCACCATCGGCTTTATGAATGTAATATACACCCGTTACAGCTGGTAAATCTGCAATAATATCATTATGTCTGGGCTCTAATTGATGTTTTGGGTTAGCTCTTACAGAATTTTTAATGATGTTTTTAGAAGTATCTTTATCTAAAAGCATTTTAAATAGTTTTACCGTAGCTAAAGCATCTCCCGAAGCACGGTGTCTATCTGAAACGGGAATACCTAAAGAGCGTACTAATTTACCTAAACTATATGATGGTTGTCCTGGAATTAAATTTTTGGATAGCTCTACCGTACAAAGCGATTTACGTTCATATTCAAAACCTAAACGTCTAAATTCTGTACATAAAATTCGGTAGTCAAACTGTGCATTATGAGCTACAATAATGCAGTCTTCAGTAATTTCAACAATGCGTTTTGCTACTTCGTAAAATTTAGGAGCATTACGCAGCATATTGTTATTTATTCCGGTAAGATTAACAACAAAGGGTTGAATGTCTTTTTCTGGGTTTACTAAACTTATAAACTGATCTACAACTTTATGGCCATCATATTTATAAATAGCAATTTCTGTAATGCCTTCTTCATTATACTTACCACCTGTGGTTTCTATGTCTAGTATTGCGTAAATTTGTTAAAAGTTAAAAGTTAAAAGTTAAAAGTTTTTTGTTCACCACTCACTATTCACTATTCACTATTCACTACTCACTACTCACACTCCATAATTACGTGTTCCAAATATACTGCTACCAATTCTTACCATATTACTGCCACATGCAATGGCAAGTTTGTAATCACCACTCATACCCATAGATATAGTTTTTAATTCACAGTTTTTAGTTTTCAGTTTTTTCAAACTTTCAAAAGTTGTCTTTACAAGATTAAATTCTTTTTTAACTTGCTCTTCTTTATCAGTAAAAGTTGCCATTCCCATGAGGCCGGTAACTTTAATGTTTTTTAAATCTGAAAAAGTTTCAGATTGAATTATATCTGAAACTTCAGAAGGATGCATTCCAAATTTTGAATCTTCAGAAGCTATTTTTATTTGAAGCAAACAGTTAATAATTCTGTTGTATTTTTTTGCTTGTTTATCAATTTCGGTAAGTAGTTTAAAATTGTCTACCCCATGAATTAAACTTACAAAACTTGCCATATACTTCACCTTATTTCTTTGAACATGACCAATCATATGCCATTCAATATCTTTGGGTAAAGCATTGTGTTTTTCTGCCATTTCTTGTATTTTATTTTCACCAAAAATGCGTTGTCCGGCATTGTAGGCTTCTAAAATATCAGAAATGGGTTTGGTTTTTGAAACGGCAACTAAAGTAACGTGTTTTGGTAGGGTAGATTTTATATTTTGAAGGTTGTCTTTTATTTGCATTATTTTAAAAATTGTGCAGCTACTTTTTCGGCTTTTTTAGTTTCTGTGTAATCATAAAAACCCTGACCAGATTTTATACCTAATTTCCCAGCACGTACCATATTTACTAACAGCGGACAAGGGGCATATTTAGGGTTTTTAAAACCATCATACATAACGTTTAAAATGGAAAGGCAAACATCTAACCCTATAAAATCTGCTAGTTGTAATGGACCCATAGGGTGTGCCATTCCTAATTTCATTACGGTATCAATTTCTTTAACACCAGCAACATTGTTGTATAACGTTTCAATAGATTCGTTTAGCATAGGCATTAAAATACGGTTGGCTACAAACCCAGGGTAATCATTTACCTCTACAGGAACTTTGTTTAAAGTTTTAGAAAGTTCCATGATGGTTTTGGTAACGTCATCACTGGTGTTATAACCTCGAATTACTTCAACCAATTTCATTATGGGTACAGGATTCATAAAATGCATACCAATAACTTTATTTGGGTTGTTTGTAACGCCAGCTATTTTTGTAATAGATATTGAAGAGGTGTTAGTAGCTAAAATGGTTTCTTTAGAACAAATCTCATCAAGTTGCTTAAAAATATTAAGTTTTAAATCAATGTTTTCAGTGGCAGCTTCAACCACTAAATCTGTATTTTTAACACCTTCTTTTAAACTAGTGAAACAAGAAATATTTGCTAATGTTTTAGCTTTATCTTCTTCAGTAATTTTCTCTTTAGCATGCATTCGGTCTAAATTCTTGCTAATAGTATTTAGTCCTTTTTTTAAAGAAGCTTCATTAATATCAATTAAATTAACTGTAAAACCACATTGAGCAAAGGTGTGAGCAATACCGTTACCCATGGTTCCTGCACCAATAACTGCAATATTTTTCATATTAAAAACTATTAATTATTTGGTTTGCAACACGTAGGGCTTCTGTACCATCATGAAGAGTTACTACAGGTGTAGTGTTTGTGTTTATAGCATTTGCAAAGGTTTCTAATTCATCTAAAATAGCGTTGTTATCTGCTATTTTTGGATTATCAAAATAGATTTG
The DNA here is from genome assembly GCF_049132085.1 of Seonamhaeicola sp. NFXS20. NCBI lineage: Bacteria > Pseudomonadati > Bacteroidota > Flavobacteriia > Flavobacteriales > Flavobacteriaceae > Seonamhaeicola > Seonamhaeicola sp. NFXS20. The sequence continues at coordinate 50,654 of NZ_JAFMPU010000006.1, read as the reverse complement.
CTTTTTTACACCTTCGGCATTTTGAAGCACCATATCAAAATCTCCTGGGTTTTCTGGTGCATCTTTCATTTTAACTACTTCGCATTTTTTCTCTAAAAAGTCAACAGAGATATAAGCATCTTTTTGAAAGAAACGTGCTTTACGCATTTTTTTAAGAGAAATTCTACTAGCAGTTAAGTTGGCAACACAACCATTTTCAAACTCTAAGCGGGCATTTGCAATATCTGGAGTATCACTTATAACAGCTACTCCGCTTGCCGAAACATGTTTTACTTTAGATTTTACAATGCTTAAAATGATATCAATATCATGAATCATTAAATCTAAAACAACAGGTACATCGGTACCTCTAGGGTTAAATTCTGCTAACCTATGCGTTTCAATAAACATGGGTGCATTTATATCATTTTTCACCGCTAAAAAAGCAGGGTTAAAACGCTCAACATGTCCTACTTGACCTCTTAAACCATGTTTTGCAAGTAGTTCTCTTATATGTTCTGCCTCTTCAACTGTATTGGTAATAGGTTTTTCAATAAAAATATGTTTGCCTTTATCAATAGCTTTTTTGGCACAATCATAATGAGAGAGCGTAGGGGTAACAATGTCAACCATATCAACAGCATCAATAAGAGCATCAATAGAGTTGAAAAACTTATACCCGAATTCAGCTTCTACCTTTTTACCATTTTCTTCATCGGCATCATAAAAGCCTACTAGGTTGTATTTATTAGATTGATTTAATAGTCTTAAGTGAATTTTTCCGAGGTGGCCAGCACCAAGTACACCAGCGTTTAGCATAATATTTAGGTTTTTAACAAAAATAAGATATTTAGTAGATGAATATAATGATTTAAAGGTAAATTTTCCCTCAAAATAAATTCTTAATAAATTATTTTAAGCTTTAAAATGTTTGACTAATTTTAGCAAGCCAAACTTCTTGAAATTTGAAAGATACATTTAAGCATAAAGGATTAAGACAACAATTAGTTAACACTATTAAAGCCAAAGGGATAGCGGATGAAAAGGTTTTAAAAGCCATTGGTAATGTGCCAAGACATTTGTTTATGGATTCTGGATTTATAGACCATGCGTATCAAGATAAAGCATTTCCAATAGCAGCTAACCAAACCATATCGCAACCATACACGGTAGCTTTTCAATCAGAATTGCTAAACGTTAAAAATGGTGATAAAATTTTAGAAATTGGTACGGGTTGTGGCTATCAAACAGCTGTTTTGTGCGAATTGGGAGCAAAAGTTTATAGTATTGAAAGGCAAAATGAGTTGTTTAAAATTACAAGTAAGTTTTTGCCAAAACTTGGTTACAGAGCTAAAAAATTAATTTTTGGTGATGGTTATAAAGGCTTGCCAGAAGAAGCTCCTTTTGATGGTATTATTGTTACCGCTGGTGCGCCATTTGTACCAAAACCGTTATTAAGTCAGTTAAAAATAGGTGGTAGGTTAGTAATTCCTGTGGGTGATGATGTTCAAATAATGACTTTGTTTGTTAGGAAAGGACCTAAAGAGTTTGAGCAACATGAATATGGTGAGTTTAGGTTTGTGCCCTTGTTAGAGGATAAGAATTAGGTTTGCTGGGTTTTAGTTGTTAGTTGCTAGGAGTTTTATATTTTCACCATTCACCATTCACCATTCACTACTCACTATCCAAAAGTCCTGTATCAAACCCGTCAATACTTTTAGAGTTTTTTTCTTTGCGGTAGTTATTTAGGCGTTCTTCTCCTTGTTTTTCTGCCCATGCATTTAATTGATTGCGTTCTTCTTTAAAATCCATAAAAGGAACAGCATAACCGCATGATGTTTGAACAGTTTCAACTTGCATTTCAACTATTTGTCTAGTACCAGCTATTCTAGGAAATAAATTTATATATTCATTAAATTTAGACTCTCTCTTATGATATGTTTTTGCACTACCATAAAGTCTGAGGATAAGTGGTTTTCCTTCAAAAGCGCAGAACATAATGGTCATTCGGTCATTTTTTAATAAATGTGCAGCAGTTTCATTACCGCTTCCTGTTAAGTTTAACCAAACAACTTTGTTTTTATTTATAACTCTAAAACTATCTTGTCCTTTTGGCGATAAGTTTATTCTGCCTTTTTTAGCAGCAGTAGCTACAAAGAATATTTTTTGATTTTCTATAAATAATTTTAATTCTGGAGTAACTTCTGAGAAAAAGGTAGACATAAATTATTTTTTGGGTAAATATTTTTCTGGTATAGGGTTGTCCTCAGTTTCTTGTGTCCAGAAAACGTTTAGTATCCACCAGCGCTCACCATCATTCATTAGTTGAATACTATTTATACCACGCATAAATGGTTGTTCATCAGAATTGCTGTAAAATGCTTCGTAGGTACTAAATACTTGGGCTATATTTCCAAATTTTTGAACTTCACGGTGTATTTCTTTTTCAAAAAAACCATTTTCAGTTAACCATGTGCCAGAGGCTTTTACGTAATCACTAGGCGACATATATTTTGCTATATAATCTTTATTTTTGTTTTTACCAGACGGGATAAGTTTAGCATCTTTATGAAAAAGAAATTTGAATTGTTCCCAATTACGTTTTTCGCCTTTTTCACCAGAAATTGTATTGTATAGTGTTTTTATAGTTTTATCTAAAGTAGTTACTTTGGTACTATCTATAACAAATACTTCTTGGGGTGCTTCCTTATTGCCTTTTTTTTCTTTTTTTTGAGCTTGAACGGTTAGTGTTGTAAGAACTAAAAATAATGCTATAAAAATATTTTTCATGTTTAAATTAATTACTATTACAAAGTAAGAATTTTAATAAACTTTAACCGTTAAGTGTTTCTTAATTATTTAAAGTTCTTTTTAATCCTATCAAGGTTACGTTTATTATCACGGTCTTTAATGGTTTCTCTTTTATCGTATAATTTTTTACCTCTTGCTAGTGCAATGTTAAGTTTAGCGTAGCCTTTTTCATTTATAAACAGCTTAAGCGGAATAATGGTAAGCCCCGTGTTTTGAACCTCTTTTTGTAATTTTTTAAGTTCTCTTTTGTTTAAAAGTAATTTACGTGTAGCTTTTGGTTTGTGGTTGTAGTAGGTGCCATGGCTGTATTCTTCAATAGTCATATTAACCACAAAAAGTTCATTGCGGTCATTAAATTCACAAAAACTTTCGGCAATAGATGCTTTACCACTTCTAATAGATTTTATTTCGGTTCCGGTTAATACAATACCAGCCGTATATTTATCTAATATTTCGTATTGAAAGCGTGCTTTTTTATTTAATATGTTAATGTTTTTTTGCATGGAGCACAAAACTACATAAATTTATTATTTATTAGTGTTTAGTTTCATTATCCTTTAATGCCAAATAAACTCAAAATAATAGTTTAAATAAATAGAAATACAATTATTTTAGCAAAGCTTCAAATAAATTAGTATGAAAAACTTACTTCTGTGTATTTCTTTTTTAATACTTACAACTTCATGTGTAAGTGTAAAGAGATATAATGAACAAATTACAAATTTACATTCTATTGAAGATTTACAAAAAGATGTTGATAAGCTATATAAACAACTTAAAAAAAATCATCCTAGATTATACCAATATACACCCAAAGAGACTCTAGATTTTAAATTTGATAGTTTAAAAAAATCTATAAAAACTCCTATGAATTCTAGAGCATTTTATAAAAAATTAGCACCTGTAGTTGCTAATGTTAGGCAAGGGCATATAGCTGTTAGTTCTGCGTCTAAACAATTTAACAAACAAGAACGAAAAGAATTAAAGAAAAAGAAATTTGAGTTTTACGATTTAGATTTTGAATATTTAGAAGGTAAACTTTGGGTGAAAGCTAACAGGGGAAAAGATTCTACTTTGGTAGGTAGCGAAGTAATTAGTATTAATGATGAGCCTGCAAAAAAACTTGTAGAAACTTATAAAACACGTTTTTCATCAGATGGTTATAACACCACATTATATAACCGATATGTTAGCAAGGGGTTTGTTTATTATTACTATAAAGACAAAGGTTATTTAGATAGTTTAGAGATTACTTTTAAAAACAAAGATTCTTTATTTACTAAGATTTTAAAACGAATTCCGAAAAAAGAAAAGACCACCGAAAAACTAGCCGATTCTTTAAAAAATATTAAACCTCCAAAACCATCAAAAGAAGAAAAAAAAGAAAAAAAGCGTCTTGCTAAAAAACGTAAAAAAGATAATAGAAAATATGGTTACATAAGTAAAAGGAAACAATATACCAGAAATTTCAATTTTATAGGAAAAGATAGTTCTGTGGCTTACATGAAAATTAGAAGTTTTACCAATGGTAACTATAAAAAATTTTATAAAGAAAGCTTTAAAAAAATAGATTCATTAAAAACAAAATATTTCATTTTAGATTTACGTGATAATGGTGGTGGACGCATTGCAGAAATAGAAAAACTATATTCATATTTAACCGATAGAGAATATCAATTTATTTTAGAAAGTGAAGTAACTAACAGAACTCCGTTTTTTAAGTATTTAATGAGTAACACTACACCAAACGGTTTAAAAGTTGCTGCTGGTATTTTATCTCCTATAGTGTTAGTGCATAATTTATTACATGTAAAAAAGAAAGATGGTAAATTGTATTATAAATTTGGCGAGTCTAAAATTAAAAAACCAAATCCGTTAAATTACAAAGGTAAAATGTACGTACTAATAAATGGGAATTCTTTTTCGGCATCATCATTACTTTCAACTCATTTAAAAGCAACAAGAAGAGCCATTTTTGTTGGAGAAGAAACAGGTGGTGCCTATAACGGAACGGTTGCAGGAATATATAAGCTATACAGGTTGCCAACATCTAAATTAAAAATAAGAATGGGGTTAATGCAAATTGAAGCACCCCAAAAACAAACACCCGATGGTTATGGGGTTAAACCAGATGTAGAAATTCTGCCAACGGTTAAAGACTTTCAGTCACACTCAGATCCTCAATTAAATTGGATTTTAAAAGATATTGGGAAATTATAATTATTTTAGAATAATTCTATTAAAACAATAAATGTGCTTAAATTTTAATAATTTTTATAAATAGAATTAAAGGAAACACAATATTCTTCTATAATATGAAATTTTCATTGCCTTACCATAAAACATTTGTACTTTTGATATACCAATTTTTAAATAGAAAAATTAGTTTATGAATTCATATGATGTAGCCGTTATAGGTTCTGGTCCTGGTGGATATGTTGCTGCTATTAGATGCGCGCAATTAGGAATGAAAACCGCCATAATAGAAAAATACGCAACTTTAGGAGGTACTTGTTTAAATGTAGGTTGTATACCAAGTAAAGCACTTTTAGATTCTTCTCACCATTATGAAGATGCTGTAAAACATTTTGAAGAACACGGAATTGAAATTCCTGGAGATGTAAAAGTAAATCTTGAAAAAATGATTGCCCGAAAACAAGCTGTTGTAGATCAAACAACTGGTGGTATTGATTTTTTAATGAAGAAGAATAAGATTGATGTATATCAAGGTTTAGGAAGCTTTAAAGATGCAACACACATTATCATTACAGGAGAACAAACTACCGAAATTGAAGCAAAAAATACCATTATTGCAACCGGAAGTAAACCATCTAGCTTACCGTTTATAAATATTGATAAAGAACGTATCATTACATCAACCGAAGCTTTAAAGCTTAAAGAAATACCAAAACATTTAATTGTTATTGGTGGTGGTGTAATAGGTTTAGAGCTTGGGCAAGTTTACAAACGTTTGGGTGCCGAAGTTTCTGTTGTTGAGTATGCCGATAGAATTGTACCAACTATGGATGCCGGTGTTTCAAAAGAATTAAATAAAGTTTTAAAGAAACAAAAATTCAAAATTAATGCATCACACAAAGTAAAATCTGTTGAGCGTGTTGGTGATGAAGTTATAGTAAAAGCCGATAATAAAAAAGGCGAAGAAGTAGAATTTAAAGGCGATTACTGTTTAGTATCTGTTGGTCGTCGTCCTTACACTGATGGTTTAAATGCCGAAGCAGCTGGTGTTAAGCTAGACGAAAGAGGTAGAGTAGAAGTTAATGATCATTTGCAAACTAACGTTTCAAATATTTATGCTATAGGTGATGTTGTAAAAGGTGCCATGTTAGCCCATAAAGCTGAAGAAGAAGGTGTTTTTGTTGCAGAAATTTTAGCAGGACAAAAACCACATATTGATTATAATTTAATTCCAGGTGTGGTTTACACATGGCCAGAAGTTGCTGCTGTTGGTAAAACCGAAGAACAATTAAAAGAAGCTGGTGTAGATTATAAAGTTGGTCAATTTCCTATGCGTGCTTTAGGTAGAGCTAGAGCAAGTATGGATATAGATGGTTTTGTAAAAGTATTAGCCGATAAAAATACCGATGAAATTTTAGGTGTTCATATGGTTGGTGCTCGTGCTGCCGATATGATTGCTGAAGCTGTTGTTGCTATGGAATATAGAGCTAGTGCCGAAGATGTTTCTAGAATGTCTCATGCGCACCCAACATTTACAGAGGCTATAAAAGAAGCGGCTTTAGCAGCTACTGATGATAGAGCATTACATGTGTAATAATTGCTATATAACTCTAACTCAAATAAAAAAAGCAAATCTTATCGGTTTGCTTTTTTTATTTGATGTTTTGAACTTTACTATAAAACTTCACTTTTAATGTTAAGTTTTTAATATAAATAATAGTAACAATGTCATTTTAATATTGTTCTAGAAGTTTTAACACCTCTTTTTTATAACCTCTACTTATTGGTAAAGCCTTTTTTAATATAGTAATGTGTTCATTGGTAAATGATGTAATTTGCTCTAATGCAATGATGTAAGAACGGTGTATTCTTAAAAATTTGTGTTTAGGTAATTTTGCTTCAATAGCACTAATGGTTTCTCGTGTTATTATGGTTTTGTTATTTAAATGAATTTTTAAATAATCACTATAACTTTCAATATAAACAATGTCATCAAAATTAATTTTAATCATTTTTCTATCTGCACGAACAAAAATAAACCCATTAAAGTCTTTACTATTTTCTATTTGCTTTTCGTTGCGCTGTAGAGTTTCAAAGTAATTGTTAACCGCTTTTAATAAACGTTCAAAAGCAATAGGTTTTAATAAATAATCAACAGCTTTAAGCTCAAAACCTTCTACAGCATAATCTCTATAAGCTGTTGTAAAAATAATTTTAATGTTTTTATTTATAGATTTTGCAAACGAAATACCCGATATTTCTGGCATATTAATATCTAAAAAAACAAGATCTATTTTAGTTGTGTTTATCCAATTAAAAGCTTCAAGAGCATTACTACAACTAGCAACAACACTTATATTATTAATTTTAGAAAGATGTGTTGCTATAACTTCTCTAGCTATAATTTCGTCATCAATAATTAAACACGATATGGAGGTATTGTTTATCAAAAGTTTAAAATTAATTCTACTTTAAAGTTTGGTGTATTATCATCAATTTTTATTGAATATTTGTTGGCGTAAAGTAAATCTAAACGTTTTTTTATATTTTCTAATCCAATGCCATTAGTAGGTGTTTTAGATTTTTTACTAGTATTAATTATTGAAAAATAAATTTTATTGGGTTTGCAAGTTAAATTAATATTAACACTTAAAACACCATGTTTTATAAAACCATGTTTAAAGCTGTTTTCAACAAAAGGTAGTAAAAGCATTGGGGCTATTTTTTGAGTAACATCAATATTTGTTGTTTTAAAAGAAATCTTTAATGTATCATTAAATCGCATTTCTTCTAAAGCAATATAATCTTTTATATGAGCAATTTCTTCAGTTAAGAGTACAAATGGTTTATCTGCTTGATATAATAAATAGTCTAGTAAATTAGAAAGTTTTAGTATCATTTCTGGGGTTTCGTCTGCTTTTTTTAATGCAAATCCATATATGGTATTTAGAGTGTTGAACAAAAAATGCGGATGAATTTGCATTTTTAAATAATTCAATTCTTGTTCTTTCAATTTTAGTTGAGTGTCTAAAATTTTTGTTTTTAGCGCACTGTTTTGTTCAGAATTTTTAAAATTAAGTTTTAATAGTTTAAAAGCGCTTACTATAAAAGCTACTAAATAAACAGCTGTAATAACAAACAGCATGTTTTTTGTGGCAGGGGCCATTTGTTCATATTTAAAGTTTGATATGTAAATCAAACTAAAAAATATAGAAACCATAACTAAATATACCGAAACTATAAAGGTGTAACTACTATATAGAACAAAAAGGGCATACCGTTTTTTTACCAAATAATCTGGAATTAATTTATATACAGATACATAAGAAACCGCTATGGTTATTGGCATTAAAAAACCAGCAAACCACAGAGTGTCATTAAAATTTTTACTATCTGCACCAAAAAGATAAGTGAAAAATAAAAGTACTCCCAACCAAAAAAGCAAGTGTAAAAACGCGTGCCCAATTTTATTTATAATAAACTGTGTTGAAAGCATTATTGCATGTATTAATACAATAATAACATATTTTTACATGGTAAATCTTATTTTGTAGACGAATAACCAATTTAAGGATGGATTTTGCAACACTGTTATTTCCTGTGCTAATTTGGTTATTGGTCTCATTTTAATTTTCAAACCTATAAAAGGTATTAAGTTTGGGTATGTTCAATTAAAAACCGTTAATTATGAGTTTATTTTTAATTTCTTTATTTGCTGAAAAATTGGTTATTTCTTTACAATTTGTTGATCGTTTTAATGAGGGCGGACCATTATTTATGTCTTTAATATTAATATGTCTGTTATTGTCTGTATTTTTTATTATTATGAGTTTCATCAATCTAAAAAAAAACGAACTACTTTCAAAAAAATACATAAGGTTAACTACAGACTCCAGCTTGCTAGGTTTAGTTTTGGGTTTTCTAGGTTCAGTAATAGGATTAATTACAGCTTTCGATTCAATTGAAGCAATGGGAAGTCCAAGCCCTGAGATTTTTGCGGGTGGTCTTAAAGTATCACTTCTAACAGCTACATTTGGGTTGTTTTCTTTTATAATTGCTAGATTAGGTATTCTTATTTTAAGATGGTTTAGTAGCGCAGATAAAGAAGTTGCAGAATAAATTTTACTAACACAAATTAAAAAAGTGAACCTAAGGTTCACTTTTTTTATAGCAATATTGCATTTATTTTTAAAAACTAAAATTTATGCTTTTAAGTTTAAAAAATTTAATGAAAGCAATTAATAAATTAAAACTTCATTTAGTTTATCAAAGGTAATTTCCTTAAAATCTTTAATAACCATATTGGCTTTAGAATAGTCTTGGTTTTTTGAATGAAAACTGTCATAACCAACACAGTAAATACCAGCTGAATGAGCTGCAAGAATACCATTGGTAGAATCTTCAATAACCATACATTCTTCTCTTTTAAAACCAGAGGCTTCTGCTGCTTTTATAAATATTTCGGGGTGTGGTTTAGATTGTTTTAAATCTGCACCACTTAATTTTGCTTTAAAATATTTATCTAAATCAAAACGTTCAAAAATTTGATTAATACTTGTCATTGCAGCCGATGAACCTAGAACTAAAGTTAACCCATTACTATGGTAATCTTTAATTAAATCTAAAACGCCATCAATAAGGGTTAAATTAGAGTTGGTTTCAAAAAAGTGTTTGTAATACTTTCTTTTTAAAGCCACTAAGGTTTCTGGAGATTGTTTAAGATTAAAATGACTGCACAAACGTTTGCAAATATTTATGGTAGATTGTCCTGTAAAAGACTCATACAGTTCTGTTGAAACTTCAATACCAACATGGTTAAACATATCATTGTAGGCTTTATTATGAAGTGGTTCACTGTCTATAATAACCCCATCCATATCAAAAATAACTGCTTTAAGCATATTAACTTTTTTTTTGACTAAGATAAGCAATTGATAAAAGTTGCTTGTAAAATATTTTGGTGTTTTAAAATTATATAAGCACTTTAGCCAAATTAATATTAAACTATTAGAGGTGACTTCACAATTACATCATAAAAACAGGCATAAATTTGGTTATGATTTTGATGTTTTATGTAGTGTATTTCCTAGTTTAAAACCTTTTGTGTTTTTTAATAAACACAAAACATTAACTATAGATTTTGCTAACCCTAAAGCAGTTAAAGCGCTTAATACAAGTTTGTTATTAGCATATTATAATGTTAAGTTTTGGGAGTTTCCAGATGAAAACCTATGTCCGCCAATTCCGGGTAGAGTAGATTATATTCATAACATAAACGATTTGTTAGTTGAAACTAAAATATTTGAAAAAATTAAAGTTTTAGATATAGGAACAGGAGCTAGTTGTATTTATCCTATTCTAGGAAATGCAGAGTACCAATGGGATTTTGTTGGAACTGATATTGATAAAACTTCTTTAAAACATGCACAACATATTATTGATAAAAATGATTTATTTAATAGCATTTCGTTGAGGTTTCAAGAAAACAGTCAGCATATTTTAAAAGGCATTTTAACTTCTGCTGACAGATTTTCAATAACTATGTGTAATCCTCCTTTCTATAAATCAGAACAAGAAGCTATTGCTGCTACTACTAGAAAATTAAAAGGATTAAATAAATCTCAGGTCAAATTAATTAGAAACTTTTCTGGTAAACATAATGAACTTTGGTATAAAGGTGGCGAAAAAGCATTTCTTCATAATTATATATATGAAAGTTCTTTATATAAAGATCAGTGTATTTGGTTTACATCGTTAGTTTCTAAAAAAGAATTGATTAGAAGTTTGAAAGTATCTCTTAAAAAACTAAATGCTAAAACTGTTAAAGTTATTAATATGGGGCAAGGCAATAAATTATCAAGAATTATTGCTTGGACATTTCAAGAATAACTATTCTGTTTTTTTTCTAAAATCTACTTTGTAAAAGAATCCTAGCTGTAATCTATGTAAATCTAACCCACTTATTTTTCTGTTTAAATAACCTACTTGAAGATTGGCTGCTTTAAAAATATTTATGCCTAAAGCACCATAGGCTCTATTTTCTGTAAAACCATCATTTTTTTGGGTTTGAATGGTCCAAATAAATTCATTATTAAGTCTAATAAAAAGAGTTTTATTCAATGTTATTTTGGTGCCTACTCTATAGCGTATTCTATTGTGCATTACATTTTTAGTAGGGGCAGGTTTATTTAAAAATCGTTGCTCCAGCCTTAATCTATGGTCAATAGGTAGGTTAGCCAATTTGTGCTTGTAACCTAGTTGCTCATATGTTCTATTTTCATAAGTGTGTGGTCCACTTTTTTCAAAACCACTATCTATATCCATCCATCCATAAGCTACAGATGTGGTAAGTTTAGGAGAAATATGATAGTTAAAAGCCAAATTAGTAAACAAAAAATTAAAATTATCGGCAATTTCATAATGCCATGATTGTACAACATTACTAACACTAACCTTGTCTGAAATTCTATAGGTTGCACCATAGGTAAACCAAGATCCCATTTTGTCTTCAACAGGAGATTGTGCAAAAATATTTAGACTTAAAAACAGTAATAAAAGGGCAAAATATCGTTTCATTTTAAATAAAATAATGGTTAATTATAAAGGGAGTTCTTAAGAACTCCCTTTTTGATATTAAATAACAACCTAATTAAAAGTGTTCGTGTAAATGATGGTGTTCATCAATTAGTGGACCACCTTCAATTATTTGTGTTGAAGCTTGACTAGCAAATTTTTCGAAGTTTAAGTGGAATGAGTGCGCTAATTGTATAGCTTTTCCAACATAAGCTCCTTTTTTCAACCAGGTATTCATTGGGTCTAAAATTTCAGTAGGTACACCAGGACAGTATTTAGGCATGTATAAGCCGAAAATAAAGTTTTGGTCGTAATCTACACCTTCTAATTCACCGTTTAAAATAGCAGTAATCATTGCTCTAGTGTATTTTAGCTTAATACGAGAGCCAACACCGTAAGGTCCAGCACTCCATCCTGTGTTTATTAACCAAACGTTAACTCCAGCTTCAGTCATTTTTTTACTTAACATTTCGCCGTAAACTGTTGGGTGTAATGGCATAAATGGTTCGCCAAAACAAGCAGAGAATGATGGAACTGGTTCAGTTATACCTGCTTCTGTTCCAGCAACTTTAGCTGTGTAACCAGAGATAAAGTGGTAAGCCGCTTGGCCAGGAGTTAATTTTGATACAGGAGGTAATACTCCAAAAGCATCACAAGTTAAAAAGAAAATGTTTTTTGGGTTGTTTGCGTAAAGTGTTTCTTGAATATTATCAATATGATAAATAGGATAGCTTACACGTGTGTTTTGTGTTATACTGCTATCTAAATAATCTGGTTCTCCGTTTTCTTTTATTATAATGTTTTCAAGTAAAGCACCTGGTTTAACAGCTCTAAAGATGTCTGGTTCTTTTTCTTCAGATAAATCTATTACTTTTGCATAACATCCTCCTTCAAAGTTAAAAATGGTGTTATCTGCTGTCCAACCATGTTCATCATCACCAATTAATTTTCTTTCTGGATCTGCTGAAAGTGTTGTTTTTCCTGTTCCTGATAATCCGAAGAAAATAGCAGTATCGCCTTTTTTGCCTACGTTTGCAGAGCAGTGCATTGGTAATACGTTTTTTTCTACAGGTAAAACCATGTTCATAGCAGAGAAGATACCTTTTTTAATTTCGCCAGTATATGCAGAACCACCAACTAATGCTATCTTTTTAGTAAAGTTTAGAATTGAAAAGTTTCCTTGGCGGATGCCGTAAGCTTTTGGGTCTGGGCATTCATAACCAGGAGCACAAAGTACTAACCAATCTTCTTTAAAGTTTTCTAATTCTTTTTCGCTAGGTCTTAAAAACATGTTATAAACAAACATATTAGACCAAGGAAGCTCAGTTATCGTTCTAACATTTGTTCTATATTCAGGCTCTGCACAAACATAGCCATCTCTTGCATAAATTTCTTTTCCAGAAAGGTATTTTGTAATTTCTTTTTCAAGTTTATCAAAATTTTCTGGAGATACTGCTTTATTTGTTTTTCCCCACCAAACTCTTTCTGCTGTGTAGTCATCTTTTACAATAAAGCGGTCTTGTGGTGAACGTCCTGTAAATTTTCCAGTATTAACAGCTAAAGTACCATTAGCGGTTTCTTTACCCATTCCTTTTTCAACTGTGATTTTTTGAAGTTCCTTTGGAGATAAATTCCAATGGGCTGTCACGTCTTTTAACCCGTATTTAGATAAGTCGGGGGTTTTTTTAGAAGTCATAGATGTATTCATTTTGTTCAATTTTAAGGTTCTTACTAAATAATTTTATTAAAATGGCCATATAATTGGCACGAGTATTAATGAGATAATTAGGAATGTTAATAATAATGGAGCACCTACTTTTAAGTAATTCATAAACTTGTATCCTCCTGCCGTCATTACCATGGCATTTGTTGTAGTACCTATTGGGGTTAAAAATGCTGTAGATGCACTAATGGCAACAACTATCATGAACGGTTCTGGAGATAGGTTTAATGATTTAGCAGCAAGTATGGCTATAGGAGCCATTAGTACTGCAGTTGCAGAGTTGTTTATTACCTGACTAAAAGTAGTTGTTAATAAGAATACTCCACCAAGTAATAAAATGGGGTGAATAGACCCCAAGTAACTTACCAGTCCATTTGCTATTACTTGCGCAGTTCCTGTTTTTTGTAATGCTATACCCATAGGTATCATAGCGGCAATCATAATTACACTAGTCCAGCTAATACCTTTATAAGCTTTAGCCATAGGGATGCAGCCTGTTAGTAGTATGATACCAGCAGAAATTAAAGCAGCAATAGAGCCTGGTACTATTTTAAAGACCATAAACACAATCATTAGTAATAAAGATCCTAAAGCAATCCATGATTTATAGTTTAAATTTTCTACATTTTTAGCCATTCCTTCAGGACTACCACAAACTACTAAGTTACCATGTTGGGCTTTAAGGTCTTCAATACTTTTCCATGTGCCTCTTAGTAAAAAAGCATCACCAACTTTTACTTTAATTTCTTTGTCTAATAAAGGTTTGTTGTTTCTAGAAGCTGCTAGTAATTGAATACCAAATCTTTTAAAATAATCACCTAGTTTATATGTTCTTCCAACAAAAATAGAATTTGGGTTAACAATTACCTCTGCCATTCCAACCTCTTGATTAATAAGGTTGTGTTTTAATTCATCTGTTACCGGTTCTAGAGGTAATAAACCAAGTCTAAAACGAATCATAATTCGGTTAATAGCTTCCGTATCACCTTTAACAGTTATAATGTCATGATATTTTAAAACAGTATTAGGATCTGGAAACTCAACAAACTGAGGTATTTTTTTCAATACGTTTGGATGTCTTCTTTTAAGTCTAATAACTGTGACGTTAAAATTTTTCTCAAAATCCCATTTGCTAAGTTTAGTGTTTATAAGAGGAGATATAGATCTTACACGTAATCTGTAATAATCTCCATCAATTTTATAAGCCTCAATCCAATTATGTAATGTAGATTCTATATTTACAGGTTTATTATTTGTGTGGTTTTTGGGTAATAATTTAAATCCTATGTATCTAAAATATAGTAATGCAACTATTAAAAGAGGTACTCCAATAAGGCCAAATTCAAAGAAAGAAAAGCCTTCAAAACCAGATTCTACTAACGCATTACTTGCTATAATATTAGGAGGTGTACCCGTTAATGTAAGTAAGCCACCAGTATTAGAACCAAAAGCAACAGGCATTAACATTTTAGAAGGCAAAGTACCAATACTCCAAGCAGATGAAATAGTTAATGGCATTAAAGTAGCTACGGTACCAGTATTGCTAACAAAACCAGATAACACACCAGCACCTAAACTTACAATTACTAGTAGTTTAGGAACACTTTTACCAGCCCATTCAACAAACTTCTTACCAGCCATAGCCGTCCAGCCTGTTTGCGCTATACCTTCACCTATAATAAAAAGAGCGGCAATCATAACAACCGTAGGGTTACTAAATCCGCTCAAGGTTTCTGGTGCTGTTAATATGCCCGTTAAGTATAACGTTATCATAGATATTAGGGCTACAATATCTGGTGTAAATTTTCCCCAGACAAAGAGACCTATTGTGACGACTAAAATGAAGAGCATTAAATACATAATTTTTGTGTTTTCTGGTTAATTTTTATTGATTTGTTTTATCTGCTATTAATTATATGATAAAATTACCATTGCTTATTGCTATTTATTATGACGAAAGTCATACTTTACATAGAGTCATTATTTTTCAATAATTATTATATTTATCATATAAAAATTAAAGAAACCACTAACGAAGACGTTTTCGTAATTATGACTTTTGTGAGTTTACTACTTTCTTTTGAATAATTAAACATAATAACATTCAATAAACTAATAAAAAAATAAAAATTCACATAATATTTAATTTAAAGTTAAGTATTTATGTAAATAAATTGAAAATATGAAAATAGATATATTAGCTATAGGAGCACATCCTGATGATGTTGAATTAGGTTGTGGAGCTACCCTAGCAAAAGAAATTTCTAATGGTAAAAAAGTAGGTATTATAGATTTAACTAGAGGTGAACTTGGTACCAGAGGAACAGCCGAAACCAGAGATATTGAATCTGAGGAGGCTAGAAAAATTTTGGGAGCTTCAGTAAGAATAAATATGGAATTTGCTGATGGATTTTTTACTAATGATAAATACCATCAAATAGAACTTATTAAAATGATACGAAAGTATAAACCCGAAATAGTGTTATGCAATGCCATTGATGATAGGCATATTGACCACGGCAAAGGAAGTAAATTGGTTAGCGACGCTTGCTTTTTAAGTGGGTTGCTTAAAATAGATACTAAAATTGAAGACGATGATGAGTGGCAAGAACCTTGGAGACCAAAACATGTATATCATTACATACAATGGAAAAATTTAGAACCAGATTTTGTAGTTGATGTTTCAGGATTTATAAATAAAAAAACAGAAGCAGTTTTAGCATATAAGACACAATTTTTTGATACTAAAAGTAAAGAACCCGAAACTCCTATATCTAGTAAGAATTTTAAAGATAGTATTGAGTATAGGGCAAGAGATTTAGGGCGGTTAATAGGAGTAGAGTATGCTGAAGGGTTTAATGTTGAAAGATATGTTGCAGTAAATAGTTTGTATGATTTAAAATAATTTGATGATTTATTGCTTAAAATATTAAAAAAGTCTTTGCAGAAAAATTGAAATCCGTTACATTTGCACTCGCATTGTAAAAATGTGTTTAAATGGTGGTTGTAGCTCAGTTGGTTAGAGCGCCTGATTGTGGTTCAGGAGGTCGTCGGTTCGAGACCGATCTTCCACCCAAAAATACAAAGCCTTTCAAGAAATTGAAAGGCTTTTTTTGTTTGCTAATTTTATGATTAGTTTTAAATATTTTTCTAATCTAATTTAATTCGTTCTTCTCTATTAGCTAATTCCCATGCTGTGTAAAAAATTAATTGTGTTCTGGTAGCTAAAAGTTCATATTCAATTTTATCTGGTGTGTCAGTAGGTTGATGATAATCTGCATGTGTACCATTAAAATAGAAGATAACTGGAATATTATTTTTTGCAAAATTATAGTGGTCAGACCTGTAATAAAAGCGGTTTGGATCATTAATAGCATTATAAGTATAATCAAACGTCATATTGATATATTGTTTATTAACGGCCTCAGATAAATCATGTAGTTCTTTACTTAATTTATCAGACCCAATTAGGTATAAATAATTAGGGTTATTTTCATGTTTGGGGTCTATGCGTCCAATCATGTCAATATTTAAATTAGCAACTGTATTCTCTAAAGGAAAAACAGGGTCAACATCGGTGTAATACTTAGAACCGTAAAGACCTATTTCTTCACCTGTTACGTGTAAAAATAAAATAGAGCGTTTTGGTCCGTGACCATTATTGGCAGCTGTTTTAAAAGCTTCTGCTATTTCTAAAACAGCTACTGTGCCAGAACCATCATCATCTGCTCCATTATTAATTTCACCATTTTGAGTTACTCCAATATGATCTAAATGTGCAGAAATAACTATAATTTCATCTGGTTTTTCAGAGCCTTTAATATATGCTAAAACATTTTCAGAAGCAGCATTTACATGACCATTAAAAAATGATTCAGGTATTTCTTGAAAATAATCACCTTCAGCAATTGGTGAAGGTATTTTATTAGCTATATAGTGGTTTTTTATAAATTCAATAGCCTTTTTTTGTCCGGGTTCACCTGTTTTTCTGCCTTCATATTCATCAGAAGCATAGGTGTAAAGCATATCTTTTAACTCATCAGCAGTTATGGTTTTTGCATAATCTATAGGGTTTGCTTCCTTGTTTTCTTTGTTTTTTGAAGAGCTACATGCTGCTATTAAATATGATGCAATTAGTAGTAACGTTATTTTCCGCATATTGTTTATTTATTAATGTAATTATACTAAAAAGTTATTTAATTTAATAGTTTATTATCTTCATCTAATACTATTCTAGTTTTCTGGTTTGCTATTTGCCACGCTGTAGCAAAAACGAGTTGAGTTCTTCTTTTTAAAAGTGGGTAGTTTATCTTGTCTGCAGTATCAGTAGGTTTATGATAATCGGCGTGTTCACCATTAAAATAAAAAATTACGGGAACACCATTAGCTGCAAAGTTATAGTGATCTGACCTAAAGTAGTAATTATTTCTATCTCTTAGAGAATTGTATTTATAATCTAAATATAAGTTGGAGTATGCATTGTTTACCTTTTCTGAAAGATAGTGTAATTCTGTACTCATTCTATCAGAGCCAATTAAATAAATATAATCTTTATTTTCTTGGTGTAAGTCATCAACTCTTCCAATCATGTCAATATTTAGGTTTGCCACGGTGTTTTCTAACGGAAAAACAGGATGTTCAGTATAGTATTTAGAGCCTTTTTTCCCTATCTCTTCAGCAGTAAAATGAAGAAAAAGTAAGCTTCTTTTGGGGCCTAAGCCTTTGTTTTTTGCTAAATTAAAGGCTTGAGCCATTTCCATAAGAGCTACCGTTCCAGATCCATCATCATCTGCACCATTGTTTATTTGTCCGTTTTCTTCAATTCCTAAATGATCTAAATGTGCAGAAATAACCACTATTTCATCTGGTTTTTCAGAGCCCTCAATAAAAGCTAAAACATTATTGGAGCTTTTAATATTATTTGAGAAAAATTCGGTTGGAATGGTTTGAAAATAATTATTGTTACCAAAGGCAGATTTTATATTTTCGTTTTGGTAGTACTCTTTTAAAAAATGTGTAGCTTTAGCATAACCTGGTTCACCGGCTTTTCTACCTTCAAACTCATCTGATGAAAGTGTACATAGGTGGGTTTTTAATTCTTTAGCTGTAATTGTATTAGCGTATTTTATAACAAAAGTACTATCTACCAGTTGAATACTATCTTTTAAGTTTTTAATTTTAGTTGAGTATTTAGGCGTAGCACAAGTACCAACTAATGTAAGCGCAGAAAGCAAGCAAAGGGTTTTCATCTGGTATAATTGCTGTTTTTGGTGTCAGATGTACTAGCATAAAAATAGCTAAGCTAATTTTATTTCTGCCAAATATACGAATAACCCTGAAAATGCTTAAGTTAAAGCTCTATATCTTCTAGTTCAGATTCGTCAATCTCTATATCATCAATTTCTAACTCTTCCAGTTCTTCTATAGCATCTTCTTCAGATTTTGTTTCTGTAGCTTCTAATTCATCGGTATTGGCTACTTCGGTTTTTGTAAATACAGCTTTGTAAGTGGTAATGGCTAGCGCCATAATAGTTAAAAAGAAGGTAAACTGAATTATTTTTTTTACTTGTCCAGTTTTTTTTGAGAAATAAAATGCTAAAAGTCCAAAAATGAGGGCTAATACAGCAGGTATTATAGCTAAATTAGAAACGGGTAAAACAGCTAAAATAATTGCTAAAAAAGATGTTATTAGAGCTAATATGGTAAATATTTTTTTCATGCGTTTAGTTTTTTAGTCCAGAGGCAGATTTTATTTTTAACTCACCATTTCCAACAGGTATTTTAAATTTACCGTATACTATTATTTTGTTGGTATCTGCAGTGAGCCACAATACATTATTGCTGCTGCCTTCTAAAATTTTAGATTGACTTCCTATAGATATTTTATAACAAGCTTTTGTACCAATAGCAGTGTTAATAGTTTCTTTTCCTAAGTAGGTAATATAAGCTTTGGTTTCTTTTCGGTCAAAAATAATGCTGAGAGTTTTTTGGCTGCCCTTATTCATAGATTCAAAATTAATCAACCTAATGTTATATAGTGTAGATACTATATCTTTTGCGCCTAAACTAAATTTAAAATCTTTATTTTCAACTTGATTTTTCTTTTTAGTTTGTACAGATTTAATGGTGTTAGTTTTGTGGCTATAAGTGTATTTCATAGCCTTAAAATAACTCCCTTCATTAATATTTCTTTTATATAAATAGGGTTTTAAAGTTTTAGGACTAACGTAACTTTCGTATAAATCTCTAATTCTAAAAAAATCATCCCATTTGCTATATGTGGCGGCAGTACATTTTAACCTTAAAAGCGTAGCTTTAGATGTTTGTACGTTACTGGTTTCCATGGTTACTTGTGCAATATCTGTAAGTATTCCAGACATATTATATGAAGCTGTATAAACAAGTTTTTCATTTGATGAAACAGCCGTGTTTTGCGCATTAAAAGTAAAAGACCATAAAATGATAAGTAGGAATAAAAAACGAGTCATTTAGTAATGTTTGTGGTTATAACGTTTTAATAATCATTTATTGTGCCGAAAATACAATGCTTTACCTTATTTTACTAATTTTTAGTTTATAGTTTGTAACCTATTGTGTAACTGATATTTGTCATAGTTTTATGAGGTTGTTAATGTTAAATTTACTTAACATCAAAATATATGAAGTTATGAAAACTATATTATTACCTACAGATTTTTCTAAAAATTCTATTAACGCTATTAAATATGCAACAGAATTGTTTAAGAATGAAGTTTGTGATTTTTATGTTTTAAACGTTCAAAAGGCCTCATCATTTATTTCAGATGATATGATGTCTGTATCAACTTCTACAACTATATATTCAACTTTAATTGATGCCGCAAAAAAATCAATTTCTAATATAATTTCTGGTATAGAAATAAAAAAGAAAAACAGCAATCATAAATTTCATTCTATTGTAGATTATGATAATTTTATAGATTCCATAAATCAAACTTCAAAAAAATATCAAGTAGATTTAATAGTTATGGGCACTAAAGGAGCATCTGGTTTGCAACGAGTTCTTTTTGGAAGCAATACGGCAAGAGTTATGCAACGTTGTAATGTACCCGTTTTAGCTATTCCAGATGGTTGCAAGTTTACTAGTTTAAAGAAAATAGCTTTTACCACCAATCATATTAATATATTTACAGTTGAAGAATTAGCAACTTTAAAATGGCTGGTAGAATTCTGCAAGTCTGAACTTTATATTTTACATGTGGCAGATGAGCATCATTTGGCTCAAAAACAAATGCAAAACATGGAATTTTTTGATGTGCATTTCCCTAATGCTTCTCATGATTTTATTGATGTTAATTACAAAGATATGTTTGATACCGTACATAAATACCTAACAGATAACAACATTAATTTACTTGCCATGATTAGTGAAAAACACTCTTTTTTAGAACGCTTATTTACAAAACATGCCATAGAAACGTTTGCATTTAGTATAGATGTGCCGTTTTTGGTAATGGAGCGTGCTAATGAAAAAAATTAGGTTTGAAGTGGTTTTGTAGTAAGACTTATTGGTTTCAGGCTGTATGTACTTGAGAATTTATACTCCTAAACCTTTCGGTTTTGTACAGACCTTTGTGTTTTTGTTTTATTACTTGTTTACTTTGTGAGAAGCATTAATTTTTTATCAATTTAAAAGATATGTTATCAATAAGGATGTGGTAAATACCTTTATCTAGTCTTTCTGTTTTTAATTGATTATTTTCAATAGTACCATTACTAACAAGTTGTCCTATACTATTAAATATTTTATAGTTTTTATTATTAAGCTTTCCATCTGAATTTATATGTACTCTATTTGTTGCAGGATTAGGGTAGATGTTTAATTTATTTGAAGTTGTAATAGAGTTAACAGAAAGTATATTTCCAAAATATATATCTAGAAATTCTAACCTATTTTCTAGCCAATTTAGTGTATATGTTAAGCTTTGATTATCAAAAGAATAATTTGAGTAAACTAATGATTCTCTTTCATAAATTTTATTGTTAAGCAAAAAAGTATAAGACTCTGTAATAGAATTGGATAAAGAATTAAGGCTAAAAATATTATTTCTGTATTCAAACCATTTATTAGCAGTGTTAACAAATGCATTGTTTGGATTTTCTTTTATAACTCTGGCAAAAAATCTATTACCTAAAATATCATTGGTAATGTTTTCATTTGTGCCATTCCAAATAGTACCAAAACAACCATCTAAATCCCATGGAATATAGAAGTAAGGTTTGTCAACTTTATATTTCCCTAAGTAAATATTTTTTCCTGTATTGTCGGTTGCCCGAATTAGGTTAAGGAATAAGAAATAGTCTATAAAATTATTTTCATCAAATTTAGACCAAATACCATTTGCAAAGTCTAGTTCAGAGGAATTAATCACAAAATCAGTAAATTGATAAAGATTATTCCAATCGGTTATTTCATCTTCATCAGGGTATTCAAATTCATAACCACTCCATGCTCTACTGTTATTATTATAAGAGGGTAAATTTGTAAAAGTTGAAGCTCCCCAAGAAGTTCCTTTGTATAATTCACCCCTCATATTGTCATTAAATTTTTTAAGCTTTAATTGTTTTCTGTCAACTTGTTCAGAAAGATTATATATCCCGTTATAATGTCCTTTTATAAAAATTTCAACATACATAACATCTGCTCCAGATTTAGCTTCTGGCTCATCATCAATGAAGTATGGTGTGTGTAATTGTTTCCAAAGTTTATTAGCAGTATAACTTCTTAGTCTTAAAGGTTCATTATAAAGTGCATCTAAAATCCAATCGTCATCTTCACGTAATTCTCCAAATTGCATATCTATGGTGTCATCGTCTGTTTCGTCTTCCCAAAACTCTATATCGTAAGTTTTTTTAGGATAACTTTGAGAACTTCCTCCTCTTAATTCAATTCCAATATTAGCGGTTACTGTCTGTTCATCATCAGTGTAAACTAAAGTAGCTGATACTTTTGGCTCATCAACAATAGTGTTATCAGACTCAATTAAGATAATAGGTAACTGTGTAAAGTATAATGTGTAGTTATTGGTAGTATTTATGTTTTTAATTGTATACGAATTTGAATATTCAAGACTGTTAGGGACAGAAATAAAGCTATAATCATTTTCGCCTAAAGTGATTGTAATTTCATTGTAACTTTCAATATCTTGATAATTTTCAATGTTTTGAATTTGAGTTACTATTAGAGAAAGGGATTCATCTATTCCAAATTTATTATCAGATATATTGATGTTTAATGTTTGTGAGTTACAGGTTGTTGAATAGATGAGACTTAATAGTAGTAAATATACTTTCATTTTTAATGTTTTTACAAAGATTTGGAATATAAATCTGTTTTATACTGAAACAAGTTTAGCACAATTAATTTATATTCACTAATAAGCGAAGTTAGAATTTTCTTACTATAAAATCAATACGTATTAGATCTAATTATAAACAAGTTATTATATGCAGCAATAAAAATTCTAGTTAATTTTTGTTGCTATTTAGATATAAAAAATCCTGATAGAAAATATCAGGATTTAAAAATTTGGTTTTTGTTATTTATTAAACTTTCAGAATATGTATTAAGAATTTAACATTACGGGCATTACAAGCATGGTAACTTGTTCGCCATCATCTAAACCATCAATTGGTGTTAAAATACCAGCTCTATTAGGCATGCTCATTTCTAGTTGTACTTCATCAGAGCTAAGGTTGTTTAGCATTTCGGTTAAAAAACGCGAGTTAAACCCAATTTGCATATCGTCACCTTGGTAATCACAAGTTAAACGTTCTTCTGCTTTGTTGCTGTAATCTACATCTTCAGCAGAAATATTTAACTCGGCTCCCGCAATTTTTAAACGTATTTGGTGGGTTGTTTTGTTAGAGAAAATACTAACACGTTTTACAGAGTTTAAAAATTGCGTTCTGTCTATCACTAATTTATTAGGATTTTCTTTAGGTATTACCGCCTCATAGTTAGGGTATTTACCATCAATAAGTCTACAGATTAAAACAGAATTTTCAAACGTAAATTTAGCATTAGATTCGTTATATTCAATAACAACTTCATCTTCACTAGCCGCTAAAATACCTTTTAAAAGATTTAAAGGTTTTTTAGGCATAATAAATTCTGCAACTTGATTTGCTTGTATATCTTCTCTAGTGTATTTTACTAATTTATGAGCATCTGTTGCAACAAATGTTAATCCTTGTTGTGAAAACTGAAAAAACACACCACTCATTACAGGACGTAAATCGTCATTTCCGGCAGCAAAAATGGTTTTGCTTATAGCAGTTGCTAAAACATCGCCAGTAACAACAGTTTTGCTAGGATTTTCTAGAGCTACGGCTTTAGGAAATTCGTTTCCATCGGCGTAAGCTAAAGCATATTTACCGTGGTTAGAGCTAATTTCAACGGTGTTGTTATCTTCAATAACAAATGTTAAAGGTTGTTCTGGGAAGGTTTTTAAAGTATCAAGTAACAAACGCGCAGGAATAGCAACGCTTCCGGTACTATCACTTTCTACATCAAGCGTAGAAGACATGGTGGTTTCTAAATCACTTGCCGAAACAGTAAGTGTACTGTTATCTAATTCAAATAAAAAATTATCTAAAATAGGTAAGGTATTAGAATTATTTATAACGCCACCTAAAACCTGCAGCTGTTTCAATAAATACGTGCTAGATACTATAAATTTCATGTATGTTAATGAATTTAATTTTTTTGAATAAAATGCTATCTACAAATATATTCGATACAGATAAATAACCGAAACAAACTTATTAACATTTAAGAAGTGTATTTTTTCTTTCTAATAAAATTAAATATAAATCCAAAAACACCTAGTAAAACCAGTGGTAATAAGATGTTTATAAGTTGCCACTTAGTTTTTTCTGCGGCTATTTTTTGCTGATTTAAGAAAGCTACTGCTATTTCTTTAGAGCGAATGTTTATAAGTCCGTTATCATCAAGTAAATAATTTACGGCATTAAGTAAAAATTCTTTGTTACCGTAAGTTTGTCCTGTCCACCTATCAAAACCTAATTCTTGTGATTGGTTTTTAAGTACATCATTTTTAATAACATCACCATCGGCAATGACTATCATTTTGGTTAGCGTACTTTGGTCTTTTATTTCAGATAATTTTATGGGTTTAATTAGATTGTGATATACTGATGTAAACTCTCCTTCTAAAAGAACAGCCAATGTTTGGTTGCCTTTACTAAACAATTTAGGGTCTTGTGGTTTAGTAACTAAATCTAAACTAATTTCACGGGGGGTTCCTTCTAGTTTAGTAAGTGGTGCAGATTCTAAAAGAATGGTCTTTTTTAGCGTATTTTTTAAAGTATCTATTTGGTTAGCAAAGTCAAATTTTACAAGATTTAAGTTATTTACAATAGGGTGCTTGCTACTAGAACCTGCTAATGGTGAATAAGGCCATTGTAAATGCTGAAATTGCGAATTGCTACCTTCGCCAATAGCTAGAGTTATTGGAGCAGAGTAGAGGGAACTAACAATATTAGGGTTTACGCGCACACCGTATTTAAAAAAGAAATCGGTTAAATTTAAATCTCTAGAAATAGCATAATTTTTACCAGCTTCATTATACAAACTATCTTTTTCAATGGCTACCGCGTCTATTAACCAAAGACTTTTACCTCCGTTCATTGTAAATTGGTCTAAAACTAATTTTTCTGCTTCGG
Organism: Seonamhaeicola sp. NFXS20; assembly: GCF_049132085.1. NCBI lineage: Bacteria > Pseudomonadati > Bacteroidota > Flavobacteriia > Flavobacteriales > Flavobacteriaceae > Seonamhaeicola > Seonamhaeicola sp. NFXS20. The sequence continues at coordinate 25,645 of NZ_JAFMPU010000006.1, read as the reverse complement.
AAAAAGGTTGGGTAGGTTTTGCTGAAATAATTAAATCAAAATCCTTTAAATCATCTAAGGTTTTTTGTGCATTATTAGACACGCTATCTAGAGTAAAAGGCGCAATTAAATAGTATTCCCCTAATTTTTTAAGAAAATCTGCAATGTATATATCATCTAATTGTTGATTGCCTTTTAAAACTGCTATTTTTCGGCGTTTGGGTTTGGTAAGTTTGCTAAAACCATCTGCAAAGGCATATTCTAAATGCTGAACAGAATTGCTTACTAACTCTTGTTGAGTAGCTCCAATTTTATTTTTTATAAGCGGAATAGCAACCGTTTGTTCATTAAAGCTTGCTAATGCCCAAGGAAATATTACAGCTTGTGATGATTTACCACTTTCTGTAATGCTTAATTGCATGGGCGTTAAACCACGATTATTGAGCTGTTTAATGTTTCTGTCTCTAGTAGCTTCGTCTTCTAACGGATTAATAAAACTGAAAACAATATTATCATTTACATTAGAAAACTCTTCTAGTAGTTGTTTGGTTTCAGCTTGTAGACGTCTAAATTCTGAAGGAAAATCTTCACCTTCTAAAAACACATCAATAGTAATGGGAGATTTTATGTCTTTTATGATGTTTATGGCAGATTCGCTTAAAGTGTAGCGTTTATCTTTAGTTAAATCAAAACGCTTGTGTATTGAATTAGAAATAATATTTAGCCCTATTAATAAAACAAAAGCAGTAGCTATTTGTAACAGGTGATTTTTCTTGAAAGCTTCATTTTTAATAGCAACAATAGTGAGTGCTAAAAAAAAGATAGTTACACTTAAAAAGTAAATAATATTGGTAGTATCTAACACGCCTCGTCCCATACTTTTAAAGTGGTAACTCATGCCTATTTGTTCAATAAAATTACTAGAGGTAAAATCGGCAATTCCTTCAAAACCAATGTAGAACATAAAACACAAAAATACTGCAATAATAAACGCTACAATTTGATTGTCTGATAGGGTAGAGCTAAACACTCCAATAGCGGTATAAGCAGCGACCAAAAACAACAAACCAAAATAAGACCCTAGGGTGCTACCAATATCTAAATTTCCAACAGGGTTTCCTAATTGATAAACGGTGTAAACATAGAGTAGTGTAGGTATTAATGCTATAATAATGAGTATAAATGCACCAAAATATTTACCTAAAGCTATTTTTAAATGAGATATTGGTTTGGTTAAAAGTAACTCTAAAGTACCTTGTTTTTTTTCATCAGAAAAACTGCGCATAGTTACAGCAGGAATTAGAAAAATAAAAATCCAAGGTGCTAATAAAAAGAACGAAGATAAATCTGCAAACCCATAATCTAAAATGTTAAATTCACCTTTAAAAAGCCATAAAAACAAACCATTTAGCAAAAGAAAAATAGCTATAACTAAATACCCTATGGGAGATGCAAAAAATGAGTTTATTTCTTTTCTTAAAATTGCTAGCATTTATTTTAAAGTTTCTAATTTATCAACACTCCAAGCTTCTGGTTTTGTATTAAAAAGTACTTTAGTTTTGTTCCAAACATTTTTAAATAATTCAGACTGTCTGTATTGTTCTAAATCATTTTCAGTTTCCCAATAACTGTAAGTAAAAAATATATTTGGATTGTTTTTATCTCTGTAAAGTTCTAAAAATTTACAACCCTTAAAGTTTCTAATTTGTTTTTTATTAGTATTAAAATTTGATAGAAATGTATCAATATGCATTTCATGAAATCCCATTTTTACAATTCTAACAAACATAAATTATTCATTAATAAATTTAACGCTTACAGTATCCATAAGGCCTAATCCCATTAAAGTACTGGCACTTCCTACGGTGGCAGAGTTACTTTTATAAACTGCAATTTCTAAAAAGTTTCCAGAATTAAAAACCACCAACCCTTTGCCTTCATCATTTCTTTTACTTTCGGGTATTTCAAAATTTACAATATCGCTATATTTTTTATAAATGGTATTAAACTTATAATGTCTTACCAAAATATCAAAAGCACGTCCTTTTTGTATGGTTTCAAAAAAACTCTTTTTAATATTAGTTACCACATTACCATAGTTATCAATATAAATAATACTACCCTTTATTTGGCTTTTATCATCACTAACATAGGGAGTAATATTTCTTATAGGCTTAATTTCATTAATAGTTTTACCAATAACTTCTAGAGTGCCACCTCTTGCAATATGGCACGCTACTTTAACAAAAACATCTAAAACAGGAAAACTAGTTTGAATTTTATCGTGTATGTTTATTTCTACAATTTTTTCTGGAGCTATTTCAGAACAAATCATGCTCATAATACCGTTGTTGGCACAAATAAAATAATGGTCGTCTAGCTTCATAGCAATATGCTTGTTTTCCTGATTTAATTCAGAATCAATACCAATAATATGTATGGTACCTTTAGGAAAACTACTATACGCATTCTGAATAATATAGGCTGCTTCAAGAATATTAAAAGGCGATACAGTATGTGAGATATCAACAATTTCAATATTAGGTAGCTCACTATAAATAGCGCCTTTTATCGCGCCAGCAAAGTAATCTTTTTCCCCAAAATCGGTTGTTAAAGTAATAATTGCCATAGACAAAATTGTTGATATGTTTTTAGCGTTAGGTCACTCAAATTTGCTTATTTTTGAGTTTTACAAAACTAAACAAATCATTTTATCTGATTAAATATAATTTCATAAGTAATTAAAATAATCTACGCCTTTGAATGAATTAATTTTTGAACTTGAAGAAATCACTCCAAAAGAGTTTTTTGGGGCACACAATGTTAATATAGAGCTTTTAAAAAAGTACTTTCCCAAACTTAAAATTGTAGCTAGAGGTAATAAAATAAAAGCCTTTGGAGATGAAGAACTCTTAGAAGAATTTGATAGGAGACTCACCATGCTTTTAAAGCATTATGCAAAGTATAATAAACTAGATGAAAATGCTATAGAACGTGTTTTAACAAGTGTAAATAGCGAAGAATATAGCACTTCAAAACAAAGTGGCGAAGTTATTGTTCATGGTGTTGGAGGCAAAATAATAAAAGCCCAAACAGTAAATCAGCGTAGGTTAGTAGAGAGCATGCGTAAAAACGATATGGTTTTTGCTATAGGTCCGGCAGGAACTGGTAAAACCTATACAGGTGTTGCATTAGCGGTACAAGCACTAAAAAACAAAGAAGTAAAACGCATTATTTTAACGCGTCCTGCTGTAGAAGCAGGAGAAAATCTTGGGTTTTTACCAGGCGATTTAAAAGAAAAGTTAGACCCTTACATGCAGCCCTTATATGATGCTTTAAGAGATATGATTGCTCCAGAAAAATTAGCACATTATATAGAAAATGGTACCATACAAATTGCACCATTAGCCTTTATGCGTGGTAGAACCTTAGATAATGCATTTGTTATTTTAGATGAAGGACAAAACACAACCCATGCACAAATGAAAATGTTTTTAACACGCATGGGTAAAAACGCCAAATTTTTATTAACAGGAGATCCTGGGCAAATAGATTTGCCAAGGCGCACCATATCAGGTTTAAAAGAAGCCCTTTTAATCCTTAAAAACGTAGAAGGTGTAGGTATTATATTTTTAGATGATAAAGATGTAATTCGTCATAAACTTGTTAAAAAAGTAATAGAAGCCTACAAAAGTATAGAAAACAGAGAGTAGTAGTTTTTTAAGAAGCTATTTCCCGCTTTCGGCAGTCGCTTTTTTGTGTTGCATAGGTGCAACAACACAAAAAGAGCTTCAACAAATGCCTCAATCGGGGCTAAGGGTTTCGTGAAAAATTACAATTCAAATAAAAAGAAGAAAATACAGGCTAGAAGCTAAAAGCCCGTAGCAAAAAGCAATAAACAATGAGTAACACAATAATAAATACCAACTTTAATTTTCCAAAACAAAAAAGTGTTTATAAAGGAAAAGTACGAGAAGTTTATAACATAAATGATGAACAATTAGTAATGATTGCTACCGATAGGTTATCGGCTTTTGATGTAGTAATGCCTAAAGGAATTCCTTATAAAGGACAAATACTAAACCAAATAGCAACCAAAATGATGGCAGCTACTGAAGATTTAGTTCCTAATTGGTTAACAGCCACACCAGACCCTAATGTAGCTGTAGGGCATTTATGCGAACCTTTTAAAGTAGAAATGGTAATTCGTGGTTATATGTCTGGTCATGCAGCTAGAGAATATAAAGCTGGTAAACGCGTGCTTTGTGGTGTGCCAATGCCAGAAGGCATGAAAGAAAATGATGCTTTTCCAGAACCTATAATTACGCCAGCAACCAAAGCAGAAATGGGTGATCATGACGAAGATATTTCAAGAGAAGATATTTTAAAACGCGGTATTGTTTCAGAAGATGATTATGTTGTTCTAGAAGATTATACACGCAAACTATTTAAGCGTGGGTCTGAAATTGCAGCTTCCAGAGGTTTAATTTTAGTAGATACCAAGTATGAATTTGGTAAAACTAAAGCAGGTAAAATTGTATTGATAGATGAAATTCATACCCCAGATTCTTCACGTTATTTTTATGCTGAAGGTTATGAAGAACGACAAGAACAAGGCGAGCCCCAAAAACAGTTAAGTAAAGAGTTTGTGCGCCAGTGGTTAATTTCTAATAACTTTCAAGGTTTAGAAGGACAAACCGTGCCTTTTATGAGTGATGAATACATAGAAACGGTTTCAGAGCGTTACATAGAGCTTTATGAAAATATTACTGGTGAAACTTTTGTAAAAGCCAATGTTTCTAATATTCAAGAACGTATAGAAGCTAATGTTTTAGGCTATTTAAAAGGCTTATAATATATCAAGCAATTCTATAGGTTTATCTAAAATATAGTCAGCACCTTCATTAATTAACTCTTGTTTGTCTCTAAAACCCCAGCTAACACCAACAGCTAGCATATTGGCGTTTTTGGCTGTTTGAATATCTATATTTGAATCGCCTATAAATATAACCTCTTCTGGTTTTAAACCTAATTTATCAATCAAGTTTAAAGCCTTATCAGGATTTGGTTTTTTTAACGCTTCGGATGTTAATCCTAAAACATGATGAAAATATTTTGGTAAAATAGCATCTGCTACTTTTTTAGTTAAAGTTTCATCTTTATTAGAAAAGATATTCAATTTTAGGTTTTTTGAGTTTAAAATGTCTAATAACTCTAAAATTCCGCTATAAGCATGTGTTTTAATGGTACAATGATTGTTATAAACTTCCATCATTTCAGAGAGACATTCATCTACTTCTGCATCATTTGGGTTTTTAAAGGGTAAAGCTCTAATTACTAAACTTCTAATACCACTACCAACAAATAATTTGTAGGTCTCATAATTATGAATAGGGTAATGATGCTTTTTAAGTACTGTGTTCATGGCATCTGCTAAATCTTGTATAGAATTTACCAAGGTGCCATCTAAATCAAAAATTATGGCTTTATAATTCATATATCTCAATTATCTAATAATGATAATTAACAACTCTACCGTTTAAAGCTTGTTCATTGCGGTAGTTATTTACAGGCATATTATTTTTAAGTTTTAACACTTCATCAACCGATAAAATAATAGGTTCTTTAAACATAATCCAATTCACATTTTCAGAACACGGAGGAGTAGTTAAAGAGCCATTGTATGAGTAATAGTGTTTATCTTCTAAAAACAAGCTAGATAAATCAATGTTTTGATGTATTTCTTTAACAGCACCATTTTCAAGCGGTAAAAAACTTTCAAAAAATTCAAACAACTGGCTTTCTTCTCCTTCTTCACCTAAAACGCCTAAAACAGTAATGTCACCTTTTTTACTTACATGAACTAAATGCATTTCAATTGGGTAAATCATACCATTAATTCTATGTTCTGATGGTTCGTGAAAATGAATTTGTTTTAAGTAAAAGGTTTTTCCTTTGTAATTTATTGAATCTCCAGCTTCAAAATCAAATTGAATGGAATGTCCGTTGTTTTCAACTTCACTTATTAAAGTAGAAGGTGTGTAAAGTATTTTTAAATCATCGTTATTTTTTATTGAATCTACATCCTTGTGTATAATATTTATAGGCGATTGATAATTTCCATCACAATCAGAATTTTTTTCAATTTCAGCCCAATGAATAGGTGCGGTTTCACCTTGGTAACTCCAGTGATGTGCTTCCGTATGATTTTGAGTTGTTGTTTTGTGAGTTTTGTTGCAAGCTACTGTAAATATTAAAAGAATACCTGTTAAAAGTTTAATTGTAGTGTTCATTTTAGTTTTTAATAATTAAGTCACCAAAATTAATGCTGATATAAATGATAAAAGCTAACTAATGTCAGGTTTTTTAAGTTTTTACATAAAGTTTTAAACTATTACGTTTTATAATATGATTTAAAATGGTGTTTATTTTATGCATATAATTCTTTCTGTATAAAACTCTTTTTAAGGCTTAGTTATTTTTTTAATTCGGCATGTGATTTTTTTTGTCAATAAGTATATAAAATGATTGGTTTTAGCGTAGTGAAATGCTATAAAACAAACTACGGTTATAAACAATATAACACCCAAAAGTAGTTGAGTTGGCTCTAATGATTTATTAAAATACCGTTTTAAACCATATCCCGTAAAGCTACCATAAAGAAATATAAAATGAATGACATAAATAGATAAAGTTTTTTTTCCAATATTTAAAATCAGAGGTTGTTTTAAAAATTGTTCAAAAGCGTAAAACAAGCCAAATAAAATAAGCACATTGCCTAAACGAGTAAACAAGTAGTTGTATAGGGCACTCATTTTAAATAATTGAATATGTGATATTTTATATAGCAATAATAAAATAGGCGTAGATGAATAAATTAAAAGAAATCCTATAACAAAAAATGTTAAGATGGTAACCCATTTAAATTGGTTTTTGTGAGCGTGTCTAAAAAAGATTGTTGATATAAATGCACCAAAAGCAGAATAGCCAAACCAAGGGAGAATGGTGAAAATAGACCCATGAGCCTTGGTGAAATAATTGGCATAAAATAGAGGAATATTTTCAAGGCTTATGTTTCTGTATAGAGGTTCTGTTATAAAACACAAACAACTAATAGCCAAAAGGACTACCGTATGGAAATAACTATACTTTTTTAATAATTCATGTAATAAAATTAGCAAAAATATAGCTATACCAATGCATTGTAATACATCAATTACCAAAATCTGATACGTAAAATATCCAGTTATCCAATTAAAGACATTTATCCGCAAACTATATCCCACAACAATTAGTAATAAACCCCGAAAAATGCCTTTTTTAATGCGTTCTCTGTCATTGCCTTTTTCGTAAGCCCGTAAAAGTAGATAAGCAAATACTAAACCAGAAACAGTAAAAAATACAGGAGCTGTAATGCCTCTTAAGTAGGACCATAGGTTGTAATAAACATTGGATTCATCTCTATAAATGGGGTGTAAAAGCGTATCTATAAAATGCCCTTGGAGCATCATTAAAATAGCAAAAGCTCTTACGGCATCAATAAAATAAAGTCGTTTAGCTTCCAATAGAGGTTAGTTAATTAAGTATAAATATACTTTTTTAATATTTAAATTTTATATTGGTACAGTAATAAGTTACAAAATAAAACAATTCTGTTGTTTCTAATGAAAGAGATTATTGAAGCCTTTTCAAATTATACACTAAGTGTCATTTTAGTAACTACTACACCTTTTGCCATCATGTTAAATTTAATTGATGGTGTATTTGTACTCAAGACCATACCAACTATAATAGCTACCATTTTTGTTCTTATAGTATTACAAGAATTTAAAAGCTATATATTAAAAATTAACCAACAATAATTAAATATGACTAAAAAAAGTAAGGCAAAAGCCTATTGGAAAGAAAACATTCGTTATGTTTTAATGTTACTCGCTATTTGGTTTTTAGTATCCTACGGCGCGGGTATTCTTTTTAAAGATGAATTAAATACACTAAAAATAGGAGGTTTCAAACTGGGGTTTTGGTTTGCGCAACAAGGTTCTATGTATGTGTTTGTCGTCATCATTTTCGTTTACGTTCGCTTAATGAATAAACTTGATAAAAAGTACGGTTATGATAAATAGTTTATTCATTTCAGCTATTGCTGTTCAGGATTGGACCTATATTTTAGTCGGTATTACTTTTTCAATTTACATTGGAATAGCTATTTGGTCTAGAGCAAGTTCAACTAAAGATTTTTATGTTGCAGGTGGAGGTGTTTCACCATGGGCAAACGGAATGGCTACTGCTGCCGATTGGATGAGTGCTGCTTCCTTTATTTCTATGGCAGGAATCATATCTTTTGCAGGGTATGATGGCGCGGTATATTTAATGGGATGGACTGGTGGTTACGTACTACTCGCATTACTTTTAGCACCTTATTTGCGTAAGTTTGGAAAATTCACCGTTCCTGATTTTATAGGAGACCGGTATTACTCTAAAACTGCAAGAATTGTGGCAGTTTTTTGTGCACTCATTGTATCATTTACCTATGTAGCTGGTCAAATGCGGGGTGTAGGTATTGTATTTTCTCGTTTTTTAGAAGTAGACATTAATACAGGAGTAATTATTGGAATGCTCATCGTGTTATTTTATGCTGTTTTAGGAGGTATGAAAGGTATTACATACACCCAAGTAGCACAGTATTGTGTACTTATTTTTGCCTTTATGGTGCCTGCTATTTTTATTTCATTTCAAATGACGGGGAATCCTATTCCTCAACTTGGATTTGGAGGCGAATTAACCGATGGCTCTGGATATTTATTAGATAAATTAGATGGATTAAGTACAGAACTTGGATTCTCAGAATACACCGAAGGTTCCAAATCAACCATCGATGTATTTGCTATTACCTTAGCGTTAATGGTTGGTACTGCAGGATTGCCCCATGTTATTGTTCGTTTCTTCACAGTAAAACGAGTTAGAGATGCACGTAAATCTGCAGGAATTGCATTATTGCTTATCGTGTTGCTTTATACTACAGCACCAGCAGTAGCGGTTTTTGCCAGAACAAATATGATTGAAACTGTTTCGAACAAACCTTATGGAAATATGCCAGAGTGGTTTAAAAAATGGGAAACCACAGGTTTAATAGTTTTTAATGATAAAAATAACGACGGAAATATTCAATATGTAGCAGATGCATCTAAAAACGAATTAATTGTTGACAGAGATATTATGGTATTAGCCAACCCAGAAATTGCTAAATTACCAAATTGGGTAATTGCCTTAGTGGCAGCAGGTGGGTTAGCCGCGGCTTTGTCTACGGCAGCAGGTTTGTTATTAGTAATTTCTGCTTCGGTTTCTCATGACTTAATTAAAAAAGTTATTAAGCCTTCTATTTCAGAAAAAGGTGAGTTAGTAGCTGCTCGTTTATCGGCAGTTGGTGCTGTTGTTGTTGCTGGCTATTACGGTATTCACCCACCAGGGTTTGTTGCTGCTGTGGTGGCTTTAGCTTTTGGTTTAGCTGCTGCTTCGTTTTTTCCAGCCATTATTTTAGGGATTTTCTATAAGCGTATGAATAAGGAAGGAGCCATTGCGGGAATGGTAGTTGGTATTGTAGCTATGTTATTATATATGATTAAGTATAAATTAGGATGGTTTGATGATGCTGTTCCAGATAAAAGCGAATGGTGGTTTGGAATTTCTCCTGAAGGATTTGGAACTGTTGCTATGGTTTTAAATTTTGTAGTCTCAATTACCATTATGAAATTTACCAAAGCGCCCCCTGCAGACGTTCAGGAAATTGTTGAAAACATTAGAATTCCAAGTGGAGCAGGAGAAGCTGTTAATCATTAATATGTAAAACTTAATTCTATGTAGATAGTCTTGTGCTGTTTGTAGAAAAACTTGGCAAGGTTTCATCAAATTAGTTATTTTAGAGGACAACTAAATTTTTGATATTAAATTTAATTATAAAACAATGAGTAATTACCACATAAAACATTTAGAAGAATATTATCAAGTTTACAGAAAATCTGTAAGAGAACCCGAAAATTTTTGGGAAGAAATAGCCGAAGAACATTTTATGTGGCAAAAAAAATGGGATAAGGTATTAAGTTGGGACTTTTCTAAACCAGAAATAAAATGGTTTGAAGGCGCTCAATTAAACATTACAGAAAATTGTATAGACCGCCATTTAGCCACTAGAGGAGATAAAACAGCTATTTTATTTGAGCCTAATGACCCTAATGAACCTGCAATTCATATAAGTTATAAAGAGTTAGCAGAACGGGTAAATAAATTTGCTAATGTTTTAAAAAGTCAAGGTATTAAAAGGGGAGACCGTGTTTGTGTTTATTTACCCATGATTCCAGAATTGGCAGTAGCTGTTTTGGCTTGTGCTAGAATAGGTGCTATTCATTCGGTGGTATTTGCAGGGTTTTCTTCTACAGCTTTAGCTACAAGAATTAATGATTCTGAATGTAAAATGGTATTAACCAGTGATGGCTCGTATCGTGGTAAAAAAACAATCGATTTAAAAGGTATTGTTGATGACGCTTTAAAAGACTGTCCGTGTGTAGAAACTGTACTAGTTGCAAAACGTATTCATTCTGATATTCATATGGAAGCCAGAAGAGATAAATGGCTACAGCCTTTGCTAGATGAAGCTTCTACAGAATGTAAAGCTGAAGTAATGAATGCTGAAGACCCTTTATTTATTTTATATACTTCAGGCTCTACAGGTATGCCAAAAGGCATGGTACATAGCATTGCAGGATATATGGTTTATACAGCTTACACTTTTAAAAATGTATTTCAGTATAGAGAAAATGATATTTATTGGTGTACTGCCGATATAGGATGGATAACAGGTCATAGTTATATTGTTTATGGGCCTTTAGCAAATGGAGCAACTACAGTTATGTTTGAAGGGGTACCTAGTTATCCAAATTTTGGACGCTTTTGGGAAATTGTAGAAAAACATAAAATTAATCAGTTTTATACAGCACCAACGGCTATTAGAGCTTTATCTAAGCAAGGTTCAGAATTGGTTGATAAATATGATTTATCATCATTAAAAACTTTAGGTTCTGTAGGAGAACCTATAAATGAAGAAGCGTGGCACTGGTATAATGATAATGTAGGCAAAAAGAAGAGTCCTATTGTAGATACTTGGTGGCAAACCGAAACAGGTGGTATTATGATATCTCCAATACCATTTGTAACTCCAACAAAACCAACCTATGCTACTTTACCGTTTATTGGAATTCAACCTGCATTAATGGATGAAGAAGGGGAAGAGATTAAAGGCAATCAAGTAGATGGACGATTATGTATAAAATTCCCATGGCCTAGTATGGCTAGAACTATTTGGGGTAACCATCAACGTTATAAAGACACGTATTTTTCGGCATTTGAAAACAAATATTTTACGGGCGATGGAGCTTTACGCGATGAGGTAGGATACTATAGAATAACAGGAAGAGTAGATGATGTTATTATTGTTTCTGGTCATAACTTAGGTACAGCACCTATAGAAGATGCTGTTAATGAGCACCCAGCAGTAGTGGAATCGGCCATTGTTGGTTTTCCTCACGATGTAAAAGGAAATGCACTTTACGGCTATGTTATTTTAAAAGATACAGGAGAAAGTAGAGATCAAAACAATTTACGAAACGAAATAAACCAAATTATAACAGAACATATTGGGCCTATAGCCAAATTAGATAAAATTCAATTTACAAGTGGCTTACCAAAAACACGTTCTGGTAAGATAATGAGACGAATTTTACGTAAAATAGCACACAAAGACATTAGTAATTTAGGAGATACCAGTACACTGTTAAATCCAGAAGTAGTACAGGATATTATAGATAATGCTTTGTAGTAATAATTTTAAATGACAAATAAAAAGCTACCAATTGGTAGCTTTTTTAGTTTATGAGATAAAATGGTGTTAAATCATTTTAAAATCTAAGAGCAACTCTCCTTCAATAGAAGCTTGAAAGTGATCGTTATGTGCCGTTTCTCCAACGCCAGAAGCTGGAGTTCCAGTAAAAATCAAATCGCCTGCTTCTAAGGTCATGTAAGAGGAAACAAAAGCAATAATTTCAGCAAAATTATAAATCATCATATCAGTATTACCAACTTGTCTAGATTCTCCATTAATTTTTAAATCAAAATTAATATTGTTTAAATCTGGAAAATTAGAAATTGGTTTAAATGCAGAAATAGGAGAAGCCCCATCAAACCCTTTAGCAAGAGCCCAAGGACCTTTTTTCTCTCTACTTTTGGTAAGTACATCTTTAGCTGTAAAGTCTATACCTATAGCCATTTCAGAAATGTATGAAGGTGCGTCTTTAACAGAAATATCTTTGCCCTGTTTTCCTATTTTAGCAACCAGTTCAACTTCATAAACAAGCTGATTGGTGATTTTAGGAAAAGGGATGTTTTTGTTATTGGTAACTAAGGTTGAATTAGCCTTAACAAAAATGGTTTGAAACCCTGTTTTTAGGGATTCAATTTCAGATTTATTGTTTACATAATTTTTTCCAATACCTATTATTTTCATATCAGTTTAATTGATTTAATTAAAATGTAAAAATACTAAATATCCTACCAAAACTGTATTAACTTCCTGAAAGAATTAAGCCTTCACAGTACTAGCATTTTTTCTTAATAACACAAATACAAGCACAGATAAAACACCAAAAATTGAAAAGCCTATAAATAAGGGTAATACAGAAGTAGAAACATAATTACCAATAAAATTAGCAATAGGTACAGCTAATACTGTACTTACAAAACCATTTATGGCAGCACCAATACCAGCAATATGACCTAAAGGTTCCATAGCAATGGCTCGGAGATTTCCAAAAAGGAATCCAACTGCTAAAAATTGCAAGGCGAAAAAAATAAGTAAAACATAAATACTAGGATTTTTACCCGAGAAAAATAAGATAACATACAACAGAGATACAACAGAATACGCTATTGCAGCTGTATATGCCATTCGCCACATACCAAATTTTTCAACTAGTCTACTATTTAAATATGTAGCTACCCCTAAAGAAACGGCTAAACTTGCAAAAATAAAAGGGAACATTTCTGCTAGTTTATATTGTTCTTGAAAAATTTGTTGTGAGGTGCTTAAATATACCATAAAAGATCCTGTTATAAAACCAGATACAAAGGTAAAGGCTACGGCTTCTTTATGCTTTATAAATTCTTTTACACCATCTATAAAAAGATGAGAAGAGAACTTAATTCTGTGTTGTTTTGTAAGCGTTTCGGGTTGCCTTATAGCAAACCAAATCATTATTAAAACACCAAAAATTAAATTAAAATAGAAAATAGATTGCCAATTAAATAATTGTATAAGCCAATGTCCTAATGTTGGTGCTACTACGGGTACTAGAATAAAAAACATAACAACAATAGACATTACTTTGGCCATATAGTTGCCATCATACAAATCTCTTATCATTGATAATGAAATACTACGAGGCGATGATAGCCCCATACCTTGTAAAATACGGCCAACAAGCATTATTTCAAAACTTTTGGTGTTTACGCATATAAGGCTGGCAACAATAAATAAAGCAAACCCCGTATACACAATGGGTTTTCTTCCAAAACTATCAGAAAGTGGACCAAAAATAAGCTGTCCAATTCCTATACCTAAAAATATCATGGTAATTAACAGTTGGTTATCTTTACTGTTAACTACAGAAATATGATTCCCTATTTGTGGTAATGCAGGAAGTAGTGCATCAATAGAGAGTGCTACAATAGACATTAAAGAAGCCATTAATGCAACAAATTCAAATTTTAAGGGGCTGTTATTTTGCATGACGTAAAATTAGCCCATTATTATTTATTTTAGATGTATTATGAATGAAGGAAACGTTAAAGAATTCACAAATTTTGAATATATTTTATTTCGTTTTGTACAAAAGTTATGTTGCTGAAGGAAGCACTAATTAAATTAATTTAAGGTTTAGTTATATTTCTTTCTAGCTAAAAAGAAATAGTTTCTTTATATTTAAAACAGTATATTTATGTGTATTTTTACTTACATTTGAGGATTGTTTTATTTAAAACCGTATTCTTTTGTTTAGTTCTCCCAACAACAAGATTAAAAGAAAAGGGCTGCTTGTTATTTTTAACCTTGTAATTTTTTTATTGCAGGCTCAAAATAATTATGAGCGTCTTATAGATTCTGCTAATAATCATGTAGGAGGAAACGCTTTAAAAGCATTACAGTTTTTAGATTCTATACCAAATCCTTTAGAAAAAAGTATTGAAGGAAATGTAGCAGATTATTATTCTATAAAAGCTTTAATTCATGATGAACTTAACCAAAGAGCAGAAGTTTACAAGAACAATCTTTTAGCACTTAAATATGCTAAAATTGAAAAGAATTATCAAGTAGCAGGAGATACAAGTTTAGAACTTTTTGCAAATATTTATATAGTATATGAAGATACTACAGCATATTCTTATTTAGAGCAAGCAAAAAAATATTATGAATTAAGTGGTTATAAAAATGGAAACTTAGAAGTTGAGTTAATAGAAGCTTACGCCCATTTTTTAGATGGAAAAATAGATGAATGTAATGGTTTACTATTAAGAAAATTAGATGTTTATAAAAACACCAAGGATGATGCCTATTTTTACATGTTTGCATTATACATGTTAACTTCTAACTATGTATATCTTGATAACCTTGAAGAAGCCAATAAATACTACGAAAATTTTAAATCTTTAGAAAACAATTCTACTATAGATTCTTATAACTATTCTTCTTTTGATGCCAATATCAATTTGTCTTATGCAGAATTATTTTATAAAAAAAAGCAAATAGACTCTACATTATTTTACTTGTCGCAAGCTGAAATAAACCGAAAAAGTATGGCAGATGACGCATTAGAAACATATTTTATAATAAGCTCTAAAGTTTATAGCCTTTCTGGAAAAATTGATAAGTCTAAAACTTATTTAGATTCTTTGAGGATTTTTCAAGAGGATATGTTTAAAAATGTAATAGATGTTAGTTACCACATTAATAGTCCTCTTTTAAAAGAAGAATCGTTACAAAAAAATGAAGATTTCTTAGATATATTTGGTATTTTGTTAATATGCCTTATCTCTATTATTAGTTTTGCATATTTTATGTATTATAAAGAACAAAGGCAAAAATTAAGTCATCTAAGTAATCAAACCGAAAATTTAACTTACTTAAAATCTAATAACGAAAAACTAGCAGTTAAGGTACAAGGGTTAGAAGATTATATCTCACAACTTAAACAAAAAGTTAAAGCAATAGCAACTATTGATGATGTTGTTTTACAAAGAGAAAAAATAAAAGACTTTTACAAAGAGTTGCATTTAAGTTCTACAACCTTATTAGAAGAAAGTAAAAATCATTTAGAATTAGTTAATAATTTTGATATGGATTTTTTTAAAAAAATAAAAAAGCTTCATCCAAAATTAAATGATTCTGAAATTATTATCTGCTATTATGTTTCTGTAGGTTTTAAAAATAAAGAAATAGCAGTTTTCTTAAATACTTCAATTAGAGCTATTGAGAGCAAACGCTATAGAATTACAAAGAAAATGGGCTTAAATAAACAAGAAATCACTCTTGTGGACTACTTAACACAAACTTTTAAAGACCCAAATTAATAAATTAAAAAATTAGATAAAATGATAAAATATCATAAGTGCGTAATAAGTGCGTAGTGACATTTGTATGTTTTTTGTTTTATTTATTGATATTTGTTGAAGCTATTAATCGACAATTATATATGTCTCGCAAGAGAGCCTACATTATTGTTTTATTTTGGTTGTGACTAAATAAAAAGAGTTTATTTAGTTGAGAGATAAATTAAAATAAGTAGGAAGTTAATTGTAATAAACTTTATAGTTTATTCGATTACAGGTTAAATTAAAAGGAGGCTAGTTAGGGAGCCTCCTTTTTTATTTTATAAGGGAATATTACCGTGTTTTCGGTTTGGTCTATCAACCTTTTTATTTTCTAACATAGAAAATGCTTTTATCAATTTTCTTCTAGTATTTTTTGGTAAGATAACTTCATCTATAAAACCTCGTCTAGCTGCTTTGTATGGGTTTGCAAACTTTTCGGCATATTCTGCTTCTTTTTCAGCAAGTTTTTCTTCAGGGTTATCAGCGGCAGCTATTTCGCGCTTAAATATAATCTCACTGGCACCTTTAGCTCCCATTACAGCTATTTCTGCTCCAGGCCATGCATAGTTAAAGTCTGCGCCTATGTGTTTAGAATTCATTACATCATAAGCGCCTCCATAAGCTTTTCTGGTAATAACGGTTACTCTTGGTACAGTAGCTTCGCTTAATGCGTATAATAATTTGGCACCATGTACTATAATACCATTCCACTCTTGGTCTGTGCCTGGTAAAAAACCAGGAACATCAACCAAAACAAGTAAAGGAATATTAAAACAATCGCAAAAGCGAGTAAATCTAGCTGCTTTTTTAGAGCTTTTTACACCTAGAACACCTGCTAAAAACATGGGTTGATTTGCAATAATACCAATACTTCTACCTCCTAAACGAGCAAAACCCACAATAATATTTTCGGCATAATCTTTATGAATTTCATAAAATGAATTTTCATCAATAATTCCAGAAATTACCTCGTGCATATCATATGGCTTATTAGGATTATCAGGAACTATGTTTGATAAAACATCTCTTATTTCCTCAGAAGGTATAAAATCTAGCTTTTTAGTAGTTTCAGTATTGTTTTGAGGTAAATAACTAAGGAGTTTTTTAATATCTTCTAAACATTCAATATCATTAGCAGATGTTTTATGTGCAACACCCGATTTTGAAGCGTGTGTATAAGCACCACCTAATTCTTCGCTACTAACTTCTTCATTGGTAACGGTTTTTACTACGTTTGGTCCAGTTACAAACATATAACTAGTGTTTTCTACCATAATGGTAAAATCTGTTATTGCAGGCGAATATACTGCACCACCGGCACAAGGCCCCATGATGGCAGAAATTTGAGGTATAACACCAGATGCTTTAACATTTCTGTAAAATATATCGGCATAACCACCAAGAGATCTTACTCCTTCCTGAATACGGGCACCCCCAGAATCATTTAATCCAATAATTGGAGCACCAACCTTTACAGCCATATCCATAATTTTACATATTTTTTCGGCATGTGTTTCAGATAGTGCCCCGCCAAAAACGGTAAAATCTTGGGCAAAAACATACACTAATCTGCCATTAATAGTACCATAACCTGTAACAACACCATCTCCAAAATACACTTCTTTATCCATCCCAAAATCGGTGGTTCTATGGGTAACTAAAATACCTATTTCTTCAAAAGAACCTTCATCAAGTAAATAGTCAATACGCTCTCTGGCGGTTAACTTTTTCTTGGCATGTTGTTTATCAATTCGATTTTGTCCACCACCTAATTTGGCTTGTTCAATATGTTTTTTTAGTTTATCTATTTTAGAATCCATAAGTTGCTAATTTGGTAGTTTTAGTATTTTTTGGTCTGCTAAATATTGTTTTAAGGCAAGTAGAGCAGCAATTTTAGCCTCGTTTTCAGTTTCTTTTTGTAAGTATTTAGGTGAATAATATTTTTTAACAAAATGGGTGTCAAAATTTCCAGAACGGAAGGCCTCATGGTTACAAACAAATTTCCCGAAAGGTAAAGTAGTTTGTACGCCTTCTATATGAAAATTTTCAATTGCTTTTATCATGAGTTGGATAGCCTCTTCTCTTGTTTTTCCGTAAGTAATTAATTTTGAAAGCATGGGGTCATAATAAATTGGGACATCCATTCCTTCTTCAAAACCATTATCAACACGAATACCTTTTCCGGCGGGTAGTTTGTAAGTGCTTAAATTACCAACACTAGGTAGAAAATTATTCAAAGGGTCTTCTGCATAAACACGTAACTCTATGGCATGACCACATATTTTTAGTTGGTCTTGTTCTATTTCAAGCTTTTCTCCCCTTGCTATTTTTATTTGTAGTTCTACTAAATCTATACCGGTAATTAGTTCTGTTACAGGGTGTTCTACTTGTAAACGCGTATTCATTTCTAAAAAGTAGAAATTATGGTTTGTATCTAATAAAAACTCAACGGTACCTGCACCAACATAATCACAAGATTTAGCCACTTTAATGGCTGCTTTTCCCATTTTTGTTCTTAATTCTGAAGATAAAACAGATGAAGGCGCTTCTTCAATTACTTTTTGATGTCTGCGTTGTATGCTACATTCGCGTTCAAAAAAGTGTAATATATTGCCATGATTATCAGCTATTACTTGAATTTCAATATGCCTAGGTGAGGGAACATATTTTTCAATAAATACAGAGCCATCACCAAATGCTGAGGTAGCTTCGCTTATAGCACGTGTCATTTGAGATTCTAAATCACTTTCTTTTTCAACAATACGCATGCCTTTACCGCCACCACCCGCAGATGCTTTTATTAAAATAGGGAAGCCAATTTCTTTTGCAATACTTTTAGCTTTTTCAACATCTGTGATAGCCTTATCTATTCCTGGAACCATTGGAATATTGTATTGTTTAACAGCTTCTTTTGCTGCCAATTTACTTCCCATAATTTTTATGGCTTTAGAGTGTGGACCAATAAAAATGATGTTATTCTTTTCTGTAAGTTCTGCAAAATTGGCATTTTCACTTAGAAAACCATATCCAGGATGAATAGCATCAACATTTAACTGTTTTGCCACTTCAATAATTTTATTACCTCTTAAATAGGATTGGTTTGAAGGAGCTTCACCAATACAAACGGCTTCATCTGCAAATTTTACATGTGGAGCATTTCTATCTGCAGTAGAGTAAACGGCAACGGTTTTTATGCCCATTTTTTGAGCAGTTTTCATAATCCTAATGGCTATTTCACCTCTGTTTGCAATAAGAATTTTTCTCATAATCTACTGAAATTCAATTAGTAATTGGCCTTTTAGTACGGTCTCTCCTTTGTTAACGGTTAATGTTTTAATAATACCTTCTCTTGGAGAGCTAATTACATTTTCCATTTTCATAGCTTCTAAAACTAATAACGAATCTCCTTCTTTTACTTCTTGTCCAACTTCAATATTAATGTCTAAAATAAGCCCTGGCATTGGTGCTTTTATAGAATTAATGTGTTTGGTGGTGCCTATTGTAAATCCTAATTCTTTTATTAATACATCTAATTTATTAATTATATTAACGTTATAGATGCTATTGTTTACTTTTACTTTATATATTTTATTATTAAAATGAGACTCAATAATTTCTGTTTTATAAGGTTTGTTGTTGTGAAGAATATGGTATTTTGATTTTGAAATTTGCAACGCATCTAAATTAGACACTTCTTTTTTTTTAAATTCAAATTCAAAATTATTATTAACCTTAGTTTTAAAAGTTTTAGCCATAGTTGGGAAATTGATTTAGGTAAATATAATTATAATGTATTAGAACTTTTAGAAAATACATCATCACAATTAGAAATTTAGTTTATTCTAAAAGTATGATTTACAATAATATTAGAGAGAAATTAAACTTTAAAACGTGAATTTTTTTGATGTTTTTTTATGGCTTTTCTGGATAGTAGAATACCAATTATTAAGGAGACTAAAGCTCCTAACCATATACCTGGGATGAAGTCTATAAACAAAAAGAAATCGTAGGTACCGTGAAAAATTGTGGCTAAAAGTAACCCAAATAAGTTTAATTTGAATTTATTATTAGAAAATTTGGCTTTTCCCATGTAGTAACCCATTAAAATTCCAAAAGTAGCATGTGCTGGAACAGCTGTAAAAGCTCTTAACAAAGCTGTTTGGTATCCTCCTTCTAAAACATAAAATATATTTTCTGTAGCTGCAAAACCCATAGATACCATAACGGCATATATTATGCCGTCAAAAGGTTCGTTAAATTCAGAATGGCGCTGTGCTACATATCTAACTATTATGTATTTACTGAATTCTTCGGTTAATGCTACAACAAAGAAAGCCTTGAGAAACTGTTGAAAAATACTTGTATGATTAAGTACAAGTACCATATCAATTGCAAAATAAATAACTGTGGTAAGTAAAATGCTAACAACCGCACCTAAGATAAAGTTATATAAAAGTAAGCGCTTAGGTTCTTTTTCATATTTATCTTTAAAATATACATATAAAATAATGATACAAACGGGCGCAATGGCCATGAGTAATAAATTCATTTACTTAAGTATTCTGTGTTTTCCTCAATATTATTTTTTATTGACTTTAATCTTAAAAGAGAATGCTTATAAGATAGAGTTATAGAATAAATATACATAATATATTTAGGTGTTAAAATATTGAATATGTTAATAGTTAGTTTTGGTAAATGCTATTTCTAGTTGAAAAAATATAGAATTCTCTTATTTTTTTTAAGACTCATAAAATCAATTATTTATCTCATTAATTAATATTTAGTTTTACAGTACAGGAAATCATGCCAAAAATGAGGATATGATAAAATAAGGCTTAAAAAATGTTGAATTTTGTCAAAAATAAAATTAAAACATGATTTTTATCATTTTTCATCAATACTAAAACGTTGTAATTTGCATTATAATTAAATTACATAATGTCATGAATACACAAATAAATATTTTACAAAAATTATTCATCTGCATCGTTTTAATGGGGTTAGTTTTTAATAGCGCTCAAGCCCAAATGTTGCATTTAGAGAATGAAAATTCCTTTTTAACAGTTTTTGGTTCTTCTAATCTTCATGGTTGGAAAGTAGATGCTAATACAAAAAATGGATTAATTAGTTTTAATAACCTTCAATCTTGTGAAGTTGAATCTTTAACCTTTGCTGTATTAACTGAAAGCTTAAAAGGTGCTAAACCTGGAATAACTTCTACAGCAGTTAAAGCATTAAAAGCAGATAAATATAAAAGCATATTATACTCTCTTGTTGAAGTTAAAAATGTAATTGATAAAGGCAATGGCGTTTTTGAATTAGAAACTCTAGGAGATTTGGTTATTGCGGGTACTAAAAAAACAATTCCTTTAAATTTTGATGTTACAATTAATGGCCAAAAAGTAACTCTTAACGGTAAAGTACAATTAAAGTTAACAGAGTTTAATATTACACCTCCAACAGGTATGTTAGGCGCGGTTCAAGCAAAAGATGATGTCTTTGTGAAATTTGAAACAAGCTTTATAAATAACAACTTAGTAAATAATATTTTATAATTGAATTTAGTCAAAAAAAGCCTCCTTGTTAAGGTTTCGTGAGAGATTCTTATAGCAAGGAGGCTTTTGAATTTATAAGTGAAAATTAAACTTGTTTTTTTAAGTGATTATATACCAATTCATAATAAGTTTTATTTGATGGTACAAAATGATTGTTATCCTCATTGATGTTTTTGATAAGTGTTTTAAAAACATCTAGAGATACAAGTTTTAGTGCTTCAACTTCATCTTCTTGTGGTTTTAATTCTGATAATGAAGTGTTTAACTCACAAATAAAAGTGTTGTGAAATTCATTATCTTTAATGCCATTATCATAACTTTGAAAGCACTCAAAAACTCCAATTTTATTTAAATCAGATTTTAAAATAGTTAAACCAATTTCTTCTTTGGTTTCTCTTATAGCTGCTTGTTCTGGAGTTTCGCCAGCATCAATATGACCCGCAACCGAGACATCCCACATGAGCGGACAAATAAGTTTTTTTGCCGACCGTTGAGATAACAGCACCTCACCATTTTTAGTATAAAACCATATATGCGCTGTGTTATGATAATACCCTTTTTGATGAATTACAGATTTTAATGCTGTTTGTCCGGTAGGGTTACCATTAGCATCTACTATGTCTATGAGTTCATTCATGTAAAAAACTACAGTCTAATAATTTGAATATCATCAATTTTTGTAAAATATAGACTTTTAGTTAATTAATCAAAATAACTAAATGTATCTCCGTCTTTAATATTTAGAAGCGATTCATAAATTAGTCTAATTACGTTTTCTACATCTTCTTTATGAACCATTTCAACTGTGGTATGCATATAACGAAGCGGTAATGAAATTAAAGCAGATGCTACGCCACCATTGCTATAGGCAAAAGCATCGGTATCTGTACCTGTTGCTCTTGATAATGCAGAACGTTGGAAAGGAATTTTTTTGGCTTCGGCTGTATCAATTATTAAATCGCGTAATTTTTGTTGAACAGCAGGAGCGTAAGCTACCACAGGGCCTTTGCCAATTTCCAAATGTCCTTCTTTTTTCTGTTCAATCATTGGGGTAGTGGTATCGTGTGTGACATCAGTAACAATAGCCACATTAGGTTTAATGGTTTGAGTAATCATTTCAGCACCGCGCAATCCAATTTCTTCTTGTACAGCATTGGTAATGTATAAACCAAAAGGTAATTCTTTTTTGTTTTCTTTAAGTAAACGAGCCACTTCTGCAATCATAAATCCGCCCATGCGGTTATCAATAGCTCTACAAACAAATTTGTCGCCATTTAAAATATGAAATTCATCAGGATAAGTAATAACACAACCCACATGAACACCTAATTTTTCAACTTCTTCTTTGTTTTTACAACCACAATCAATAAAAATATTGTCGGGTTTAGGAGGTTCTTCTTTTACTCTACTTCTGGTATGAATAGCTGGCCACCCAAAAACACCTTTAACAATACCATTTTTGGTATGAATATTTACTACTTTACTTGGTGCAATTTGATGATCACTACCACCGTTTCTAATTACGTAAATAAGTCCGTTATCACTAATGTAATTTACATACCATGATATTTCATCGGCATGCCCTTCAATAACAACTTTATATTTTGCTTTAGGATTAATTACACCAACTGCGGTTCCGTATGTATCTGTAATAAATTCATCAACATAAGGTTTTAGGTAATCCATCCACAGTTTTTGTCCGTCCCATTCATATCCTGTTGGGGCAGCATTATTTAAATATTTTTCTAAAAAGTCTATTGATTTTTTGTTTAGTATTTGCTTTTTCGCCATTTGTAAAAGTTTTGCACTAAAATAAGAATATTAATGAAAGTAGTATTTAATCAAACTAAAAATATCCGGCATTAAAAACCGTTTTAAAAGCAGTAAATTGTTAATTTTGGAACACAAAGCCTCAGAAACAGATTAATGAACTCATTAAAGTACATATTCTTTTTATTACCAACAGTTTTATTGGCTCAAATTAATGAGGTTGAAAATGATTCTATTTCTACCATAGAATATATAATTATTGAAGGCGATTCTGTACCTAGAACTTCAATAGATTTAGAAGAAGTTAAGCTTTTACATAAACTAAGGTTTGAGAGTAGGGAAGATAGAATAAGGTATTTAATACTACGCCGAAAAACTATTAAGGTTTACCCATATGCCAAATTAGCTGCAGAACGGTTAGACTCTATGAACAAAAGACTGGCAAGCATTAAAAAGAAGCGAGACAAAAAACGTTATACCAAACGTGTACAAAAGTATATTGAGGGTGAGTTTTCTGATGAGTTAAAAAAATTATCGCGTACAGAGGGACAAATTTTGGTTAAACTCATTCATAGGCAAACGGGAGTAACTGCTTTTGATTTGGTTAAAGAACTGCGCAATGGTTGGCGGGCATTTTGGTATAATACAACTGCTAGTATGTTTGATATTTCGTTAAAAAAGGAGTTTGATCCAGAACATGAAAAAGAAGATTATTTAATAGAAGATATTTTATTACGAAACTTTCAAAGCGGAAGATTAGAAGCCCAAAAATCGGCTTTAGATTTCGATTTTTATGAATTAACAGCGAAGTGGGTTTATAACAAAAATCCTGAAAACTAGTAATGAGACAACAATCTCTTTTTGAAGAAAAACTTAATGCTATCACCCATGCTTTTGGAGCTTTATTTGGAGTTATAGCTCTAGTTTTACTCATACTTTTTGATACCCATAAAACCAATTTTAGTTTAGGTAGTGTTATTGTTTATGGCACATCTATAATAATTTTATTTACTGCTTCTACCTTATATCATACTGTGAAAAAGAGAAAGCTAAAACACTATTTTAGAATAATAGACCATATTAGTATTTACCTTTTAATAGCAGGCACTTACACCCCTGTTTTACTCATAACCTTAAATGATAGTTTGGGGTGGATGCTTTTTTATATTGTTTGGGGAATTGCTGCTTTTGGTGTTATATTAAAATTATTTTTTACGGGGCGTTTTGAAATATTTTCAACCTTGTTGTATCTAGTTATGGGCTGGTTAATTGTATTTGATTTTTCTAATTTTTCAGAATTAGTTTCTAGTAATGCTGTTTTATTACTATTTGCCGGTGGTTTAGCCTATACTGGTGGTATTATTTTTTATGCTATTGAAAAAATTAAGTTTAATCATGTTATATGGCATTTGTTTGTGCTTGCAGGGGCTGTTTGCCATTTTTTTATGATATTCTTCTATATAATTTAGATAGATGGTACAGATTTTAATAGCAAATACACAAAAGCATTATAAAGAAATAGCAACCTTAGCCGATATTATTTGGCGAGAGCATTACATTCCAATTATAGGATTACCACAAGTAAATTACATGCTTAATAAGTTTCAATCTGCTGAAGCTATTAAAGAACAAGTAGAAGGCGGTTTTGAATATTATCTTCTTTCTTTTGATAAAACTCCCGTTGGTTATATTTCTATAAAAAAGGAAACCGACACCTTATTTTTAAGCAAATTGTATGTTGTTAATTTGCATAGAGGAAAAAATATAGGAAAAACAGCTTTAAATTTTGTAACAGATAAAGCTAAAGAGTATCAATTAAACCGTATTAGACTTACCGTAAATATAAATAATATTAATGCAATAAAAGCCTATGAAAAAATGGGCTTTAAGAAAGAGAAACCAATTGTGACAGATATAGGAGATGGATTTATAATGGATGATTTTGAGATGGTTAAGGAGGTTTAAATGAATTGATTAGTAGGGGTTATTGGTTTTGTGTGTAAAAAGTAGGGGATCTCGAAAGCCTAAACTTTCAATTAAGTCCGAAATCCTATTCAAGCCCCAAGCCTTGATCTAATTACAGTTTCGTGTATTTTTTCTATAGGTTGTACCTATTTCACAAGTTAATAAAAAAGTCTTCGACGATCCGTACCAATCAGGGAATTATTGTTCCCTTGAGGGCGTTGTCTGAGTTAGCAACGGGCGAGATGGCGCGCTGACAAAGTAGCCCTAGCCTACTTTTCAGGGGTGTTTTTACGGTTCGGCACATTGGCAAGGTTACTTTTCGGTGGGTTAGGGAAGCTTGGAATCAAGACTAATTGTTGTGTTTAGGGAAAATTCTAATCAGTCTAAAAAGGAAGAATTCTCTATAAAAACGAACATGTATTTGTCTAAAAGTTAAGACATCTCAAAAAGAAGCGCATATAATCTCATCCATAGGTCTTCCATAGGATATCCATAGGGTATCTATAGGGTATCCATAGGATTGACCCGTCCTTGACCCGTCCTAAAATAGCTATTGACCCGTCCTAAAATAGCTATACAGGTTAATAAATAAATCCTGATATAATTATACAACTCTTTTTCTTAATCCTAAAATGCCTGTACAGGCATTTTAGGATTATTATATGTCTGATAGTTTTTCC